>NZ_JARBDC010000001.1:0-428355 GCF_036577625.1 Paenibacillus sp. GYB003 | reverse complement strand
CTTTCTTCCTCGATTCCGATGTGCGAGTGCCTGAGCTCCTCCTTGCGTCAGGTACTTCTTCTTCAGTCGAATCACTTGCCGTGTCGTTAGCCCAAGATAGGCTGCACCCTCCCCATTGGTCAAGTGCCCCTCCAATATTTTTTCAACGATTCTCACCTTGTTCCATTCGTCTTCTGTCAGTGTAATTGTCTCCTGTCCCATAGTGACATTATCTCAGAACAGTTATGGTATGACATTATCACAGACGAACAACACCGGATAAAGTTTCGGTTGACAAGCGGAAGCGGGCGCTTTTATAATCCAATGTGTAAATAGAAAAACTTACGATTTACATACGAGCGGCGCTCGGATAACGGAAGGGGACGAAAACGATGTACGAACGAAGCGACGTTTCGAAGCGGAAGCATTCGAAGGCCGGCCGGCTGGCCGCGTCGATTATAAGTATGCTGCTGCTTGCCATCGTCATGACAGGCTGCGGCAACGGGTCGAATATAAAGCTTTCCGACGGAAAAGTCAATGTCATTACGACATTTTATACGCTGTACGATTTTGCCAGCCGGATCGGAGGCGACAAGGCGAACGTGATCAATCTCGTGCCGGCCGGCGTCGAGCCGCACGATTGGTCGCCGAAAAGCCGCGATCTAAAAAACATGGCGAACGCGCAGCTGTTCGTCTATAACGGCGCCGGCTTCGAAGGCTGGGTGCACGATTTTCTCGACAGCATGAAGAAAGACTCCGGCCCGCGCATCGTCGTCGCGAGCGACGGCATCGAACTGCTGCACGGAGCCGCGCATGAAGACGACCACGGCGGCGAGACTAAGACGGGGGGCAAGGACGAGCACGGCCACGAGACCGATTCCGACGTCGATCCGCACGTCTGGGTCAGTCCGAAATCGGCGCTCACAATGGCGGAAAACATCAAAAACGGACTCGTTCAAGCGGACGGCGCCAATAAAGCGTACTACGAAGCGAATTACGAGACGCTCCGCAAGCAGCTGGCCGACCTTGACGCGAAGTTCGCGCAGTCAATCTCCAAATCGCCGAAAAAGGAAATCGTCGTTTCCCATCAGGCGTTCGGCTATTTGGCGCGGGACTACGGGCTGACGCAAATGCCGATCATGGGCTTGTCGCCGGACGCGGAGCCTACCGCGCAAGATTTGAAGCGGATCAACCAATTCGTGAAAGAGCATCAAGTGAAATATATATTTTTCGAGGAGCTCGTCTCGGATAAGATGGCGAAAACGCTGGCGAAAGACGCGGGCATCGAAACGCTCGTGCTGAACCCGCTCGAAGGGCTGACGCAGGAGCAGGCGAAAGCCGGCGACAATTACGTGACGGTTATGGACAAAAATTTGCAAAATTTATTGAAAGCTTTACAATAAAAGTACCACGACCAATTCGAACGCGAACGGAGAGCCATTCATGCAGCCATCATCCGGACCGGCGGGAGCTTATTGCCACCTGCCGGTCGTTTCTATGGAAAACGTAACGTTTCAATACGAGCATCGCAACGTTATCGAGCGGCTCGACTTCAACATCCTGCAGCGCGACTTCGTCGGCTTGATCGGCTCGAACGGCGCCGGCAAAACGACGCTGCTGCGCATGATCGTCGGGCTGCTGAAGCCGAGCGAGGGCGAAATCCGCCTGTTCGGCACGCCGCTGGCCAAGTTTCGCGACTGGGAGCGGATCGGATACGTGCCGCAAAAAAACGCGTTCAATCCGCTGTTCCCGGCGACGGTGCGCGAAGTCGTCATGTCCGGCCTGTACGGACGCAAAAAGCTGTTCAGGCGAATCGGCGCCGAAGACGCGAAAAAGTGCGACGACGCGATGCACGCGCTTCGCATCGAGGAGCTGGCTGACCGCCAAATCGGCCGTTTGTCCGGCGGCCAGCAGCAGCGGGTGTTTTTGGCGCGGGCGCTCGTCAATAATCCGGAGCTGCTCATTCTCGACGAGCCGACGGTCGGCATCGATTCGGAGACGCAGGAAAGCTTTTTCCATATGATCCGCCATATGCACCAGCGCCATAACATTACGTTTCTGATGGTTTCGCACGACATCGAGATGATGCACGCCTACCTCGGCTACGAGCCGGCGCATACGAGCGGCAAGCTGAAGTTTTACGTCAAGCATACGCACGAGCTGGAAAACTGCGCGGAAACGAATCTCGTGCACAGCCTGCGCGACCTTCGCCGAATCGACGCTCAGGAGCCGGCGGCGGCGCGTTGAGCGGACTCAAGCAACGGAAGACGGATAGGGGAGACGACGATTGGACATTTTTTCCGAATACTTTTTTCAGCGCGCGCTGATCGGCGGCATATTGATCGGCGGGATGGCTCCGCTGCTCGGCGTGTTTCTCGTGCTGCGGCGGCTGTCGATGATCGGCGATACGCTCGCTCACGTATCGATCGCGGGCGTGGCGCTCGGCTTCCTCGTCGGCGTCTATCCGCTGGCCGTCGGTCTGGTGTTCTCCATAGCCGCTTCCTTCGCGATCGAGCGGCTTCGCCGGGCGTACCGGACGTACGCGGAACTGTCGATCGCAATCATTATGTCGGGCGGCGTGGCGCTGGCGACGTTTTTGTTCACGCTCGGCAAAGGGTTCAACATGGACGTCACCAGCTATTTGTTCGGGAGCATTTATACGCTCAGCTGGACCGACCTTTGGCTCGTTTTCGGAGTGACGCTGATCGTCCTCGCCATGATGTTCGTGTTCTTCAAAGAAATGTTTCTGATCATGTTCGACGAGGATGCGGCGTCCGTCAGCGGCATTCCGCTGCGGGCGCTCAATTTGCTGCTGACGATATTGACGGCGCTCGTCATCGGCGTCGCGATCAAAATCGTCGGCGCGCTGCTCGTTTCCGCTCTGCTGACCGTACCCGTCGCATGCAGTCTGGCGGTCGCGAAAAGCTTCCGGCACTCGGTCTGGATCGCGCTGCTCTATTCGGAAATCGCCGTCGTCGGCGGGCTGGTCGCCGCGGGCGTATGGAACTGGGCGCCGGGTGCGACGGTCGTGCTCATGCTGATCGCGCTGCTGATCGGAACGCTGCTTGTGCGCCCGAGACGAACGAGCGTATAATGGGCGTATACTATCTGGAAACGGAGTGAACGGGTTGTCTCAAGTCAACGTCTGGATTGCGCTGTGGGCCGGGTTCGCTTCCTTTATTTCGCCCTGCTGCCTGCCGCTCTATCCGTCCTATTTGTCGTACATCACCGGCATTTCCGTGCAGCGGCTGAAGGAAGACCGCTCGAAGAAGGAAGTGCGGCTTGCGACGACGCTGCATACGCTGTTTTTCATACTCGGGTTTTCGATCATCTTTTATTCGCTCGGCTTCGGCGTCGGCCTGGTTGCCGATTGGTTCAACGATTACCGCGATTTGATCCGCCAGCTTTCCGCCATTCTAATTTTTATTATGGGATTGTTTTTGCTCGGCGTGTTTCAGCCGCAGTGGCTTATGCGCGAGCGCAAGCTGCAGGTGAAATCGAAGCCGGCCGGCTTTCTCGGCTCGATCGTCGTCGGCATGGGCTTCGCCGCGGGCTGGTCGCCCTGCGTGGGGCCGATATTGTCTTCGATCTTGCTGCTCGCCGCGACGGAGCCGGGCACCTGGTTTCAACTGACGACGGCGTATTCGGTCGGCTTCGCCATTCCGTTTTTCATCCTTGCGTTTTTCATCGGTTCGACGAAATGGATACTCCGCTATTCGTCGTTGATGATGAAAATCGGCGGCGGCTTGATGGTCGTCATGGCGCTGCTCCTTTACTTCGATAGGATGATCGTCATTACGATCTGGCTGCAGGAACGGACGCCGGATTGGCTGAAATTTTAACGAAAACGAAGAATCCCGCCGGATCTCGCCGATCCGGCGGGTTGTTTTTTACGTAAAATAGTCGATCGTCGCCTTCGGAAAATGGGCGAAAATGCGCTCGGTGATCCATTGCCGCAAGGCTTCCGCCTGCTCGTCGGGGTATACGTATTTGCCTTGTCCCCAGCGCCCCCATTTGTATTTGCGCTTCGCTTCGTCCATTTCCAGCTTCGTTTTCGGATAACGCTTCTGGATGACCGCTTTCGCCGTTTTCGTGAACCGGTGCTGGATCAGCTCGAACGTCAACTCGTTCGCCGCTTCCGGCGGAACGGCGTCTCCCAGCTTCGCGAGCAAATCCGAGTAGCCGTCCTCCCAGCCGTCGTACCAGACGATCGGCGCAATAACGAACCCGAGCGGGTAGCCGGCCCGCGCCACCTTGCCCGCCGCTTCGATCCGTTCGGCGAACGTGGACGTTGCCGGCTCGAAATGGCGAATGACGTAATCGGCGTTGACGCTGAACCGGAACCGCGTATGCCCGTTATGCTTCGCGTCCAGCAGCGAATCGACGTGATGGAACTTCGTGACGAAACGGAGCCGGCCGAGCGGCTGCCCGCCCATAAATTCGATCAGCTCCTTCAGCGAGCCGCTGATATGCTCGATTCCGACCGGATCGGACGTACAGGCCGCTTCGAAGCGCGTTATTTCGGGCGCCCGTTCGGCGATATATCCGCGGGCCGCTTCGAGTATGTCGTCCGTATTGACGTAAATGCGGATGTAAGGCTTCGCCCCGAGCGTCGTCTGCAGGTAGCAGTAGTGGCAGTGGCCCATGCAGCCGGTCGCGATCGGGATCGCGTATTCGGCCGAAGGCTTGGACGTATCGAATTTGAGCGTTTTACGAACTCCGACGACGAGCGTGCGTTTGGCGATTTTATATGTTTCCAGCTCGCTTTCGCCCGGCAAGCCGGTAATCCGGTTATGCGAGCCCGTTATACGGATCGGCAGTCCGAGTGAGACCGCCCAGTCATGGATCCGTTTTCCTTTCGGGTAATGAAGCGCGTCCGGCTCGAAGTAAACGAGCTCCGGCACGAATTGCAGCGTGTTTCTCGTTTTGCCCGGTCGGGCTTCCGGCTTCGTGGACATCGGAACAGCTCCTTTTTCATCGGTCTCGGCTCGTTGTAGGTTTCCCTTCTTGCCGTGCGGCAAGTCAAGCTTCGCGGGAGGCGCCGGCCCTCCGAAAACTTGCTTTGTCCGGTTGAAGGGTGTATCATTAATAAGGTTTGGCAATTCGGAACAGAGGAGGTGTCTTATGGCGGCGACACCGAGCATGGAAGACTATCTGGAAAAAATTTATAAGCTGATCGACGAAAAAGGATATGCGCGAGTGGCCGACATCGCCGAAGGGCTTGAAGTTCATCCCTCGTCCGTAACGAAGATGATCCAAAAGCTGGACAAAGACAACTATTTGATTTATGAACGATATCGCGGGCTTGTGCTGACGACCAAAGGGAAGAAGATGGGCAAGCGGCTCGTGGAACGACATCATCTGCTGGAAAGCTTTCTCCAATTGATCGGCGTTCAGGAAGAAAATATTTATAAAGACGTCGAAGGCATCGAGCATCATCTGAGCTGGGATTCGATCACGTGCATCGAGGTGCTCGTCGAGTTTTTCCAACGCAACCCGGAACGGGTCACGGAACTGATGAATATTCGCAACGAACTGGAATCGGAATAATCGGATACGAGACGCTTCGGCCGCCCATGCAGCGGTCGGGGCGTTTTTGCTTTTGTCCGGTCCTCTCCGTTTTGCATGGCATGACATACGAACAAACCGGCGGCGCATACAGTGTGGTAGGCGAAGTTCGCATCTATGCGGCGGAAGGGTGACGTACATGCTCGTGAACGGTGTGTTCGAAGGGGGAGGCGTCAAGGCGATCGCGCTTGTCGGGGCGATCAAGGCGGCCGAGGAGCAGGGCATCCGGTTTAAGCAGGTGGCGGGAACGTCGTCGGGCGCCATCGTCGCATCGCTGCTCGCGGCCGGTTATACGGCGGATGAGCTGAAACAAATCATTATGGAGACGCCGTTCACCGATTTTTTGGCGAAATCGTGGCTGCATCAAGTGCCGATCGTCGGGCCGGCGGTTCGTCTGTTCGTAAAGAAAGGACTGTACTCGGGGCAAAAGCTCGAGCGCTGGATCGAGGAAAAGCTGGCGGCGAAAGGCGTCCGCACGTTCGCCGATTTGCCGCGCGGCAAGCTGCGCATTATCGCCTCCGACATTTCGCAGGGCAAGCTGCTCGTGCTTCCGGACGATATCGCCCAATACGGCATCGACCCGGATCAGTTTACGGTCGCGAAGGCGGTGCGCATGAGCACGAGCATTCCGTACTTTTTCGATCCGGTTATTTTGCGGAAGGCGGCGAAAGTAAGGCGCAAAGGGGAAAAGTTCAGCGACCAATTCATTTATATCGTCGACGGGGGGCTGCTCAGCAATTTCCCGTTATGGATTTACGACGAAGAAAACAGCAAAATTCCGGAGAAGGATCAAATTCCGACGCTCGGCTTTCAAATGGTCGGGAAGCAGTCGGCCGAGCCGCGGGCGATCGTCGGGCCGCTCTCGATGTTTCACGCCTTGTTCGCGACGATGATGGGGGCGCATGACGAACGGTATATCGAGGAGCAGAACCGGTTCAGGACGATTAAGGTGCCTACGCTCGGCGTGCGCGTTACCGACTTCGACATCAAGCCGGAAAAAAGCATGGAGCTGTATAAAGCCGGCTACGACGCGGCCAAAGCTTATTTCAAAAAATGGTCGCATCAGGACTACATCAGCTGCTTCAATCAATTTATCCGCAAAGGCCAAAACGGCAAGCCCGCCTAGGCCGCAGCCGGCATAAGCCGCAAAAAAGCCCGGGGGACCTTTCCCTCCGGGCGTTTCGGCTTGATTGGATATTTTCAGGGTCAGTGGTACGTGTGCGGCTTTTCCGGCGGATCGTCGTCATCGCGCTTGTTGCCCTGGATGACGCGGAACGGCACGTTTTTCCGCCTGTCCTTGGCGCGTTTGGCGGAGGAAGGCGGCGCGGCTTTGCGCCTGCTCGCTTTGCGGAAGCGGTTCGGCGGATATTTCCATAGCAGAAAGACGCCTCCGAAAATGATGATCGCCACGATGAGCTCGAACGGTGTCTTCATCATCTGAATAATGATGCCGATCGCCATCAAGACGAGAATGACGATGAAAAACGGATGAAACCGCCGTTTCATGAATGCCTCCTCCTTTCGCATGTAAGCAGCGCCGCAGGACGTCGGCACGCGGCCGTTTTACGATACCGCCTGTCCGGACTTCGCCGCGCCGCGGTCGTTCAGCAATTCGTTGTCGAGCTCGAGCATCCGTTTGAACGATGCGATCGACACTTCGACCTGCGAGTCGTCCGGCTCCTTCGTCGTCAGCTTTTGCAGCCACAATCCGGGATAGCCCAGGAACCGAAGCACCGGCGTTTCCCTGACGGAGTTCGTCAGCCGCAGCACCTCGTACGACACGCCGATGACGAGCGGAAGCAGCGCGATGCGGATCAGCAGTCGGTCCCATAACGTGTCGTATTTGAAAAACGAATAGACGACCACTCCGACGATGACCGTAAAGACGATAAAGCTGCTGCCGCACCGGTAATGGAGCGTGTTGAACTTCTGCACGTTCTCGACCGTCAGCTCTTTGCCCGCCTCGTACGCGCTGATCACTTTATGCTCCGCGCCGTGATATTGGAACAGCCGCTTAATGAGGGGAGTAAGCGAAATAAAATAAATATAGCCGAGCAGGAGGACGATTTTAATGACGCCTTCCAGCAAATTGTGCAAAATGAGATTTTTAAACATGTTTTGAAAAAGCAATTGCTCGATAGCGGCGGGAACGAGCGTGAAAACGAATTTGCCGAACAAAAACGACAAAACGCCAACGACCGCGACGCCGAGCACCATCGACAAGCCGCCCAAACCGCCTTTTTTGGGAGAGTCGGTCGACGGTTCCGCTTCTTCGCCGCTTTCGTCCTCCGCGTATTTTTCCGCCGAGAAGTTCAAATGCTGCGCCCCTTTGGCGCTCGATTCGACAATCGCGACGATTCCGCGAACGAACGGAATCTTTTTGAGCCTGGACACCCATCGGATTTCTTTGCGGGGCACTTCGAAAAATTCGATCTCGTTGTTTTTGCGCCTTACGGCCGTTACGTTCACCGTCCGGCCGGCCATCATCACGCCTTCCATGACGGCTTGCCCGCCGTAGATGGGCTGCGGTTGCTGCGACACTTCGGGATCACCTTCCTTCGGTTGACTGCGAACTATGATCAAACGGCGGCTTGCCGCTTCGGAAAAGCGACCCGGTCCAAGACGAGCCCCGGGCGCCGCCGCAAAAGCGCGAAAGAAATCGCTCCAACGCCGATGAAAAAAGCTATCCTTATTGTATCGAATTATCGGGCCGAACGCCACTCGTTTAGTTTGCGGCGCGTTAACGCATACTAGCCTATAACCAGCCTGTAAATGGAGCAGAAAGGACGAAATGCCATGGAAGCGCGGGAAATCTCGCCCGATCGGACGGGAGTGTGGTCGTTTGCTTTGCAGATCGGCATTTTTGCCGGGCTCATATGGGGAGCGGTCAAGGCGGCGGCCTTCTATTTCAAATTTACGAAAGTTCCGGCCAGCTTTATGGCCAAGCCGTTTTTCGCGCCGTCGTACATGAATACGACAGCCGCTTTTTGGATGGGATGGCTTTGCTTTATTTTGTTTTCGGTCATCGCTTCCCTGCTGTACGGCGCGCTGTTTCGAAGCGTGAAGGGCCATTGGCCGGGGCTGATTTACGGCGCCGCGTGGTGGTCGCTCGTTACGCTGCTGATCGGGCCGTCGACCGGGATGATGCGCTGGATTTACCGGTACGATTGGAACACGATCGTGACGGACTTATGCTTGTTTCTCGTCTGGGGGCTGTTCATCGGTTTTTCGATCTCGTTCGAATTTACCGACGAGCGGCACCGGGAGCCGGCGGAATCGCACTGAACGAACGCGGGGCGCGTTCAAAAAAAGATTCTCAAAGCGGGGAAACTTATGGTAAAATGGCTTCTGTTCAATCTTCCGTTGACGGAGGGAAGGTCTCGTGTACAATATATTGGTTTTGCACGGCCCCAACTTGAACATGCTTGGCGTTCGGGAGCCGGGCATTTACGGGACCGTTACGCTGGCGGCGATCGAACAGAGGCTGACCGCGCTCGCCGGTACGATCGGGGTGAGCCTGGAGTTTCTCCAATCGAATCACGAAGGCGTCCTGATCGATCGGATTCACGAAGCGTTCGGCCAAAAGGACGGCATTCTGATCAATCCCGGCGCGTTCACCCATTACAGCTATGCGCTGCGCGACGCGATTTCGACGGTGAATTTGCCGGTCGTCGAGGTTCATTTGTCCAATATTCATAAACGGGAGCCGTTTCGGCACGTTTCGGTCATAGCTCCGGTCGCGGTCGGCCAAATCGCCGGGTTCGGCGCGGACAGCTACGAGCTCGGCCTGCTGGCGCTGCACCGGCATCTTGCCGCGGGGAAGGAGAAGGGTTGATGGAACATGCGAGATTGTCCCGCCTGCGGACGCTGATGCGGGAGCGCAAGCTCGAAGCGCTGTTCGTTACCGGCGCCCACAACAGACGGTATATATCGGGCTTTACCGGCTCTTCGGGGTATTTGCTGATAACGGACGAGAAAGCGTATTTGTTGACCGATTTTCGCTATACGTCGCAGGCGCCGGAGCAGGCGAAGCATTTCGAGGTGGTCGAGCATAAGCCGAAGGTGACGGAGACGTTGAAAGATCTGCTGAAGGCGTGCGGGATCGAACAGCTCGGCTTCGAGCAGCAGCACGTCACGTACGCGTCGTATGTCGCGTACGCGGCCGATCTTCAAGGCGTTCGGCTTGTCCCGACGGATTCGCTCGTCGAAGAGCTGCGCATGATCAAGGACGAATCGGAGCTGGCGGTTATGCGCGAAGCGGCCGAGCTGGCCGATCGCACGTACGCGCATGTGCTGACGACGCTCAAGCCAGGCATAACGGAAAGCGACGTCGCGCTGACGATCGAGTTTTTTATGCGCCAGCACGGCGCCGCGTCCGTCTCGTTCGAGACGATCGTCGCCTCGGGCGAGCGCTCCGCCTTGCCGCACGGGAAGGCGAGCGACCGGGTGCTGCAGGCCGGCGAATTCGTGAAGCTCGATTTCGGAGCCTATTATAAAGGGTACTGCTCCGACATTACGCGTACCGTCATGCTCGGCAAGCCGACGGCGAAGCATCGCGAAATTTACGACATCGTGCTGGAAGCGCAGCTGAACGCTTTGGCGCATATGAAGCCCGGCATGACCGGCAAAGAAGCGGACGCCCTCGCCCGCGACGTGATCAAGAAGCACGGCTACGGCGAGCGGTTCGGGCACAGCACCGGTCACGGCCTCGGCATGGAGGTTCACGAAGGCCCGCGGCTGTCGTCGCAAAGCGAGACCGTGCTCGCGCCCGGCATGACCGTCACGGTCGAGCCCGGCATTTATTTGCCCGGCTTCGGCGGCGTCCGGATCGAAGACGATGTCGTCGTGACGAACGAGGGAGTCCAAAGATTGACACAATCGACAAAAGACTTTATTATCATCGATTAGTGCATCTTTTTGCGATAGGACCAGATTAAGACGATGTAGGAGGAAAAGATTGTGATTTCTGTTAACGATTTCCGTACCGGCCTGACGATCGAGGTGGACAACGAAATTTATACCGTGCTCGATTTCCAGCACGTCAAGCCGGGCAAAGGCGCCGCCTTCGTCCGCTCGAAGCTGAAAAATTTGCGCAACGGCAACACCGTGGAGCGCACGTTCCGCGCCGGCGAAGACGTGGGCCGCGCCCATGTGGAAAACCGCGCGATGCAGTATTTGTACGCGAGCGGCCAAGAGCATACGTTCATGGACAACGAAACGTACGATCAAATTACGCTTCCTTCGTCCCAGCTCGAGTGGGAGCTTAACTTCCTGAAAGAAAACATGACGATCAACATCGTCAGCTATCAGGGCGAAATTATCGGCATCAACCTGCCGAACAGCGTCGAGCTGAAAGTCGTCGAGACGGAGCCGGGCATCAAAGGCAACACCGCGACCGGCGCGACGAAAAACGCCAAGCTGGAAACCGGCCTGAACGTGCAGGTGCCGCTGTTCATCAACGAAAACGACGTGCTGTTGATCAGCACGTCCGACGGCAAATACATTTCGCGGGCGTAAGTTTTTCGCCCGCCGTTGCAAGACAAGGAAAGCATCCTTTTCCAAGCGGAGAGGATGCTTTTTTGTTTTTTTGCTATCGGATAGTCGAAGCAGGGGTTGAAGGGAATTTTGAATAACGAGCCTGGTCAGGAATGGAACCGAGAAGAATCGCTTTTGCCGTTTTGGCTTGATCTAAAACTGGTTGGAACGCGACTCGTTTTATGCAGAAAAAAACATTTGGAAAGGAAGAGGCTTATGGCGAATTTCGAACAAGCTTATGGAGAATGGATCGGAAAGCATGCCGGGAGGAGGCGCGGCGAACGGCTGAGACGGTTCAAGGAAGGACACGGGCATGCGGAGAAGCTGTTCGCGGAAACCGTTTGGTGGCCGGCATTCGGCAGCTTCGACAAGCTCCATCCGGAGTATGAAGTGTTCGACTTCAAGGACGGTTCGCGCTTTCTGGATTTTGCCTACATCCAAGGCGACCTTCGCGTTTGCGTCGAAATCGACGGATTCGGACCGCACCGTCGGGATGCGGACCGAAAACAGTTCGCCGACGAGCTGAACCGGCAAAACCATTTGGTCATCGACGGCTGGCTCGTTATCCGTTTCGCGTACGATGACGTGAAAGAAAGGCCGCGCCAATGCCAGCAAACGCTGCAGCAGTTGTTCGGCAAACGGCTCGGCGCTGGGGCGGAGCCGGAATCATTGACCGTGCTGGAGAAAGAGGCGATTCGAACGGACGCGAGACAAAACGGCATCGTCCGGCCTGGCGCTTTATTCGCGCACCTCGGAGTAGGAAGGAAGAAAGGCAACAAGCTGATCGATAGCTTGATTTGCAAAAAATGGCTCGATCCGGTGCCGAACAAATTTCGGATTCGCGCGTATCAGCTGAACGACAAACGCCGTTTGCCGGTTTAAGGGCCCCGGATCGTGTCCGAAGGAGCACTATCCGCCCCGCCCCGGCGGCAAACAAAAAGCTCCGCCGGCTCGAATCCGGCGAAGCTCCCGCTTACTTATTGAAAAATTCGTTATGAAGTGCCACGATCGCTTTGTTCATGTCGTCGTTCTGGATGCCGAACATGATGCTGTTCTCGGACGCCCCCTGGTTGATCATCTCCAGGTTCACCTGGCTGTCGGCGAGCGCGCCGGTCGCCCGTTTGGCGATGCCGATCTGCTTCGTCATGCCGTCGCCGACGATCATGATGAGCGCGATGCCGCGCCTAACGATCAGCTTGTCGGGCTGCAGCTCGGTGCGAATGCGCTCCAGCACCTTGCTTTCGATCTCCGGCGTAAATGCCGACTGCTTGATGATGACGGAGATGTGATCGATGCCGGAAGGCGTATGCTCGTAAGAAAGGTCGGCGTCCTCGATAATTTGCAGCAGCCGGCGGCCGAAGCCTTTCTCGCGGTTCATCAAATATTTGCTCAAGAAAATGGCGCAAAAGTCCGAGGATCCGGCGACGCCCACCACGGGCAGCTCCAAATTGTGCCGCTCGAGCGAAATGAGCGTTCCGCGCGAATCGGGATTGTTCGTATTGCGGATATGAACCGGAATTTTGGCGTTGAAGGCCGGCTGAAGCGCTTCGTCGTGCAGGACGGAGAAGCCGGCGTACGACAGCTCGCGCATTTCCGAATACGTCATTTCGTGAATGGCCGCCGGCACGTCTACGACGCGGGGATCCGCGGCGAATACGTTGTCGACGTCCGTGAAGTTTTCATACACGTCCGCCTGCACGGCCGCCGCCAAAATGGCCCCGGTAATGTCCGAGCCGCCGCGCGGAAAAGCGACGAGATTGCCGTTCGCGGCGTACCCGTAAAAACCGGGAAAGACGATGCGGTGCCCGCTGTCGCGAAGCGGCCGCAGCCGCTCGTACGACTCCGGAAGCACCTGCGCGTTGCCCGGCTCGTCGCTCAGGACGAGACCGGCATCCTTCGGATCGACATATATGAAATCATGCCCTTCCTTCCGCAAAAAAGCGGCGAGCAGACGGGCGCTGAATTCTTCGCCGAGCGCCTTGATCGAATCGATATAACGGGCGCGGTGACTGCGGTCGCCGGCGCCCCGGGAGGCGAGCAGCGAGGCAATCATATCGTACTGCTCCCGGGGGAGCTCCAAGCCTTCGATAATTCCCGCAAACCGTTCCAAAATCGCCGCTTCCACCCGGTCCGCGCCCGATCCGCCGAGCATCGCTTCGGCGTAGGCGATAAGCAAATCGGTCACTTTCGTATCCGGCTTGTTTCGTTTGCCCGGAGCCGAGACGACGACGATTTTACGGTCCGGATCGGCCAGCGCGATTTGAGCCACCTTGCGGAATTGCTCGGCGGAAGCGAGCGAGGTGCCGCCGAACTTGCAAACTTTCAAAGCCATTCATGTCTCCTCCTAAACAGACTCTCTTGATACACTACCACAAGAGTGCCGTCGGATTCAACGAGTTTCGCAGACGGCCTAATGAATTTTCCCGAACAAAAAAGAGGCGATTTTGAGCAGCAGCGCGGTGATGCCCGCCGCCATAAGCGGACCGACCGGGATGCCCCGCATGAAAATGATGCCGAATATCGAACCGATGACGAGCCCGACGATCAGCTGCGGGTCGACTTTGAGCAGATCGAGCCCTTTGCCGTTCATGTACGTGGCGATCGCGCCGCCGATCAAGGCGATGATGCCCGGCCACGACGTAAAGACGGCCCATATGTCTTTGCTCGAAATGCGCTCGCTGGCAAACGGAACCAAAACGCCCATCGTCAAAAACAAGAGGCCCAATTCAAGGCCTCTCCGTTCGATCGTCGGTAAAAATCGTTCCAGATGGATCAGTTTGATGACGAGCAAAATGCAGGCCGCCGTCGTGATGATCGGCGAGCGTCCGATCATGCCGACTACGATCAGAAACAGAAGCAGCAGTTCGCCGTTTAACCCGTTCAAGCCGTTCATACGAAAAACCCCTTGTCCTTCTGGAGTGTAGACAACCTATTCTTCGTTATTGTATGAACGTCCGCAATCGGATTAGAACCGGACGAGCGACTGATCTTTCCAAACCGGAACGAGCCGGTACACGTTCGTTCGCGCGCAAAAACGCACGTCGTCTTCGTGCCCGAGCTTGACGAGCCGTCTGCCGCTCGCGCACGAAAGAAGCGCTTCCTCGAGACCGCCTTGAACCGCGTCGAACGCGTGCAGCATGGCGCTGCCGAAATCGTTCGCCTGCAGCCGCCCGTCGCCAAGCTGCTGCAAGTAACGAACGAGCAGCCCCGCGCATAATCCGTCCTCGAGGCAAAATTCGTCCTGCGTTCCGGCGCACAGAATGACGATATCCCGTCCGAACGAGTAAGCCGCTTCGGCGCAGGCTTCCGCGTTCAGCAGGCAGCCGGCGAGCATCCGTCCGGCGCGCTGCGACTTCTGGATCGCGCGCGTCCCGTTCGTCGTCGTCAGCACGACCCGCTTCCCGGCAACGGCCGGCGTCGAATATTCGGCCGGAGAATTGCCGAAATCGAATCCGGCGATTTTTTTGCAAAACCGTTCGCCGCCGAGCAGATCGCCTTCCTGCTGGCACTGCTTCGCCTGGTTGACCGTTTCCGTCGGAACGACGGCCGCGCAGCCGTGCTCGAGCGCCGTCACGATCGTGCTCGTAGCCCGCAGCACGTCGATCACGATAACCGTTTTTTGAATCAAGTCATCCGATCTCGCTTCGTTTACACACGGGATGACGTCCACCAGCATGCCTGATCCCTCGCTTTGTCTACTCCGGCTGCAAAGTCCCGCCGTTCCGCCGGGGGTCCCGGAACGTATCCGAACGAAGACCTCTGCGCAGCGTTTCCAACGAAAATATTTCTTGCGGAGCGATATTCCCCAAATTGACGGACGGGCCCAGCGTCCGCAGCAAATCGATTTGCTGCTGCTTGAGCGGCGCTTCCCATAACAGCCGCCCCGGATCCGGCAGCATCGCTTGAATGTCCAGCAGCTCCTCGTCGCGGCATTGACCGTCCCCGTCGAAAATGCCGACCCCCGTCCCCGATTCGCGCGCCTCGATCGTGACGAGAGACGCCCCGTGCTGCACGTCGAACAGCACCGTTTCGAGCAGCTGCTCCGCATCGATCGTCGAACCCCACAGCTTTTTCCCGTACTCCGTATATACGTTCAAATCGGCTTCGCGGCCGCGGCGAATCAGCTCGTTTCGACGGAGCCGTTCGAGCTCGATCGTGCCGTCCGACACTTCGACGGCATTGAAACCGAGCCGCCGCACCATATCGAAAAATTCCGCCACCGCGTTTTGCGCGACGGCCACTTCCAGAAACGTGCCGCCCGGCATAATGTCGATTTGATGCTCGCGGGCGAGCTCGATTTTCCGTTTCAGCAGCGCGGTCGGATACAGCGGCGACGTGCCGAAGCCGATTTTGAGCAGGTCGACGTAGGGCGCCGCCGTCTGAAGCAGATCTTCGAAAGCGTGGAGCCCCAGACCTTTGTCGATCACCATCGTAATCCCGCTTGCGCGCGGTTTGACGGATCGGCAGCGCGTCGGATCCTGCAAAAGCGGATGCCACTCCAGCCGTGAAGTTACGTCCATAAAACAAGTCTCCTCGCTGTAAGGATTTGTATGTGGTCTCGGAGCAATATATGCATTTGCCCGGAGCAGGGTGCCCGGTATGCCTAAAATGGGACGTGCCCGCATAACATGGGAAAAACGAACGTTAAGGAGGAGAACCAAGCGATGATCAACAAAATCGTCATGAGCATGGCGTCGCTCCGGCTCATGTCCGGCAGCCTCGAAATTATCGCCGCGCTGATCATGCTGAGACTGAACCAGATCGACAAAGCGCTGCTCGTCAATTCCGGACTCGCCGTCGTCGGCCCTTTGACTCTTCTAACGACGACGACGATCGGTCTGGTAGGACTGGCCGACAAGCTGTCGTTCGCCAAAATGGCTTGGGTCGGCGTCGGCGTCGCCTGCATTTTCATAGGCATACTCAAAAAATAGAGGAATAATGCGCTTGTCCGGGCATATAGATGAGAGTATCCCGGACAAACCGGGGGAGGAGCCGCGTCATCATGCAACCGATTCTACCTTTTTTGCCGGCACGCATTCGCGGATTGATAGAAAGGCTGCCGGAGGCGGCCGGCGACCGGCTGGAGGAAATACGGGTTAGGGAAGCCCGGCCGCTCGAAGTGGTCGTCGGGGGCGAATCGCGATTCGTTTCGCCGGACGGCGCGCTGACCCTTGAGGCGTCCCGGGGCTACCGACCGTCGAAAGAGGACGGGCTGAAGCTGCTCGACCTGCTGACGGGACATTCGCTGTACACGTACGAGGAGGAGCTGCGCCGGGGCTACATTACGATCGCCGGAGGCCATCGCGTCGGACTGGCCGGCAAAACGGTGCTGGAGCGGGGCGAAGTGAAGCATATCCGCGATGTCGGCAGCTTCAACATCCGGATCGCCCGGGCCGTTCCCGGCATCGCTCGCGAGCTGCTTCCGGCCGTTTGGGACGAGTCCGCCGGAACGGTGCACCAGACGCTGATCGTCTCGCCGCCGCGCCAAGGAAAGACGACGCTCATCCGCGACATGGCCCGGACGGTCAGCGAAGGGGCGGTCCGGGGGAATGCGCCGGGAAGCGGGCAGCGCGTCGGAATCGTCGACGAGCGGTCGGAAATCGCGGCATGCGTGAAGGGCGTCCCGACGTTCGACGTCGGTCCCCGTACCGACGTGCTGGACGGATGTCCGAAAGCCGAAGGGATGATGATGATGATTCGTTCCATGTCGCCCGAAGTGCTCGTCGTCGACGAAATCGGCCGCCATGAGGACGCCGTTGCCCTGCAGGAAGCGCTGCACGCCGGCGTGCGCGTCTTCGCCACCGCGCACGGGCGCGACGCATCGGACGTCCGCGACAGACCGGTCATGCGGCGCTTGCTGGAGGACGGCGTCTTTTCCCGGGTCGTCGAGCTGACGAGAAGCCGCCAGACGGGAGCCCGTTTTACGGTGCGCGACGCTTCCGGCCGCAAGCTCGCCGAGCTGAACGCGCGCACCTTGACGGAAAGCGGGAGAGCGCCATGCTGAAGCTGATCGGAGCGATGCTCGTTTTGCTCGCCGGCACGGCGATCGGCTTCGCGAAGGCGTCCGTTTACGCCCGCCGCCCGCGCCAAATACGCGGGCTCGTCCACGCGCTGCAGCGGCTCGAAACGGAAATGAACTACGGCTACACGCCGCTGCCGGAGGCGCTTGCGCGCATCGCCGACCAGCTCGAGCCGCAGCTCGCCGCGATGTTTCGGATGGCGGCGGAGCCGATGCTCGCGGCAAACGGCAAGACGGCCGCCGAAAGCTGGCGGGAAGCGGTGGACGCTTGTTGGAAACAGACCGCCCTATCATCGAATGAACGGGAAATCTTGAGCCAGTTGAGCTTTACTTTGGGCATCAGCGACCGCGACGACCAGACGAAGCATTTGCGACTCGCCGTCAGCCTGCTGCAGGCCGAAGAGCAAGCCGCCCGGGAAGATCAAAGACGCTACGAGAAAATGTGGAGAAGCCTGGGGGTGCTGGCCGGAGCTTTCGTCGTCATTCTGATGTACTAGAAGGGGTGCGGGAAATGAACGTGGACGTGAACGCGATTTTTCAAATCGCCGGGATCGGCATCATCATCGCGATGATCCATACCGTCCTGAAGCAGATGGGCAAAGAAGATATGGCGCACTGGGTGACGGTGATCGGCTTCGTCGTCGTCCTGTTCATGGTCGTAAGCCTGCTGGACGATCTGTTCAAGGAAATCAAGACGATCTTTTTGTTCCAGTAAGGCGATGGCGAAAAAGCGCCCGAGTCCGCGAAGCGATCCGCGTCATAACGGGACAGTCCGCAAAACGCAGGGCAGGTGATCCGGGTGGAAATGATACAAATCGTCGGCCTCGGACTGATCGTGGCGATTTTGACGCTCGTGCTGAAAGAGCATAAGCCGTTGTTCGCTTTTTTGCTCATCACGGTAACCGGCATTTACATTTTCTTGTTTTTGCTCGGCAAAATCGCGGCCGTCATCGGCGTCCTGGAGCAATTGTCGGCGCTTACGAACATTAACGTCATGTTTCTCAAAACGATTTTGAAGATTATCGGCATCGCCTACATCGCCGAATTCGGCGCGCAAATCGTGCGCGATTCGGGACTCGAATCGGTCGCCTCGAAAATCGAGCTGGCCGGCAAAGTGCTCATCATGGTCATGGCGATTCCCATCATAACCGTCATTATCGAAACGGTGGTCAAGCTGCTGCCCGCCTGAGGCGTTCGAACAAACCGGTTTTTAAGCGGAGACGGGAGTTGAAACGGTTGATGAGGCATCGCATTCGCGGATGGGCGGCCGCCGCGCTGCTGGTATGCATCCTTCTCTCGGGCGCGGCCGCGTATGCCGACTCTCCGGCCGAGGCGATCATCCGGGAGCAGGCGCAGCGGCTTCCGACCGACCAGGTGGAAACGTACTGGAACCGGCTGACGAAGGAATACGGCGCCTATTTTCCCGACGAGAAGCCACCCAGCTTTATCGATGTGCTTGTTCCGGGAGGAGAAGGCTTCAGCGTACGCTCGATTTTGACAGCCGCGGGCAAATTCATGCTGCACGAAGTGCTCATCGGCGGCAAGCTGCTGGCATCGATCGTCATTCTGACCGTGTTCAGCATGATTCTCGAGTCGCTGCAGAGCGCGTTCGAACGAAACAATGTGAGCAAAATCGCCTACGCAATCACGTACCTGGTGCTGCTGCTCATCGCGATCAACAGCTTCAGTGTGGCGATCGGCTACGCGAAGGACGCGATCACGAGCATGATCCATTTCATGATGGCGATGGTCCCGCTCATGCTGACGCTGCTCGGCTCGATGGGCAACGTCGCCTCCGTCGCCGTGCTCCATCCGCTCATCGTGTTCATGATTCACGCCGTCGGCACGCTGATCTACTCGTTCGTGTTTCCGCTGCTGTTTTTTTCGGCCGTGCTGCACATCGTCAGTTCGATCAGCGACAAGTACAAGGTGACGCAGCTCGCCAACCTGCTTCGCACGATCAGCCTGACGGTGCTCGGCATTACCGTAACCGTCTTCCTCGGCGTCATCTCGATCCAGGGGGGAACGGGGGCGGTGGCGGACGGCGTGACGATCCGGACGGCCAAATATTTGACCGGCAATTTCGTCCCGGTCGTCGGAAGGCTGTTCTCGGACGCTTCGGAAACCGTCATCGGCGCTTCGCTTCTCGTGAAAAACGCGGTCGGCCTGTCCGGCGTCGTCATCATCGTGTTTTTGTGCGCGTTCCCGGCCATGAAAATTATGGCGCTTGCGCTCATCTACAACGTATCCGCGGCGGTCATGCAGCCGCTCGGCTCGAACCCGATCATCCAATGCTTGCAGACGATCGGCAAAAGCCTCATTTACGTGTTCGCGGCGGTGGCCGCCGTCGGGTTCATGTTTTTCTTGGCCGTGACGATCATTATCGCCGCCGGCAACGTGTCCGTCATGATGAGATGAATGAAAAGGAAGAGAGGCGCTTCCCATGATGGCTTGGCTCAGCGGGTGGCTAAAGGAAATCGTCGTCGTCGTATTGCTGGCCGCCTTCGTCGAACTGCTGCTTCCGAACAACGCGTATCAGCGGTACGTGCGCACCGTGCTCGGCCTGTTCATCCTGCTCGCGCTGCTGTCGCCGCTATTGTCCTTGTTCAAGCAAAAATGGGACGCGCAAAAAATAGTGGCCTCCGTCGAGCAGCTCGGGGACGCCGCCGACAGCCGAACGTTCGCCGCGATGAAGCCGCTGCAGGCGATCATGCAGGACGCGGAGCGGTGGCGGCAAAACGACCGGGGCGAGGCGCAAAGGCTGATGGAAAGCGAGCTGGCCGCCGAGCTGCAGCGCAGCTTCGGAAACGACGCGGGCGTGCGGGTGAAGCAGGTGAAGCTGCAACTTAGCTACGACAACAACGGAACGCCGAGCATGAAGCATATGCAGGTGATCCTTGATCATATACAACGTCCGGACTCTTCCCCTTCGGAGGCGGAAGCGCCGCAACGAAAGCCGATCGCCGCCGTCGAGCCCGTCCATATCGATATTCGCGTCGGCGGGACGGAGCCGAAGACGAAGCCGGACGAAAGCAAGCTGACGAAACAACAAATCGACGCGAAAGAACGCATGTACGAGCAAGTATGGCGGCAATGGCAGCTGGGCCGGGACGAAGTGACGCTGCTGTACGAATCGGAGCTGGAGAAAGCGAGGTGAACTCATGGCGAAATGGCTGCAATGGCTGGAAGAGCGGGTCGGCGGCGGGCCTGGAGGAGGGAAGCGCGTCAACACGTTCCGCTGGCTCATGCTGCTCGGTCTGCTCGGAGTCGCCTTCATGATTCTGGGTTCGTTTCTGCACGTCATACCGGTCGGACAACCGGACGGTCAAGGCGGAGCGCCTTCGCCTCCGGCGCAGCAAACGTTCGCGTCCAAAGATCCGAACGACAAAGCGGGCTTTCGCGAATACGAGCATGCGTACGAAGACGCGATCAAAGCCATTTTGCAAAAGGTCGTCGCGGTCGGGGACGTCGAAGTGCTCGTCACGATCGATTCGACGGAGGAGACGATCGTCCAGTCCAACTCGAAGGAAACGCAGCAAATTACGAACGAGAAAGACCAGAACGGATCGACCCGCCATATCACCGAAATATCGCGAAGCGGAGAAGTCGTGCTGTACGAAGCTTCCGGCGGACAAACTCCGCTCGTGTTAAAAAAAATAAAGCCGCGCATAAGGGGGGTTGTCGTCGTTGCCAAAGGCGCCGAAAACATGACGGTCAAGCAAATGATCGCGGAGGCGGTCGGCCGCGGATTGGACGTCCCGGCGCACCGAATATCGGTGCTGCCCAGGAAGCAATGATCGCGATAGTTTGCGGTCGCGGTGAAAACGAAAAGATGATCCGAGGAGGAACGAAGCGATGAATACGAAAAGACAAACGGTTTGGCTCGTATCGATGCTCAGCCTGATGGTGGTGCTTTCCGCGTATTACTTGTTTACCGAAGACGTGAACGATCTCGATCTGACGAACCAGCAGGCGGCCGGCACCGAAATCAAGGTCGACACGATCGCGACGAGCGGCTCCGCGAACGCGACGACGGACAAAGCCGCAGCAGACAAAGCGGCCGCCGACAAAGCCGCTGCGGACAAAGCGGCTTCCGACGCCAAGGCGACGACCGACAAAACGTCGGCGAATCCGTCGGCGGCTGCGGACAAAACGGCCCAAAGCCAGCAAACGGGCGCCTCGGCCAAAACGGACGAGGAAGTGCTGAAGCAGGTGTCCGCTTCGGCCCAAGCGACCTCGGGCAACGATTTCTTCCGATCGCTTCATATGAAGCGCAGCGAGCAGCTGTCGAAAGAGATTGAAAAGTGGATGGCCGTCTCCGTCGATTCCAAAAAATCGAACGAGGAAGTCGAAAAGGCGCTCGCCGAAGTGCAAAAGCTGCAGGATATGGACGAAAAAGTGATGAACGTCGAAGATCAGCTCGGCAAAGATTTTCAAAACGCGATCGTACTGCAGGACAGCGGCAAATGGAAGGTGATCGTGCAGTCGGCCAAGCTGGAGCGCAGCCAGGGCGTGACGATCGTCGATCTCGTCATGAAAGAGCTGAATGTCACGCCGGACAAAGTGACGGTCCAATACGTGCAATAATCGAAGCCGCCGGACCGCCCCGGGCCGAAACGGAAACGGCCGCCCTCGCGCGGCCGGCCGCCGCCCCGGGTCCCGAACAGTCGAACAGACGCTCCGAAAACCGCCGATTCGCGCGGGGACGGCGGCGTCTTTCTTTGTGCGGCGGAGCAACCGGCGTTTCGTCAAGACCCGCGAATGCCGCCTCCGCGCCGGTCCGTCCACAAATGTTGTTTTGCGCCCGTAGCGGTTGTGATATAATACAAGCATTGCCCGTTTCAGTAAACGCTTCACAATCGCCCTAAGGAGTGAAAAAGATGTTCAAGCTCAGCGAAATTAAAGAATTGATCAAACTCGTCGATACGACGACCGTACAAGAATTGGAAATCGAAAACGAAGGCGCCCGCCTTTTGATCCGTAAACCGAATAAAACCGAATCCGTCGTCGTTACGCACGCTCCCGTTCAGCCCGTTCAGGCGGCATCGCACGTTACATACGCTCCTCCCGTTCAGCAGGCGGCCGCGGCGCCGGCAGAGACCGCTACCGCTCCGGCAGCGGCCCCGGTCGCCGATCCGGCGGCGGGACTGCACAAAATCGTTTCTCCGATGGTCGGCACGTTTTACGCCGCTCCGGCGCCGGGCGCCGCGCCGTACGTCAGCATCGGCGACCGCGTCAGCGAGAAGACGACGGTATGCATCCTGGAGGCGATGAAGCTGATGAATCCGATCGAGGCGGAGGTCAAGGGAGAAATCGTCGACATTCTCGTCGAGAACGGGCAGCTGGTCGAGTACGGACAAACCTTGTTCCTGGTAAAACCGGAATAATTGGAGGAAAATGCGCACATGAAGTTTCAAAAAATATTGGTGGCGAACCGCGGCGAAATCGCGGTCCGCATCATCCGCGCTTGCCGGGAGCTGGGCATTTACACGGTCGCCGTCTATTCGGAAGCCGACCGGGACTCGCTTCACGTCCGATTGGCCGACGAAGCGTACTGCATCGGCCCGACGCTCTCCAAGGACAGCTATTTGAACTTTACGAACTTGATGAGCGTGGCGACGCTGACCGAATCGGACGCCGTCCATCCGGGCTACGGCTTTTTGGCGGAAAACGCCGATTTCGCGGAAATATGCGAGCAGTGCAACATCGAGTTTATCGGACCGTCTCCGCAGGCGATCAGCAAGATGGGGGACAAATCGGTCGCGAAGCAGACGATGAAGGACGCCGACGTTCCGGTCATCCCCGGCTCGGACGGCTTGATCGAGGATATGGAGGAAGCGGTGCGGGTCGCCCGCGAGATCGGGTATCCCGTCATCATTAAAGCGACGGCGGGCGGCGGCGGCAAAGGCATCCGCATCGCCGAAGACGAAGAGTCGCTGATCCAGCAAATCGCCACGGCCCAGCAGGAAGCGCAGAAGGCGTTCGGCAACGCGGGCGTTTACCTGGAAAAATATTTGACGGGCATGAAGCACGTCGAAATTCAAATTATCGCCGACAAGCACGGCAACGCCGTTTATTTGGGCGAGCGCGACTGCTCGGTGCAGCGCCGCAGACAGAAGCTCGTCGAAGAAGCGCCGTGCCCGGTGCTGACGCCGGAAATTCGCGAGGCGATGGGCCAAGCGGCCGTCCGGGCGGCGCTCGCGGTCGATTATTCCGGAGCGGGAACGCTCGAGTTTTTGCTCGGTCCCGACGGTCGGTTTTACTTTATGGAAATGAATACGCGCATCCAGGTCGAGCATCCCGTGACCGAGATGATTACGAATATCGACATCATCAAAGAAATGATCATGATCGCCCAGGGCGAGCCGCTGTCGTTCCGGCAGGAGGACGTCAAGTTCGAGGGCTGGTCGATCGAATGCCGCATCAATGCGGAAGATCCGGAGCGCAACTTCATGCCGTCGCCGGGTCAAATCCAGTTTTACCTGCCGCCGGGAGGACCGGGCGTCCGCGTCGACAGCGCCGCTTATCCGGGCTATACGATTTCGCCGCATTACGATTCGATGATCGCGAAGCTGATCGTATGGGGGCCGACGCGGGACGAAGCGATCGCCCGCATGCGCAGGGCGCTGGCCGAATTCGCCATCGAGGGCATCCACACGACGATCCCGTTCCATTTGAAGCTGATGGACCATAAGCTGTTCCAGGCCGGAACGTTCGACATCAAGTTTCTCGAGGAGCACGACGTGAACGATCCGGAGTCTTGACAAGCCGGGCTTAAAGGCTTGTATCGTTTGTCATAAAAATGGCAAGATGGTATAGTAATAGTAAAGACGAACCGGACTGGGAGGTGTTTATGCGATGAGTACCGCAGCAGCGGATTACGAAAAAACGGACATCGGAACGATTCAGATCGCGCCGGAAGTCATCGAAGTGATCGCCGGACTGGCGACGGTGGAAGTGCCCGGCGTCGCGGGTATGAGCGGCGGCTTCGGCGGAGGAATCGCCGAGCTGCTCGGACGGAAAAATTTGTCCAAGGGCGTCAAGGTTGAGGTCGGACAGCGCGAGGCGGCGGTCGACGTATCGATCATCGTCGAGTTCGGCAACCGGATTCCCGAGGTGGCCAGTTCGATCCAACGAAGCGTGAAGCAGGCGATCGAATCGATGACCGGCCTTTCGGTCGTCGAGGTGAACGTGCACATTCACGACGTTCAGTTCAAAACGCCGGACAAACAGGTGCCGCAGGACGAAGAAACGGCGGTACAGCGGGTCAAATAACGGCTCGCTCGCGTCAAAGGACGAAAGGTCGTCCGCCTAGGCGGAGCTTCCGATAAACAAAGGCCGGCGGAGCGGCAGCGCTTCGCGGCCTTGTTCGGGGCTTTGCCCGGACAACCTGTCGCCCTTGTTTTACGTTTGCCCGAGCCGGGAATTAGAGCGGACGCTCGTCGGAACCGAAAGCCGCCGCTACGTACGAACGGACATCGTCGGAACGCTTCGGTCAGACGTTTTTTATGCGGAAGGGGCGTTACATACGTGATCAAAGTATTGGACCGGTTGCTGCTGTTTTTGTATACGCTGATTATCGGGATCAGCGTCGTCTTTTTTTTGACCGCATCGTTCGGATGGGTTCCGATCGAAACGTCGGGCGACTTTTTGCGCAACCTGTATTACGAGAAATCTACGGCTTATCCGGCAATCGCGATCGGCCTGTTCGTGCTGCTCGTGACGTGCCGTTTTTTTTATGTGGCGGTGCGCCGCGGCAAAGGGCAAATTCCGTCGATCGATCAGCGGACCGACTTCGGGGATATCCGCATTTCGATGGAAACGGTCGAAAACCTGGCGCTTAAAGCGGCCGGCCGCGTTCGCGGCGTGAAAGACATGAAGGCGAAGGTGTCGGTCAGCGACGCCGGACTCGAAATCGTCATCCGTTCCTTCGTGGACGGAGAAAGCTCGATACCCGATCTGTCGGAAGAGATGCAGCGTTCGGTCAAAAGCCATATCGAGGACATTACCGGGATTCCCGTAGCGAACGTATCCGTATTCGTAGCCAACGTCGTCCAATCCCAGACGTTTAAAAGCAGAGTCGAATAGAGGCAGGTGGCTGGCGCGATGTGGAACGAGCTGTGGGATAAGCGCAAGGGACTGCTGATCGGCGTCGCTTCGGGACTGTTTCTGGGCATCGTCTATTTGATCAGCGGGTTTTGGGATATGTTGATCGTCGCTTTTATCATTTCGGTTTGCGCGTACGCAGGCGGCAAGTACGACGCGGGGAAGCTGAGGCTGACCGCGGACGAGTGGCTGGAGAGGGCGAGCCGGCTTGCGGATCGGTGGAAATGGTTTCGCTGAAACGGCGGAAGGGCGTTCCGACACGGATACGGCCTTCTTCTTTTTTGCAAAACCGATTTTATGGTATAGTGTACGCATAGCAGCCTTACGGAACGAAGGCAGGAGGATGAATCGCGCAATGAAGCGAAGATTGGCCAGGGAAATCGCGGTGCAAAGCTTGTACCAGATCGATATGAACGACGTCTCTCCGGAAGCGGCGATCGAAACCGTGCTGGAGGAAGCCCGCAGCGACAACGAAGCGGATTTGAAAATCGGCGGCGGCGCGCTGGCCGGGTCGGACTATTTGACCGATCTGGTGGCGGGAACGTGGCGCCAAAAGGAACGGATCGACGAGGTGCTCGGCGTTTATTTGACCGGCTGGAAAGTGGACAGGCTGTCCAAAGTCGACCGGCAAATCTTGCGTCTGGCGGCGTACGAGCTTCTGTTCGGCACCGAGGAAGCGCCGCCGAAAGTCGTCGTCAACGAGGCGATCGAGCTGGCGAAACGGTTCGGCTCGGACGAGTCGGGCAAGTTCGTCAACGGCGTGCTCGGCAAAATGATCAAGGAACTGGACCGCATCAAGGGCGGCTTCGAAACGTCCCACTAAACGAATGCCCCAGGCGACAAACGTGACAAGGAGGAATTACCGTTGGCTCAGCAAATCATTAACGGCAAGCAACTGGTCCAAGACATCCGCGGCGGTTTGAAGGAAGAAGTCGATCGACTGGCGGCCGAAGGCTTTCGCCCGGGGCTCGCCGTCGTGCTCGTGGGCGACGATCCCGCCTCCGGGGTGTACGTCCGCAACAAAGCGAAGGCGTGCGAGCAGGTAGGCATTTATTCCGAGGTGCACCGCCTCCCGGCCGAGACGTCGCAGGCCGAGCTGCTCGCGCTGGTGGACAAGCTGAATCGGGATGCGAACATTCACGGCATTCTCGTGCAGCTTCCGCTGCCGAAGCATATTTCCGAAGACGCGGTCATCGACGCGATCGCGGTGGAGAAAGACGTCGACGGCTTCCATCCGATCAACGTCGGCAATTTGTCGATCGGCAAACCGGGCTTGCTTCCGTGCACGCCCGCCGGCATTATCGAAATCATCAAACGGACGGGCGTTCCGATATCCGGCAAACGCGCCGTCGTCATCGGCCGCAGCAACATCGTCGGCAAGCCCGTGGCGATGCTGCTGCTCCGCGAAAACGCGACGGTGACGGTGTGCCATTCGCGCACCGAAAATATGAAGGAGCTTTGCCGCGAGGCCGACATTCTCGTGGTGGCGATCGGCAAGCCGAAATTCGTCACGAAGGAATTCGTCAAGCCCGGCGCGGTCGTCGTCGACGTCGGGATTAACCGTTTGGACGACGGGACGCTCGTGGGCGACGTCGATTTCGACGACGTCGTCGATATCGCCGGGCCGATTACGCCGGTGCCGGGCGTCGTCGGTCCGATGACGATTACGATGCTGCTGCAAAATACGGTGCAGGCGGCGAAAGCGCTGCGCCGCTGAGCGGCGGCCGAATGGGGCGATCCGTTACGATGCTGCAAGCGAATCAACCGCCGAATCAGCAAAAAGTGTTGTCGGTCAAAGATTTGACCCGCTATATCAAAATGAAGCTCGAAGGCGATTCGGTGCTGCAGGACGTCTGGGTGCGCGGCGAAATATCGAATTTCACGCACCATTCGAGCGGACATATGTATTTCACGCTGAAAGACGCGGACAGCCGGGTCAAATGCATCATGTTCGCCTCGAACAATCAGCGTCTCGGCTTTATTCCGCGGGACGGCTCGAAGGTCGTCGCCCGCGGAAACATTTCCGTCTTCGAGCGGGACGGCCAGTACCAGATGTACGTGACGCAGATGCAGCAGGACGGCATCGGGAACTTGTACCTGGCGTTCGAGAGGCTGAAAAAAAAGCTCGGGGACGAAGGCTTGTTCGCGCAGGAGAGGAAGCGGCCGATCCCGAAATTTCCCCGCGCCGTCGGCGTCATCACGTCTCCGACGGGGGCGGCGGTCCGGGATATCGTCACGACGCTGCAGCGCCGTTTTCCGGCCGTGCCGATTTTGCTTTATCCGGTGCTCGTTCAAGGCGCCCAGGCGGCGCCGAGCATCGTCCGCGCCATCGAGGCGATGAACCGGCACGGCGAGGCGGACGTGCTCATCGTCGGACGCGGCGGCGGCTCGTTGGAGGAGCTGTGGGCTTTCAATGAAGAGATGGTCGCGCGAAGCATCGCGGCGTCGGCGATACCGGTCATATCGGCCGTGGGCCACGAGACCGACTTCACGATCGCCGATTTCGTCGCCGATCTGAGGGCCGCTACGCCGACCGCGGCCGCCGAGCTCGCCGTTCCGCATCACCTGGAGCTGAAGCAGCATATCGCGCATTTGTCGCAGCGGCTCATAAAAGGGCTGACGTCGCAGGTGAGCGTGAAGCGGGAGCGTCTGCATCGTCTGCGCCGTTCGCCGGTGCTGACGCAGCCGCGAAGGCAGCTGCAGGAGCCGGCGCAGCGGCTGGATCGGCTGCGGGAGCAGCTTGCGTTCCGATTGCGCCGGCGCCTGTCGGAGTCGCGCGAATCGGCGATGAAGCTCGAGCGCAAGCTGTCGGCGCACAATCCCCGGCAGCAGCTCGATTTCGCCAAAAAACGGGTCGAGGTGGCGCAGCGCCAGCTGCTCGTCTCGATGCAGACGACCGCGAGACAAACGCGCCAGCGCTGGAACGCCCAGCTGCGCCACCTGGACGCGCTCAGTCCGCTTAAAGTGATGCAGCGCGGCTATTCGCTCGTCTACGACGAGAAGCGGCGGCAAATCATCAAGTCGATCGGGCAAGTGCAGCCCGGCGATCTGGTGCGCGTCCGTCTGACGGACGGCCAGCTCGATTGTCACGTATGGGGAATGGAGGAAAACCGGGATGAGTAACGGGGAGAACGGAAACGGCGTCAGCTTCGAGGAAGCGATGGACAAGCTGGAGCAAATCGTCGCGAAGCTCGAGCACGGAGACGTGCCGCTTGAAAAAGCGATCGAGCTGTTTCAGGAAGGAATGGCGTTGTCGCATTTGTGCGGTCAAAAGCTGGAGCAGGTCGAGCGCAAAATCGAGACGCTGCTCGAGGAAAACGGAAGCTTCGCGAAAAAGCCGTTCCAGCCGGTTTCGGACGAAAAGGAGAATGGATAGGCATGTCGGAACGGTCCTTAACGGACTACATTCAAGGCCATGCGGAACGAATCGAGCGGGAGCTGGCGGGATGCTTGCCCGAGGAGTGGCCGGTTCCCGGCGTGCTTCGGGAATCGATGGCATACTCGCTTCTGGCGGGCGGAAAACGGATGAGGCCGATTTTGACGATCGCCGCGGCGGAAGCGTGCGGCGGTTCGGCGGAAGCGGCGATGCCGGTCGCGTGCGCGATCGAGATGGTGCATACGTATTCGCTCATCCACGACGATTTGCCGGCGCTCGATAACGACGACTACCGCCGCGGCAGGCCGACGAACCATAAAGTATTCGGCGAAGCGATGGCCCTGTTGGCCGGAGACGCTTTGCTGACCCACGCTTTTTACATGGCGGCGAAGACGGCCCGCGAGCGCGGCGTCGACGCCGGACGCGTACTCGCGATAATCGAGGATTTGTCCGTTTATGCGGGCCCGCGCGGCATGGTCGGCGGGCAGGTGGCGGACATGCAGGGCGAGCAGGGGCTGACCCGGCTGGAGGAGCTCGACTATATTCATCTGCACAAGACGAGCGACCTGATCGTCTTTTCGCTGAAGGCGGGAGGACGGATCGGGGGCGCGACCGACGCGCAGCTCGAAGCGCTCGAGCTGTTCGGAACGAACGTCGGCCTCGCATTTCAAATCCAGGACGACATTCTCGACATCGTCGGCGACGAGAAAAAGCTGGGCAAGCAGGTAGGCAGCGACGAGAAGCTGCAAAAGGTGACGTATCCGTACTTCATCGGGCTGGACGGCTCCCGCGCCAAGGTCGAGCGGTTGACCGAGCTCGGCAAGGCGGCGATCGCCGATGCCGGTTTTCCGAAGCCGGAACGGCTGCTGCAGCTTGCCGATTACTTGATGAAGCGGGACCATTGAGCGGCGGCTGGAAAGCCCCGCTTTTTTTGCGTTTCGCGGCTCTCCCGGCCCTTAAACGGCATCGTTAGCGGAGTTTTCGTCCCGCGTGCGGCGCGGGTTTCGACGCGTTTTTCGCGGGTCACTTCCGCGACAAATCGAGGTTGTGCTATAATGTGTCGTAGTTATCGTTTTAGCGTAGCCTACATAACGACCGCGCCATTTGCGGAAGCTGAGGTATACGTAACGAAATGCGAGCCGTTCGCCGAACCTCATGTCGGCCGAACTTCCCGATGCTTGGCGGGCGTAGGGAATAAGCGAAAACGGAAAGTGAGGGCACAAACGTGCTTCTAAACCAAATAAACAGCCCGGCCGACTTGAAAAAGCTGACCGTTTCCGAAATGGAAACGCTCGCTGCCGAAATACGCGCCTTTCTGATCGAGAAGCTGTCGAAAACGGGCGGCCACCTCGCTCCGAACTTGGGCGTGGTCGAGCTGACGCTGGCGCTCCATTATTACTATGACAGCCCGAAGGACAAATTCATATTCGACGTAGGCCACCAATCGTACGTTCATAAAATATTGACCGGCCGCAAGGATCGCTTCGATACGCTGCGCAAATACAAAGGGCTGTGCGGCTTCGTCAAAATGTCGGAAAGCGAGCACGACGTTTGGGAAGCGGGCCACAGCAGCACGTCGCTGTCCGCGGCGATGGGCATGGCGATCGCCAGAGATTTGAAGGGCGAGACGAACAAAATCGTCGCCTTGATCGGCGACGGGGCTCTGACGGGCGGGATGGCGCTCGAGGCGATGAACCATATCGGACACGAGGGCAAAAATTTGACCGTCATTTTGAACGACAACGAAATGTCGATCGCCCCGAACGTGGGCGCCCTGCACAACTATTTGTCCAAAATACGCACCGACAGGCATTACAACAAAGTCAAGGAAGAATTCGAACATTTTCTCAAAAAAATACCGGCGATCGGCGGCACGCTGGCGAAGACGGCGGAACGGCTGAAAGACAGCCTTAAATATTTGGTCGTTTCCGGCGTATGGTTCGAGGAGCTCGGCTTTACGTACTTCGGTCCGGTCGACGGCCATAACCTGAATCAGCTGCTCGACACGCTGAAGCAGGCGGACAAAGCGAACGGTCCGGTGCTCATTCACGTCGTGACGGTAAAAGGCAAAGGGTATACCCCGGCCGAGGAAGATTCGCAAGCTTGGCACGGCGGCGGCCCTTACAAAATCGAATCGGGCCAATTCGTCAAGGCGGTCGGCCCGCAAATGTACACGGAAGTGTTCGGCAACACGCTCATCGAGCTGGCCGAGCGGGACGAGCGAATCGTCGCCGTCACCCCGGCGATGCCGAGCGGCTCCGGGCTGCTGAAGTTCGCCGACAAGTTTCCGAACCGGATGATCGACGTTGGCATCGCCGAGCAGCATGCGGCAACGCTGTGCGCGGCTCTCGCGCTCGAAGGGATGAAGCCGGTATTCGCGGTCTATTCGACGTTCATGCAGCGCGCTTACGACCAGATCATTCACGACATATGCCGGCAAAATACGAACGTCGTGTTCGCGATCGACCGCGCGGGCTTCGTCGGCGCGGACGGGGAAACGCATCAGGGCGTCTACGACATCGCGTTTATGCGCAGCATCCCGAATATGGTGCTCATGATGCCGAAGGACGAAAACGAGCTGCGCCATATGATGAAAACGGCGATCGACTACGACGGCGGGCCGATCGCGGTCCGGTATCCGCGGCTGAACGGCGTCGGCGTCAAAATGGACGACGTCCTGAAGCCGATTCCGATCGGGACGTGGGAAACGGTGCGCGACGGCGAGAAGTTCGCGATCGTCGCGGCGGGCGCCCCGATGCTGGAGCTGGCGGCGCAGACGGCCGAGCTGCTGAAGCCGGAAGGCATTCAGCCGCGCATCGTCAACGCCCGCTTTTTGAAGCCGCTGGACGAACAAATGCTGCTCGAGCTGTACGAGGGCGGCTATCATATGCTGACGCTGGAGGAAGGCGCGCTGCACGGCGGCTTCGGCAGCGCGGTGCTGGAATTTTATGCCGAACGCGGCCTGTACGACGCGAAGGTGAAGCCGATCGGCATTCCCGATTATTTCGTCGAGCACGGCAGCCCGAAAGAGCAGCGCCAGGAAGTCGGACTGACGCCCGAGCGGATCGTCACGGAGCTGAAGTCGATGCTGCCCCGCCGGCGGCAGCGCGCTTGACGGCGAAGCAGGAGCAACGTACCCATATGTCATTGAGCAAAGAAAGGCTTGACGTGCTGCTGGTGGAGCAAGCCTATTACGATAGCAGGGAAAAGGCGAAAGCCGCCATTATGGCCGGCCTGATCGTCGTCGACGGGGAAAAAATCGACAAGGCGGGGACGAAAATTTCCCGCGACGCGTCGATTCAGGTGAAGGGGGCCGTTCACCCCTACGTCAGCCGCGGCGGCTTGAAGCTGGAGAAGGCGATTCGGACGTTCGGCCTCGATTTGAACGGAGCGGTCATGATCGACATCGGCTCGTCGACGGGCGGGTTTACCGACTGCGCGCTGCAAAACGGCGCGGCGTTCGTTTACGCGGTCGACGTCGGCTACAATCAGCTCGACTACAAGCTGCGCACCGATCCGCGCGTTTGCGTCATGGAGCGCACCAACTTCCGGTACATGCAGCCGGGCGATTTGCGGGGGCCGGTGCCGACGTTCGCGTCGATCGACGTGTCGTTCATCTCGCTGAAGCTCATCCTGCCGCCGCTTCGGGCGCTGCTTGCGGCGGACGGCCGGGTCGCCGCGCTGATCAAGCCGCAGTTCGAAGCGGGACGGGACAAGGTCGGCAAGTCCGGCGTCGTCCGCGATCCCGACGTGCACCGCGACGTGCTGCGCGGCGTGCTCGATTTCGCGGCGGGCATCGGCTACGGCGTCCAGGGCCTGACTTTTTCGCCGATTACGGGCGGCGAAGGCAATATCGAATTTTTGGCGCTGCTGGCGATGGACGCGGCGGAAACCGGGACGCTGACGGAAGCGGAAACGCTTCGGCTGATCGAGGAAACGGTAGCCGCCGCCGGGCAAGCGTTTTAAAGCCAAACTGGAGTGGAGTCGGAAGCCGTAACGCGAATGTTCATTCATCAACGAATTTCACTCCCGGCAAACTCATCGATTTCGATGGGTTTTTTGCCGTTTCGAAAGGATTTTCCGCTTGTCTCTAGAATGTTTCAGGCATGGAGGGATAGGCGATGCGAACCGGTGACACTTTTGTCGTGCTGCTGCTCATCGCGGCCGGGCTGATTTGGTTTTACGCGAGAGGAAGACTATGGTATAACAAACCTAGGCCGTCGCTCGCGATACCGCGCCAGGATGACATTTTCGTGCCTTCGGACGAGGCGGTGCAGCTGCTCAACGGGGAAGGCTACGAAATCGCCGCGGGGAAAACGAAGCTGCCGATTTACATGACGGTGGACGGACAGGAGCTGGAAAGCCGGCTGTTCGTCGACGCGTTCGTCGTCAAGGAGGACGAGCTGTTCATCGTCAAGCTGGCGCGGGACCGGATGCCGCTCGAAATGACCGGAAGCGCCATCCGCGAACGGCTGCTCGTTTACAGCCTGCTGTACCCGGAAGCGGCCGGCGTCCTTTATGTCGATGCGACCGCCCAATCCATCAAGAAAATAACGTTCGAAGTCGAACGCGATTAACGGAGGATCCGATGAAAGCCCAGCGTCATTTTAAAATAAGAGAAATCATTTCCGGCAAAGAAATCGAAACGCAGGACGTGCTCGTGGAAGAGATGCGGAACGCCGGATTTCAGGTGACGCAAGCGACCATTTCCCGCGATATTAAAGAGATGCATCTGATCAAAGTGCCGCTCGAGGACGGCCGCTACAAATATTCGATGCCGGCCGAGCAAAAAATGAATCCGCTGCCGCGGCTGAAACGGGCGATGGCCGACCATTTCGTCCATATCGACTACACGGAAAATTTGGTCGTCATGAAATGCATGCCGGGCACGGCCAATACGCTCGGCTCGCTGATCGACAGCCTGGAATGGAGTGAAATTATGGGGACGATTTGCGGCGACGACACGATCTTGATCATCTGCCGCACGAAAAAGCAAAGCGCGGAAATCGTGAAACGATTTTTGGACATGCTCGGGTAAGCGGGCGATCCGGCGGGAGGAGTTAAACGATGATTACGGAATTGACCATTCGCAATTTGGCCGTTATCGAGCATATCGCCGTTTCGTTCCGGAACGGCTTTTCGGTGTTGACCGGCGAAACGGGCGCGGGGAAATCGATCATTATCGACGCGCTCGGACTGATCGCCGGAGGCCGGGGATCCGCGGAGCTCGTCCGGTACGGGTGCGACAAAGCGGAAATCGAGGCGCAGTTCGAAATCGCGCCGGGGCATCCGGTTTGCGCCGTGCTGGACAAAAACGGGATCGCCGCCGCGGGCGACGGCCTGCTCATCATTCGCCGGGAAATGACGGCGGGCGGCAAAAGCACGAGCCGCATCAACGGCCAGCTCGTCAATTTGACGATGCTGCGCGAAGTCGGCGATTGCCTCGTAAACATTCACGGGCAGCACGAGCATCAGTCGCTGATGAAAGCGGAGACGCATTTGCAGTGGCTCGACCTGTTCGACGCCGAACGCATCGTTCCCGTCCGGTCGCAATTCGAGGAGGCGTACGACCGGTATTCCAAATTGAAGAAAGAATTGCGCTCCCTGGAGGAAACGTCCAAGCAAGCGCTGCAAATGGCCGACCTGTACCGGTTCCAAATCGAGGAAATCGGATCGGCGAATTTAAAAATCGGCGAAGATGAATCGTTAATGGAAGAAAAGCGCAAGCTAGCTAATGCAGAGAAGCTTTTTCAGAACGTGGCGGACTCATACGACGCTTTATACGGCTCCAAAGGATTGACTGCGATTGCGAAATCGATTCAGAAAGTGTCGGACGTCGCCGCCGTCGATACGGCCGTTCTCGCTCCGCTTGTCGAGCAGATGCAATCGGCGTTTTACCAGCTGGAGGACGCGGCGTTTCAGCTGCGCAATTATCGCGATTCGATCCAGTTCAATCCGGAGCGGCTCGAGCAGATCGAAGACCGGCTGACGACGATCGGGGCGCTGCGGCGCAAGTACGGGGACAACATAGCCGAAATCGTCGCCTACGGCGAACGCATACGCAAGGAGCTCGATCTGATCGAGAACAAGGACGAAACGATCAAGCGGCTGGAGCAGCAGGCCGAGCGCGAGCACGAGGCGCTGCTTGCGATCGGCGCGAAGCTTTCAACGCTGCGCCAACATGCGGCCAAACGGCTGGCCGCCGGAATCGAAGCCGAGCTGAAGGCGCTCCATATGGAACGGACGCGGTTCGAGGTCAGCTTCGCGCGCCATGGAAACGCCGAGATCGCCGCTCCGGCGCCGCTGTCGAGAAGCGGGTTGGACGAAGTCGAATTTCTAATTTCCGCCAATCCCGGAGAACCGCTGCGGCCGCTCGCCAAAATCGCCTCCGGCGGCGAAATGTCGAGAATTATGCTGGCGATGAAGGCGATTTTTGCGCGGGTCGACCAAATTCCGGTTCTCGTTTTCGACGAGGTCGACACGGGGGTAAGCGGCCGCGCCGCCCAGGCGATCGCCGAGAAAATGTCCGAGCTGTCGCGCTATTGCCAAGTGTTTTCGATTACGCATTTGCCCCAAGTGGCGTGCATGGCCGATTCGCATTATTTGATCCAAAAAAGCGTACAAGGCGACCGGACGTTTACGTCGGTCGAAGACGTGCAGGGCGCGGGGCGCGTGCGCGAGCTGGCGCGGATGCTCGGCGGCGCCCAAGTGACGGAGACGACGCTGAGCCATGCGAAGGAGATGATCGATCTGGCGCATGAAAAGAAAATGAACGCCAAAGCGTGAAACGAATCGCATTCCGTGGCATGTTTACTCAGTTATAAAACCGTCTAGGCCCGGTTACCTTAAAGGTACGCAATCGGCGATACCGCTTAGTCAGGCAGCTTATGCGTAAAGGAGCGTGACCAGGGTTGAATTCCGGCAAAAGAAAAAGATTGATGGGTCTCATTCTCGTCTTCTTCGTTTGTTTGGGCTGTATTTCCACTCCTTTTCAAAGCTTCGCGTCGTTCCCCGGCGAGATCAGATTGTTTACCGGCCAAGGCAAGGAGCTTCACCTGTCGATGCCCGTACACGCCCAGGCGACGGTCAATCCCGACGTCGTCAAAGTGAACGGCAACGAGGCTCATTCGTTTCGGGTCGATTTGAACCGTCCGATCTCGCTCGAATCGGGGCAAAGCGGCAATACGGAGCTGCAGCTTCGGCTGTTCGGCAAAATTCCGCTGAAAACCGTCAAAGTGAGCGTCATGCCGGACTTGAAGGTCATACCCGGCGGACAGACGATCGGCGTCAAAATCAAATCGGACGGCATCATGGTCGTCGGCCATCATCTTGTCCCGGTAGCGGACAATAAAAAGACTTCTCCGGGCGAAGAAGCCAAAATCCAAGTCGGCGACTTGATTCAGGAATTCGACGGAACGTACGTGAACGACGTCACGAAGGTGGCCGATCTGGTCAAAAAAGCCGGCGAACAGAAAAGGGCGATCAAGCTGAAAATTCGCCGCGGCGACCAGCACATTCAGGCGGATATCGTCCCCGCGTTCGATACGGTCGACAAAACGTACCGGCTCGGCTTGTACATTCGCGACTCGGCGGCGGGCGTCGGCACGCTCACCTTCTATGCGCCGGATCAAGGCGTATACGGAGCGCTCGGCCACGTCATCACCGACATGGATACGCAGACTCCGATCTCGGTCGGCGAAGGCCATATCGTGCATTCGACGGTGACGTCGATCGCCAAAAGCCAAAACGGCGAACCGGGCGAAAAGCGGGCCAACTTTTTCAACGAAAGCAAAGTGCTCGGCAATATTTTGAAAAATACGTCGTTCGGCATTTTCGGCAAAATGTATGGCGCTCCGGAGCACAGTCTGGAGAAGGAGGCCATTCCGGTCGCGTTCGCGGAGGAAGTCAAGGAAGGACCGGCGCACATTTATACGGTCGTCTCCGGCCAAAAGGTCGAGAAGTTCGATATCGAAGTCGTACACGTGTCGCGTCAAGATTTCCCGGCGACGAAAGGAATGGTTATTAAAATAACCGATCCGCGGCTGCTCGACAAAACGGGGGGCATTGTGCAGGGGATGAGCGGAAGCCCGATCATCCAGAACGGCAAAATGATCGGCGCCGTCACCCACGTATTCGTCAACGACCCGACATCCGGCTACGGCTGCTTCATCGAATGGATGCTGCAGGACGCGGGCGTCGTCATCAATCCGAACGAACAAAAAAATCTTAAGGCCGGGTAACGGTCTTAAGATTTTTTTGCTTTTATCGAAACCGGATCCTCGGGGATTCGCGCACTTGCGATGACGGATCATGCTCCCAAGTGCGCTAACGCGTGCGTTTCGCCGCTTGGATGAACCGGATTGTGTTCCTTTGGAACTATCCGAGGTTTTTTATGAGCCGCAGGCCGCACTTCAGCTTCGATAGTGCTCCCAAGCGCATTAACGCGTGCGTTTCGCCGCTTGGATGAACCGGATTGTGTTCCTTTGGACACTATCCGAGGTTTTTTATGCGCCGTAGGCCGCACTTCAGCTTCGATAGTGCTCCTAAGCGCATTAACGCGTGTGTTTCGCCGCCTGGCCGAGGCGGATAGTGTTCCTTTGGACACTATCCGAGGTTTTTTATGCGCCGTAGGCCGCACTTCAGCTTCGATAGTGCTCCCAAGCGCATTAACGCGTGTGTTTCGCCGCCTGGCCGAGGCGGATAGTGTTCCTTTGGACACTATCCTGCCCCGATATATGAGCGCATTACGTGGAATTTCGCTTTTTGTCGAACGGTAAGAGAATGTAAGGAAAAATATTTATTATAGATGATTTGTTAAAAAAATAAAAGAAAAAAATTTTTCGACAGAAGGAAAATCATTCCCTTTGTCGAAAACATGTAATAGTGGAATTGATCCCATTTAATTTTTTCGACCAATGAGGAGGAACTGATGTTGCAAAAGATCGAAGTGTTACTCGCTGACGACAACCGAGAATTTACGAACCTTCTTTCCGAATTCATTTCCGAACAGGACGATATGGTGGTAGCGGGCGTAGCATATAACGGCAACGAAGTGCTGTCATATATCGAACAAAACAACAAGGCGCCGGACGTCCTTATTCTCGATATCATTATGCCGCACCTCGACGGTCTCGGCGTATTGGAAAAGCTTCGCGAAATGAACTTGAATCCGCAGCCCAAAATCATTATGCTCACCGCCTTCGGACAAGAAAACATCACTCAAAAAGCCGTTCAGCTGGGAGCCTCCTATTATATATTGAAGCCGTTCGATATGGAAATTTTAACGAACCGGATTCGCCAGCTCGTAACCAACGCATCTCCGATGACGTCGCACGTCGCGTCCAAGCCGAACGTCGTGCCGATTACGAAAGGCCGCAATCTCGACGCCAACATTACGAGCATCATTCACGAAATCGGCGTTCCGGCGCATATTAAAGGCTATCAATATTTGCGCGAGGCGATTACGATGGTATACAACAACATCGAAATTCTCGGCGCCATTACGAAGACGCTGTATCCGGCGATCGCCGACAAGTACAAAACGACGCCGAGCCGCGTCGAGCGGGCGATTCGCCACGCGATCGAAGTCGCCTGGACGCGCGGCAACATCGACAGCATCAGCCACCTGTTCGGCTACACGATCAACATCAGCAAGTCGAAGCCGACCAACAGCGAGTTTATCGCGATGGTGGCGGATAAGCTGCGGATCGAGCATAAGGTGAGCTGAAAGCGGGAAGAATAAAGGTATAGCAAGGGATAGCGGGATTTGGAATTGGCTTCCATCCAGTGCAAGTATGGCGACTAATTTCCGAAAATGCCTTTTCTATACCGATAAACTTCTGAATGATGAGCCAACAAATACCGCTGCTTTATTGGGTTTCAAAAAACCAATAAGGGAGTGGTATTTTTATGACCGATTTTGAATTTCAACTTGATAATTTCATGCTGTATTGCTCGTCCAAGAATCTTTCCAGAAAGACATTAGCGAGCTATGAACAATCGTTAAAGTTGTTCGGTAAGTATCTTCAAGACGAATTTCAAATTGAGGACATTAAGAAAGTACAGTCCGGGCATATCCGACAGTACATAAAGTACTTAAGAACGCGCGGCAAATACTCGGTTGTGAATGTGGAAGAGAGCAAACAGAAGAATTTCCCCGAACACCGGACGGATTATAAAAAAGAAATCTCCATGACGACGATTGCGAATTATATCCGTAATATCAAAGTGTTCTTCAATTACTTGTATAGTGTTGAACGGGAAATCCCCAAAAACCCTGTGGAGAGCATCAATAATCCAAAAGTCCAGCGTAAAGTAAAGAAAACACTTACGCCAGATGAAATCAAAAAAGTGTTGGGGCAATTTGACACGACGGCCTTTCATGGCTATCGTAACTACACTATAACAAGGCTGCTGCTGGACACAGGTATGCGTGTTGGGGAATGTCTTTCTCTTCAGCCAGAAGCCTTTGATTTCAAGCATAAAAGCATTTTGGTGACGAATCCGAAGAACAGCCAGCAGAGGTATGTGTATTTCTCGTTTAAGTCGACAAATGAAATCAAGCAATGGATGCGGCACAAAGATCGCTATTCTGATAGCCCGTTTCTTTTCCCGACTACAAGGGGAACCCAACTGGAGGTTCGCAATTATGAAAGAGCCTTACGCGAAGCGGGTGAGCGGGTCGGAATCCATATCCACCCTCACCAGTTGCGAAACAACTTCGCAAAGTACTATATCCTCAACAATGGAGATTGGTTCAGTCTGTGCAGGATTCTCGGGCATTCATCGGTCGAAGTAACGCAAAAGGCTTATCTGGACTTTACGGATGAGGAGATCGGGAAGAAATATCAGAAACACAGCCCACTTGCCTTTATGGATATTTAGAACGGAATGTGTAATTTCGCGAAGAAAATAAGGGTTTCATGTGTAATTTTGCGTAGGCTCCAATATGACGAAAAAGCCTTGTATGATAAGGCTTTGGAGGGATTTAAGTCTAAAAAATTGGTAACATTATTCTATATATCTATACCGGGGTGTGGGGGCATAAGCCCCCAGTAGGAAGGTTTCAATTATACGAAACCGAGCTGGCGGCGCCTTGCCCGGCAGGGAAGGAAAACAATAATAATTAGCTTTTTTTCATAATCTGTGAGGGGTGTCTGCGGTTTACTGACACCCCTCACACGCGAGTGCGGGGTGCGGTCCCCGCTATTCTATTTGGCTAAGAACATCGTCAACAAGGTTGTATCAGGGTAGCCTTTTTGTCGATAAAATATCATCGGATTTACATACAATTGATACTGATTTCCTCGATGGACATCCGCAAAAACTTGATATTCCCCAAAGCGTAGACGACTAATTTTTTGATCAAGTGTTTTCCTTGTTATGCCTGTTAATTCAGATAAGGTAACTTTGTTTATGCTTTCAATTTTTTCAGGCAAGGTTTCATCGGGATTCATGCACAGGATGTTATCTCTATAATGGATAAAGGGAATCATTCGAAAAAGAAAGCCTAAATCTTTAGCAGTTACATTTTTGAAGAGTCTCCGAAGATCTCCAGAGAAAATTTTTATTGCGTTTCGTTGGTTAAGTGCCCCCTTAAAGTAAAATAGCGGATTGATAGAAAATGTTTTTGTTTCCGGTTCCTCAAGTAATATTTGATAGTAAAGCATTTCGTTGATGAACTCACATAATAAAGTGCCTTGGATACCTAAAACGGACGCTATATCCTTTTTATCCATTGGCTTCTTACTTCTCCCTAAAATCAATCGATTTTCATAATCCAAATAGGTTTGCAGCATAAGAAGGTAGCCACAATGTTTGTCGGGCAGCTTTTCAACTGTGGAGATCGCTTCTTTATCAAAAAAAGTAAAGCTAGGGCCATTCCTGAAATTTTGAATTTGCTTAGGCAAAATGTGTTTTATATAAGCTTCCCGTTGAGCAGGGCTTGTTACTTTGTATCCTTCACCTGGAGGAACCAAAGTCCCCAGTTGACCAGTTTCTAAAGATATACCTCTTGTTAGCGGCATAAGATTATCACTCCTTATTTTTATTTGAAAATGAAAAGCCCCTGCTTCATAAAGCGGAGGCGATTAGATAAAAGGCAGTGCATTTTTGTCTACATGCGGGTGGTAAACCCAACTTGCTTCCCAATAGGCAGCAACCGCTTCCTGCAAGGTTGAAAATGTCCCCAAATGTTTTTTCTTTTTATTAACTCGGATTGATGCTACGAACTTTCCGTTTTTGATGGTGACACCTTTCCAACCGGTTTTATTGTCCTTTCTGATGTTTGCATTTTGGTTATTGGCTTGTCTTGTACAAATACGAAGGTTTTCATTTCGATTGTCTAAGGTATCTCCTGACAGGTGATCTACGACTAGATCATCCGGGCAGTCTGTAAGGAATCGGTGCAGGTATATTTCCTTCCTGTTCCCCTGATCATCGATCAGGATGCTTCTCGCATAAAAGGAATTTGCTTTTCTTTTCAATGTCCAATGTTTCCCTTGCTTGGCTTTTTCAAGTTTATCCAGGCTGATTGTTATAACTTTGACTTCCTCTTGATGCGGAGTATAAGCCTCGATATATACTTGATTGTTCAACCAATCGATTTGATAAGGGTTTTTCATAATCTCATTCCTTTCGTGTGATGGATTCATACATATCACCAAAAATAAAAAGCAGGATAAGAAGTTTATCTTCTAATTCCTGCCTCAATATCATTGATATGTTGAATTAACTGGTCATTCAGACTCAATGCTTCACGAATCCGTTTTTCGGATTGACAGGTGATTCTTCGTACGCCTCGTTCAATTGATGAGATAAGGGAGAAACTTAAACCTGTTTTTTCAGCGAGGTCCTCTTGACGCATTCCATTTAACATTCTAATCGTTCTAATGTTCTTTGCCGTAAGCATTCTACATTCACCTCCTTCATCGCTATAGGCGACTAGAGAAGGATTGTGCAACCGGTTCATACGAATTTTTTTATTTTAATTCATAATTGTTGCCCACCCGCTTCTCCTCACAAATACATTTGCAAATAAATATTAGTAAATACTCCCCCCAACCGTTTTGATGAAATGATGGGAACGAAAAATAATTACTGGATAACAGTTTCGTTCTTTTTGTTATAATTTAGATTGGACAGTATTGGTGTGAAATGACAAGTTATATCGTACAAAAATTAGTCGTAATTTTTTGAGGAGGTGCAAGATTAATGGTCGTAAACAAAGATGGTTATGTTTCAGACGCTCCTATTCAAACTCCCGACCATGATGTGTTCAAACGATGGCCGTTTGCTCAGCGTGTTGCGCAAACTATTGCCTCAAGACGAGACCCAAGCAGTATTGTGATAGGATTGTATGGCGCTTGGGGAGAAGGAAAGACATCGGTGCTTAATTTTATTGAGCATGAATTGAGACAAAATCCACAAATAGTTTGTATGAAATTTAATCCCTGGCGGTTTGGGGATGAAGATAATTTATTAAAAGGCTTTTTTACACGATTAGCAGATAGTATTGATCATTCTCTATCAACAACTACTGAGAAAATCGGAGATTTTATAAATAGATTTGCTAAGCCTGTTGCTTCTGCTGTTGGATATGGCGATGCAGTTGACGGGTTAACTGCCTTACTGAACTCTGCCGATTTAGATCAACTACGCGAACGAATAGAGAATATTTTAGTCGAACAGGAACGACGGGTAGTAATTTTAGTAGATGATATTGATAGATTAGAAAAATCAGAAATTCAGTCTATTTTTAGACTAGTTAAACTAACTGCTGATTTCAAAAATACTGCCTATGTATTAGCCTTTGATTATGATATGGTCTCTGCGGCCTTAAACGAAAGATTTGGTGCAAGCCAACATCATGCTGGAAAGGCGTTCTTGGAAAAAATAGTACAAGTTCCTTTACAACTACCGATGTTAAATAGAGAAACACTTAGAAACTATTGTTTCAAAGCTGTAGACGAGGCATTATCTTTAGCTGAAATAAATCTAAAGAATGATGAAGCCCAGTTATTTGCTCGTCAATTTGTTGATGGTTTAGAATGTCAACTTCGAACACCTAGACAGGCAAAATTGTATGGCAATATACTCACCTTCTCGTTACCAATATTAAAAGGGGAGATTAATACCGTAGATTTAATGTTGATAGAAGGGGTTAGAGTTTTTTATCCAGAACTTTATGATGTCATTCGGCAAAATACAGCTCTTTTTGTGGCCGCTGACGGCTTTAATAGTCGTAATGATGAAAATAAGGAAAAGGTTAAAAAGCTAGTAGCGGATGCACTAAAAGGTTTTAACACCGATACAGTTAAAGCTGCTCAAGAACTACTTGAGCACCTCTTCCCCCGACTACAGGCTATATATAGAAATACACATTTCGGTGCAGATTGGGAGACCTCATGGTCTGAAACAAAAAGAATCTGTTCAAAAGAATATGTCGCTAGATATTTTTCTTATTCAATTCCTGAAAACGATGTCTCTGACCAAGAAATACAAGAATTTGTTTTACAGTTGGCAGAGCTTCGTGAGGAAGAACTATCGACTCGTCTCACCAAGTTGATACACGAAAGAAATGTTGATATTGTTCTCAGAAAGCTTCGTCAGTTTGTGTCTAGAATGAGTAATGAAGTCTCAATTATGTTATCTAGAATACTGGTCAAATTATCCGGTATGTTTCCAGATACAGAAGCGCCTTTAAGTTTATCTTCCTTTTCAAAGGCAGCGATGCTCATAGGGGATCTTGTTTCAAATATTCAGGATTCCACCAGCCGGATAGAATTTGCTAAGGATTTGTTGCAATTAGCGTCATTGCCTTTTGGTTTTGAATGTTTGCGTTGGTTTCGAAGGAACAAAAAAGAAAGACCGGACCCTCGGGGATTTAGCGAAGAGGAAATAACAACAATTGCTTCAGTTTATGCAAACAGGATAACTTCATATGAAGGGGGGCTCTCGGCTTTATTTGAAAAGTATGAAAGGTGGATTCCTGCACTTTTATATGCCTGGAGTACATACGGGAACCGCGATGAAACAAATAAGAAACTTTCAGAATGGATAAATGAATCTCCTGAACACGCCATTCGACTACTAATTTGTTATTTACCTACCGCATGGGGGTTGGAAAGCGGTCTGTCTCATAAAGCTGATTTTGGAAGGGATCAATATAATTCTGTTGTTAAAGTAGTCGATGCAAAAGTAATACTAAATGCTCTAGAAACCATGTTTAGTGAGTCTATTCACACTGAACAATATCCGCAGTTCGATGAAACGGAAATACAGTTAAAAACTGCTCAACAATTTTTTTGGTTGCATAAAAATCAGCAAAAAAGCGAAGATTCAACTGAGACTGAGGAGGGTTAAGCCCTCCTTATTCACTTTCAAATATTCATCTTATAAATGATATTATCGGAAGAATTTTTTCAAAACATCTTGACAATTCGTCCGATAACACATTATTTTATTGATATAAATTCATCTGATAACACTTGAATGAGGGGTGTGTTTGATGGAAGTGTATATTTCTGCTTTTGAAAAATGGTTGAAGGAAGAGGATAAGGCTGAACAAACAATCAGGTCTTACATAACAACGCTAAAAAGCTTTGTCCGGTGGTTGGAGCAGACAGAGGACACTGTTGCATTAGAGAAGGTAACACCGGTTCACTTGATGGATTATCGCTCTTATTTGATGAACAACCTCGAACAGAAGCCTTCAAGCGTGAATCGAACAATCGCTGCACTAAAGACTTTCTTTCAATGGGCTGTTGACACACATTTAATAAGCAACGATCCGGCGCAGAAAATCAAAATGAAAAGAATACAACAGAACATCGCACCGAAGTGGTTAACGGTTCTGGAACAAAACAGACTTTTGAATGTCCTTGAAACGGAACGGAATGAATCCAAACAGGCTAGAGACAAAGCGGTCATATTGACAATGCTTCGTGCAGGTCTTCGAGTTGAGGAAGTATCTGATCTCAAAATTAACGATGTAGATTTGAGACAGAATCAAATCTCTGTTCTTGATGGAAAGGGCGGAAAGTGGAGGATTATCCCGCTCCATCCAGATTTGAAGAAAGCCATAAAGTATTGGCTGACATTCAGGCAGACAAGTGACAAACAAACTCATCAGGAGAGCCCGTATTTGTTCGTTTCAGAGCGTTCAGGCCAGCTAACGACACGAGGTATTGCTTTTCTGATTGATCGCTATTTAGAGCTTTGTGGGCTTCTTGAACGAGGTCATAATGGTGACAAATTGGAGGGCCAACCTTCTTGCCATTCACTCAGGCACACCTTCTGCAAAACACTAGTAGACAGAGGAGTGTCTATTCATGATGTTGCTAGACTAGCTGGACATGATTCGATTCAAACCACGCAAAGGTATGTTGAGCCGTCAAAAGATGACCTAAGGGCTGCGATTAACAAAATATAATTGGGAGGGAAAGCCATCTATGAGGAAGAGTAAGATCATTAAAACCATAGAGGAGCTATTTACTGACAATTCTGATTCGTTTATCGCTGATATCGTTGATACGCTTAATCTATGGGGTTCAATAATCTCGACAAAACCTGAACTTAACTTTGAATCGTTTTTTCGCAAGGAAGCAAATGTGATTACACATTATTGTTTTAAAAATACCCGCCTATAAAGCATACATGCCGAATCAGTACCGTTCGATGATAGAGCCACGAAAATACTGATGCTTGAATCCAGCGAGAAAATGTGTGAGTGGATGAAATTTAGAGATGCGCTTAACGCGGACGATGAAAGGACAGAAATATACATTTTCTTGATCAATATTTATCATTCCTTGCACACCGAACAATGGACAGATGAATCTGTAGCCGCATCTGAGCTGGACAAGTTAAAAGTTCAGATAAATTAAGGAAATATACATCATACGATTTTCATACGAGTATTTGTTCCCTAAAAAGTGTATTGTATCGGTTCTTATGTGACTTACATACATACGAGGGCATTTTATAATAATTCGATGATGTAGGATGGGTTTTAATTTTTTTTGCCAAACAAATGCTCGCTGACATCGTATAGTCAAAGATTCATTCTACAATTTGAATAGCATTCAATATCTTGGTCATGTCGAAAAAAGGATATGCGATCATGAAGTTGAATAAGTATAAAGGACTATTTAGCCTCATGTAAGGAGGGAATACATTGAATAAAAAAGACCTCTCAGAGCGCGACATCTGTTCTAAATACATAACTCCAGCATTAGTTCAGTCAGGTTGGGATTTACAAAAGCAGATACGCGAAGAAGTAACATTCACTGACGGACGAATTATTGTCCGAAAGAAAGTTGTTACACGCGGCGAGAAAAAGCGTGCCGATTATATCCTATACTATAAAGCGAACATGCCAATTGCCATTATTGAAGCAAAAGATAATAAACACTCTCTTGGAGCAGGGATGCAGCAAGCGATTAATTATGGTGATATTCTAGATATCCCCTTTGTCTATTCTTCGAATGGTGATGGTTTTATTGAACATGATCGGACAGTTAATTCAGGAGCGGTTGAACGAGAGCTTGCTTTGTCACAATTTCCTTCTCCTGAAGAGCTATGGCATCGATATAAAGCCGCTAAAGGTATCGACAACACAACCGAAGAAACGATTGTAGAAGACTATTACTTTACGCAGGAATCCAAAAGTCCTCGTTATTATCAACGAATTGCAATTAACCGAGCAGTTGAAGCCATTGCTAAAGGTCAAGACAGAATCCTACTTGTTATGGCTACCGGTACTGGAAAAACTTATACTGCTTTTCAAATCATTTATCGTTTATGGAAGTCAAAAACTAAAAAGCGTATTTTGTTCCTTGCCGATAGAAACATTCTCGTTGATCAGACCATGACAAATGATTTCGCTCCATTTGGCGATAAAATGACGAAGATCAAAAATAGGAAGGTCGATAAAGCTCACGAAATTTATCTCGCCCTTTATCAAGGAATATCTGGCTCAGAGGATTTTCAAAATGCTTATAAAGAGTTTTCAAAAGATTTTTTTGATCTCATCATTATTGATGAGTGTCACCGCGGAAGTGCTAAAGAAGATTCTGCATGGAGAGAAATCCTTGAGTATTTTTCCTCTGCAACTCATGTAGGTTTGACAGCTACACCTAAAGAAACAAAAGATACATCAAACATTAGCTATTTTGGGGAACCAATCTATACCTACTCGTTAAAACAAGGTATTGAAGATGGTTTCTTAGCCCCATATAAAGTTATTCGAGTGTTACTTGACAAGGATGTTGAAGGTTTTCGTCCGACAAAAGGTCAGCGAGATAAATATGGATATGAAATTCAAGATCGAGAATATAACATTAAAGACTATGACAAAAATCTAATATTGGAGAAGCGTACTCGGACAGTTGCGAAAATGGTTTCAGATTACCTGAAATCAAACCAATCGCGTATGGCGAAAACGATTTTTTTCTGTGTTGATATTGATCATGCCGAACGCATGCGTCAGGCGCTTGTAAACGAAAATGCTGATATGGTCGCCAAGAACTCTAAATATGTAATGCGTATTACGGGAGACAATGAGGAAGGTAAGGCAGAATTAGATAACTTTATCGACCCTAATGAACCATATCCAGTACTTGTTACGACAAGTAAACTCATGACTACCGGAGTTGACGCAAAAACATGCCAGTTCATTGTACTTGATTCCAATATCAACAGCATGATTGAGTTCAAGCAGATTATTGGTCGTGGAACAAGGATACGAGAGGATTTTGGCAAGTTATACTTTACGATTATTGATTTCCGTAATGTAACAAAACTTTTTGCTGACCCGGATTTTGATGGAGACCCTGTTGTTGTCATTGATACTGGGGGGGATGGTATTCCTCCAAGTGGAGGAGATGGTGATGATGACGATGATGATGGTCGTAATGGAGGAAACGGCAATCCCCCTAATCCTCCACCTGGTGGAGGAGGGATAATAAATGACCCCCCAGCAAAATATTATGTGCACAATGTCGAAGTGAAGGTACTAAATCATCGTGTTTACTATTACGATAAAGATGGAAAATTGATCACCGAATCATTGATTGATTATACGAAAAAGAATGTCAAAAATGAGTTCAAATCTCTAAATGACTTTCTTCAAAAGTGGAATGCTGCGGATAAGAAAGAAGCAGTGATAAAAGAACTTGAAGCACAAGGAATATTGATTGATGAACTACAAGATGAAGTGGGAAAGGACCTAGACCCCTTTGATCTTATTTGTCATGTAGCGTTCGATCAACCCCCTCTCACCCGCCGTGAGAGAGCTGAACAAGTAAAGAAGCGTAATTATTTTGCTAAGTATAGTGATCAAGCAAGGGTAGTGTTAGAAGCATTGCTGGAAAAGTATGCGGACACCGGAATCGAGAATTTAGAAAGTATCGAAGTATTAAAAATCCCTGAATTTCAGTCCTTTGGTTCACCAATTGAAATCGTTAAACGGTTTGGCGGTAAACAGGGATATATGACAGCTATAAAGGAATTAGGCAAGGTAATCTATTCAGCTTAGAAGCAGTCTTAGGAGGAGCTATTGATGTCTATTTCAGCGATTATCAAATCGGTACAAGATACGATGCGAAAAGACGCAGGTGTTGATGGAGATGCCCAGCGTATTTCTCAATTGGTGTGGATGGTCTTCTTGAAAGTTTTCGATGCAAAGGAAGAAGAATGGGAATTGATGCGCGATGAGTATCGTCCAATAATTCCAGAAGGATTACGCTGGAGAGACTGGGCAGCTAATGATGAGGGGATGACAGGCGATGAATTGCTTGATTTCGTCAACAATAAGCTATTCAAAGAACTCAAAGAAATGGAACTTGATGAATACAGCGACCCTAAAGCTTTTATTGTTAAAGCTGTGTTTGAAGATTCCTATAATTACATGAAGTCCGGCACACTATTGCGCCAAGTAATTAACAAACTTAACGAAATTGATTTTACTACGCAGCAAGACCGCCATATGTTTAACGATATTTACGAGAACATATTGAAAGATCTTCAGAGTGCAGGCAACGCTGGAGAATACTACACACCTCGACCTGTTACACAATTTGTCGTAGATATGGTCAATCCCAAGATCGGTGAAAAAGTACTGGACTTTGCCTGTGGAACTGGCGGGTATTTGACAAGCACTATTGAACATTTTAAGAATACAAAACAAATAAAAAGTGTCGAGGATAATCAAGTATTACAAGAAACAATAATGGGGATTGAAAAAAAACCAATGCCTCACATGCTCACAGTGACGAATCTGATCTTGCATGACATTGATGCACCTAAGATAAAGCATGATAACTCGCTCATCAAAAATGTGCGGGAATACCGTCCAGTAGATCAAGTTGATGTTATCGTTACAAATCCACCATTTGGGGGCATTGAAGAAGACGGTGTTGAAATTAATTTTCCAGAGAAGTTCCGAACCAAGGAAACAGCTGACCTGTTTATGGTATTACTTATGTATCTTCTTAAAGATGGCGGTCGTGCTGGAATAGTTTTGCCTGATGGTTTTTTATTTGGCGAAGGTGTAAAGATAGCAATTAAGGAAAAATTGCTAGAAGAATTTAATCTTCATACAATTGTCCGATTACCTAAAGGAGTATTTGCCCCATACACTGATATAAAGACTAACTTGTTATTTTTTGAAAAAGGAAAACCTACGGCGGAAATATGGTATTTTGAACATCCCCTTCCTAGTGGGTTTAAGAATTACACAAAAACTAAACCGATCCGACTGGAAGAATTTGAGTTAGAAAAACAATGGTGGTCTAACCGTGTTGAAAATGAGTATGCTTGGAAAATTAGCATCGATGAGATTAAAAATCGCAATTATAATTTGGATTTAGATCATCCAAACAAAAATAATAGTATTGAAGTTTTATCACCAAAAGAATTAATAGAAATAATTGAAAAAAATCTGGATGAACAATCACGCCTGATAAAACAAATCAAAGCAAGTTGGGGTAATTAACATGGAAGTAAAAATCGTAAAGTTAGCGGATGTGGTTAGTCATAAAAAAGAGTTCATTATTATTGATGATAATATGGATTATAAGAGGTGCAGAGTAAAGCTACATCGTCAAGGTATTGTACTTAGAGATATTATTAAAGGTGCAGAAATAAAAACAAAAAAACAACAGGTATGTAAAACAGGGCAATTACTAGTAGCAGAAATAGATGCAAAAGTAGGTGGCTATGGAATTGTACCAGAAGAATTGAATGGTGCAATTGTTAGTAGTCATTACTATTTATTTGATATAGATACAGAAATAATTAATTTATCTTATTTAGAGTATTTTCTGAAAACTGATGATTTCTTTAATCAATTAAAACCACAAGGTTCAACAAATTATGCGGCAATTAGACCAAGTGATGTTTTAAACATATCTATACCATTACAACCATTTGAAAGCCAAATTGAAATCGCAAAAAAATTGCAACTTATTGACCAAAAATTGAACTTGTTTAATACCAAAGTTGAAAAAAATGAACAGTATATAAAAACTTTGCGTCAATCTATCCTTCAAGAAGCTGTTCAAGGCAAACTTATACAGCAAAATTGCATCGATGAACCAGCATGTGTATTGTTAGATAAAATTAAATATGAAAAAGATCGACTAATTAAAGAAAAAAAATTCAAAAAAGAAAAAACATTACCGCCGATTAGTGATGATGAAAAACCTTTTGAACTTCCACTTGGTTGGCAATGGGTAAGGTTGGGGGACTTCACCACCATTAAAGGTGGTAAAAGACTTCCAATAGGTTGCACATTATCAGATACTCCCACTTCCCATGTTTACATTCGCGTCACCGATATGAAAAATGAAACCATAGACGATTCTGATTTAAAATATATATCTGACGAAGTCTATGAGCAGATAAAAGAATACATTATTGAGTCAAAGGATTTGTACATTACTATCGTTGGAAGCACTATTGGTAAAGTTGGAATTGTTCCAGAGAAATTTAACAACATGAATTTAACTGAGAATGCTGCAAGAATAATCATTCATGGTGTAGATAAAATGTTTCTGCTTCACATGCTTAAAACTTCATTTATGCAGGAACAGTTTATTGATAAAACGAATCAAGTAGGTCAGCCAAAATTGGCACTTATAAGATTAAAGTCAGCGATCTTCCCGCTCCCTCCACTACAGGAACAAATTCGGATCGCCGAAAAAGTTGACTCCTTAATGACATTTTGCAATGAAATTGAAAATATGATCGTAAAATCAAAAAAAGAAAGCGATTTGTTAATGCAAGCAACCCTAAAGGAAGCTTTTACTTATATAGATACAGAAGTTAATGTTGTTGATTTACCTATACAAGGTTCAGATAAACATATTCATTGGGAAATAGCCGCTCGCGTAGATGGAGGTATTAATCCAGAAACACAAGCCAAAATATCAAATCGGGTAGCTGAATTGCTCAGTAAGAAGCGCGGATGACACCAATCAAAAGTGCCCACATGGTGCTTCATGATTTCAAAGTTACTACTACACCTGCCTTGAGCTTAAATAAAATTTTTGAACACTATAAAATCATTTATGATGAGATGGAATATAATAATCCAAACTTCATGGGGAGCTTAATTCGAGCCGAAGGAGAAACGATCATTCTTGTCAATACTGACATAAAAAATGTGGGGCGTATAAACTTTACCAAAGCACATGAACTCGGGCACTATTGTCTAAATCATCATGGCGAGCAATTTGAATGTTTACGAACAGACCTGCTTGATTTTACTCGAAAGCCAATGGAAATAGAGGCAAATCAATTCGCCCAAGAATTTCTTATGCCTGAACATATGGTTAAACCAATTTGTTTTACCGCACCATTTGATTTCCAAACGATAAAAGGGATTAGTGACTATTTTTTGGTTTCTAAACTTGCAGCTGTTTTTCGGATATTGGAATATCATTCGGGGAATTATGCCTTCATTTATTCAAAAGATGGGGTAATAACCCATTCTAAAGTCTCTAGCAATCTTATGGGGAAGGTTGCTATTAGATATCCCGGTGAACAAATCGATTCAAAGTCATACGCTTTTTCCCTTTTGTATGGAAAGACAACATCAAATGACTACACAACCATCAATTCATCGATATGGATAAGGAAAAATCACACTTCGCAAAAAATTGCTGTCAAAGAATTTTCACGGGCTAACAAAGCTTCCCGAACTGTCATGACACTACTAAAGATAAAGTTCATTTGACGAGTATTGAAATTATTGACAAAACCAACGGCAAATCTTATCATTTTTTCAGGGCGATTTTGCCCATAAATTCTTCGATTGAAACCCGATAAAGTCATCGGTAAATCATCATTCAGAAGTCGCCTGGACGCGCGGCAACATCGACAGCATCAGCCATCTGTTCGGCTATACGATCAACATCAGCAAGTCGAAGCCGACCAACAGCGAGTTTATCGCGATGGTGGCGGACAAGCTGCGGATCGAGCATAAAGTATCGTGAAAGTCGCAGCATTCCCCCGATAACGATTGACGAATGACCAAATCGCTTCTTTAGCGGGCTTCATGGTCCGCAAAGAAGCGATTTTTTGCGTTTCGTCCAAAAATAAACGACGCCCGGCGCACCCGAACGTCGTTTCCGATCAATGGGAATGTTTTTTGTCCTCGTGTTTGGACTTGGACTTCGATTTGGATTTGGATTTGGATTTGGACTTGGACTTATCTTTGTGGTCGTCTTTTTTATCCGACCCATGGTTCCAATTGGAATCGCGGTTCATAAACTGGACAAGCCCGGCTTCTTCCGCTTGTCTAAAATATTGTTCAATTTCCTGGGCAGTTACTTCAGCCATTTCGTTCCCCTCCTTGAGCTATACCATTTCCAGTAGCGAGCCTCGAAATCTCTCTACTACTACATCCAACGTATTCGAATGTTACGAAAAAAGCATGGACGATTTTAAATTTCAATGAGTACCCAGCAACGAAAGATCGGCCCGATCATAGCCTGATGGAAACAGAGTTCCGAAGGGTGTGGTCGCATTGATCAAACGTGAGCTGCCTTCCGAATATATTGCGATGACGCCGCGATATATGAACTACTTAAATAGAGATATTTGGAGCGAGCATTTGCAGCCGGCCACCTGGAAAGCGGGCGATACGGAGCGGAAGGTCGGCATCTGTTACCGGGGCTCCTATACGCGCGATCTGGATCAAAAATCGTACCGATTGACGATTTATAACGGCGCCGACCTACAAGATTTCGCGGAATTTCATTTGAATGCCGAATATTTGGACCCGTCCTTTATTCGAAATAAGCTGTCCATGGATTTTTTCGGGAAGCTGGGCGTTTCGGCGCCGAGCGCCGAGCCGATCCGGCTCTACATGAACGGAACGTACGAAGGCGTCTATTTGCGGCTGGAATCCGTCGACCGGTATTTTCTTCGAGCCCGCGGGTTGCCGGACGGTGCGATCTATTACGCCATCCGGAATAATGCCAACTTTTCGCTGCTTTCGGAAGATAAAGAGATTAAGAAACGGTTGGAATCGGGCTACTACCGAAAATACGGCGTCAAGGAAGACGACGGCTACGTCCGCGAGCTCATTTATAAAATCAATTCCGTTCCGCGCCCCGATTTCCGCGAACAAATCGTGCGATACATCGATGTGGACAACTATATTCGATGGCTGGCCGGCGTCGTATGCACGCAAAATTACGACGGTTTTACGCAAAATTATGCCATGTACCGAAACGGCGAAACCGGATTGTTCGCCATGATCCCGTGGGATTATAGCGGAACATGGGGCCGAAACTACAAAGCGAAGCCGATGGATTTCGACTTTGTTCCCATTACCGGCTTCAATACGTTGACGGCCCGCATTTTGGATGTGGCGGAATTTCGCCAAGCTTATCGGAAAAAAATGGAGGAAGTGCTCGAAAGCGCGTTTACGGTCCGGGAATTGGAACCGGTTATTCGTCGATGGCATGAACGTCTCAGACCGCATGTGCTGGAGGACCCGTACAAAGCGAAATCGATTTCCGATTTCGATCGGGAGCCGGAACGGATGATCGAATTCATTCATAAACGTAACCGGTTTTTGCGCGACAGCTTAAGCGAGCTCGATGAATAAAGCTTTTTTGAACTGAAATCCGTCAAAACGATGCATGAAATGGATGAAAATGTAAGATTATCAAGGAATATAATGGAAACCGCGAAGATGCTGTCGGGATGAACGGAAGCCGCTCGAACATTGCCCGGGAGAATCGCCGGATTACGTGGAAACGTGGACGATCGTGTCCGAAGTCCACAAAATATTGAATGGACCGTGACAAGAAGTGACAAACACCGACGGACGATCCGTATTATAATGAATTCTAAAGCAAACGATATCAAACGATAAAAAAAGAATAATGATGAAAGAGGAATGAAACGGAGATGAACGCGGTACTGTTGGAAGAGTCCGAGGCGATCGAGCAGCTTCGGGGAGATTTGGTGGCGCTTGCCATGGCGAAAGGAACTTTTGCGGACCACACCGTTCTGGAAATGAGTCAGCAGCTGGACGAGTTTTTGGTCCAATTCATCAAGCTGCAGCAGGAGCGAAAATAAGAAGCGCCCCGTATATACTCCGGATCGGCGATCGTCCTAGGTCGAGCCGATTCGTTAAAACTTTCCGTCCGCTGCGGGCGGAATGTTTTTTTTCGTTCGCATGAGCGAGGTCCCGATTGTCCAAACTAATGAACAAACGATTCGCAGGACGAACGGAGGGACCGGTATGGATCATGCCGTGCTGGGTACGGCTGTCGTGCAGGGAGCCGTCAGAGCCGACCGCAATACGAAGCGGCTGCTCCGCAATATCGCCAGGGGGGAAATCGCGCTCATATGCCATACGGATTTGGACGAGCCGGCGGCGGAGGGGCTGCTTCGGGCGGGCGTAAAAGCGGTCGTCAACGCCGGACGGACGATGACGGGAACGTTCCCGCATAAAGGGCCGCTTAGTTTGATCCGCGGGCGGATTCCGATATTCGAGATCGGCGAAAGCCGTTTCGACGAAGCGGCCGACGCGGAGCACGTCGCCATCGGTGCCGGCCGGCTTGTCGGGCGGCATGCCGACATCCCTTGCGCGCCGTTCGGCTACAAGGATTGGGAGCGGCTGAACCGGGCCGCCGAACGGAATTTCCGTCATACGCTGTGGGGCTTTGCGGAAAATACGCTGAAGCGGGCGGAGCAGGAACTGGAAACGCTGTTCAGGCCGCTGTCGCTGCCGGAGCTGCGCAAGCCGATCCGTTCGAACGAGGTGCTCATCGTCGCGAGAGGGAGCGGGTACAAGGACGATTTGACCGCGCTCCGTCCGTATATCGCCGATGCGAGGCCGGTTTTGATCGGCGTCGACGGTGGGGCGGACGCGTTGACCGAGCAAGGGTACAGGCCGGATCTCATTATCGGCGACATGGACAGCGTATCGGACGAAACGCTCCGCTGCGGCGCGCAGCTGCTCGTTCACGCGTATGTCGACGGACGGGCTCCCGGGCTGGAACGGGTCCGAAGTCTCGGCTTGTATTCCGACATCGTGGCCGCTCCCGGCACAAGCGAAGACATCGCGATGCGGCTCGCCTACGAACGGGAGGCGGCGCGAATCGTCATCGTAGGCTCGCACAGCCATCCCGTCGATTTTTTGGAAAAGGGGCGTGCCGGCATGGCGAGTACGCTGCTCGTGCGCATGCTGGTCGGCCATAAGCTCGTCGACGCGAAGGGCGCGAGCCTGTGGCTGCGGCGCAAGCATGCGCTGCGCACGTTGGCGCTGCCCGCGCTCGCGGAAGGAGGCGCGCTGCGATGGAATCCGTATCGGTAGTCGTTCCGGCCTGGAACGAAGAGCGGACGATCGGGGCGACGCTGGAGGCGCTTCACCGGATGCGGGGGAAGACGGGCTGTCCGCTGTGGAGCGAGCTGATCGTCGTCGACGACGGCAGCACCGACCGAACGGCGGACGAAGCGTCGAGGCTCGCGACCGTCGTAATCGAACATGAACGCCGGCTCGGCAAAGGAGCGGCGATGCGGTCCGGCTGGCTGCGCGCCAAAGGCGATATCGTCCTGTTCGCCGACGCCGATCTCGACTATTCCGCCGAGTATTTGTCGGGTCTCGTCGACACCGTCCGCAGCGGCGAAGCCGACATGGCCGTCGCCCGCTTCGAGCTGCCGGCCGCGCGGGGCGGATTCGGCTTGGCGAAAAAGGTTGCCGTCAGCGGCATTTTCAGGCTGACCGGCATGCGGCTGGAGGCGCCGTTGTCCGGCCAGCGGGCCGTCCGCAGCGAGCTGCTGCGGAGCATCGGCGACGTGCCCTCCGGCTTCGGCATCGAGGTCGGGCTAACGATCGACGCGGCCCGTCTCGGCTACCGCATATGCGAGGTGCCGCTGCCGCTGCGCCATCGCGAAACGGGCAAAACGGTCGCCGGCTTTTGGCATCGCGGCACGCAGATGGCCGCCATCGCGAGGACGATACTGACCCGCTGGGTCAGGCCGGCTCCATGATCGCCGTCGCGGCTGTGCCGTCGATGCTCGTTCTTGCCGCGATCGGAGCCGCGGCATTGCCGGTCGCACGCCGTTTTTTGCGCGCGCACGGGCTGGCGGCGGCCAACTATGCCGGGGAAGTGATCCCGTTCGGTACGGGAGCGGTCGTCGCTGTGTTGGCGGTCGTTCATTACGGCATCGTCGAACTGCTCGCCGCACTCGGAATCGGAACGTTCGCCGAATTCCGTTCGCTGCTGGGACAAAGTGCGGCCGCGCTTGTTCTCGTCTTCGCCGCCGGCTGGACCGACGATTGCATCGGCGATCGGACGGTTAAAGGGATGGCCGGCCATCTGCGCGCGTGGAGGCAGACGCGCACGCCTTCGACGGGGATCGTGAAGGCGGGAGTCGTTGCGGTCGCGGCGCTTTGGGTCGTATGGCACGGCAGTCGGTCGTGGGGAGAGGCGGCGTTCGACTGGCTGACGATCGTCCTGTCGGCGAACGCCGTCAATTTGCTCGACGTGCGGCCCGGACGGGCCTGGAAAGGGTTTCTGGCGGGGGCGGTTCCGATCGTGGCGGCCGAACCGGCGCTCGCCGCCGGTACGTGGCTGGTGCCGGCGACGGCCGCGGGCATCGCGTTAATGCCCGGCGATTTGCGGGGCAAACATATGCTCGGGGACAGCGGGTCGAATTTGCTCGGCTTCATGCTCGGCTGCTCGTTCGCGGCGGCCGCTCCGATCGGGCTGCAGGCGACGGCGCTGGCGGTGCTGGTCGCGATGCATCGCACGGCCGAGCGGAGCTCGATTTCGGCGTGGATCGAAAAGCATAAATGGGTCCGATGGCTCGATCGGTACGGTCGCGTCTAGGACCGCTTTTTTTTTGCCCGAAATCGCGGGGCGACGTAGTTGCGTTTGCGGTCGCGGAAAAAGATCCATCCGCCGATGAAGGCGACCCCGGCGACGAACAAGATGAAGCCGACGATCATTTTGCCCCACAAAATATGCGGGTTGTCTTCCTCCGGCCCGAACTGGGCGAAAAACGCGTCCTTCATCGCCAAAAATCCGTAAGTGGCGGCGCCTCCGGGAATAATAAGCAGCAAAATGGCGACGAAGCGCTGAAATTTTTCTTTCATGAAACACGGACCCTCGCTTTACGGAAATCTCATTCTATTATCTTATCTCGATTTGTATTTGATGTCTAATTTCGTTTTGGTACAATAAAGGCATCGTTTTTCGAAGGGGCCGCGCTTCGGGCGGTTTCGGGAGCAAGTGCCGGGCCGGGAAAGCGCGCGGCGAATCGAACGGCATTTACGGGAGGAGCGTTCTTATGTCCATTACATACGATATAGTCGTGCTGGGCGGCGGAATCGGCGGCTATTCCGCGGCGATCCGCGCGGCGCAGCTCGGAAAAAAAGTCGCGATCGTCGAGCGGGACAAGCTCGGGGGGACGTGTCTGCACAAGGGCTGCATTCCGAGCAAGGCGCTGCTGCGCAGCGCCGAGGTGTACGCGACGATGAAGCGCGCGGACGAATTCGGCGTGACGGCGGAGGCGATCTCGTTCGATTTCGCCAAGGCACAGGCGCGCAAAGCCGCCATCGTCGAGCAGCTGCATAAAGGGCTGCAATTTTTGATGACGAAGCATCGAATCGACGTCGTCCGGGGAGAAGGGCGCATTATCGGTCCTTCGATCTTTTCCCCCCGCAGCGGCTCGGTGGCGGTCGAGTTCGAGAACGGGGACGGCGAAACGCTCGTTCCTTCGCAGCTCATTATCGCCACGGGCTCGCGCCCGGGGATGCTCCCCGGCTTGGAGGCGGACGGGCGAATCGTCATGACGAGCGACCACGCGCTCGCGATGGAAGCTTTGCCGGCCTCGATCGTCATCGTCGGAGGGGGCGTCATCGGCGTCGAATGGGCGACGATGCTCGGCGAGTTCGGCGTGGACGTGACGATCGTCGAAGCCGAGAAGCGGCTCCTTCCTTCCGAGGACGAAGACGTGTCGCGCGAGCTGGAGCGGCTGTTCAAAAAACGCGGCATTCGCGTCTTGACCGGATCGAAGCTGCTCGTCGAATCGATTGAAAAAAGCGCCGACGGGGTCCGTCTCGACGTCGAAACGGGCAAAGGAACGGAGCGGCTGGAGGCGGCCGCGATGCTCGTTTCGGTCGGCCGCCAAGCGAACGTCGACGGCATCGGATTGGAAAATACGGACGTGCGCGTCGAAAACGGAATCGTTCAAGTGAACGAGTTTTTGCAGACGACCGAGCCGCACATTTACGCCGTCGGCGACGTCATCGGCGGGCTTCAGCTCGCGCACGCCGCCGGACACGAAGGGATCGCCGCCGCCGAGCACGCCGCCGGGAAAGGAACGCGGCCGCACGCCGCCCATCTCATCCCGCGCTGCGTCTATTCGCGGCCGGAGGTCGCTTCGGTCGGCTGGACCGAGCAGGAAGCGGTCCGGCAAGGCTTCGAGACGAAAACGGCGAAGTTTTCGTTCAAGCCGCTCGGCAAAGCGCTCGTATACGGGGAAAACGACGGGTTCGTCAAAGTCGTCGCCGACAAGAGGACGAACGATTTGCTCGGCGTCCATATCATCGGGCCTCATGCGACCGAGCTCGTCTCGGAAGCGGCGCTGGCGAAGCTGCTCGACGCGACGCCGTGGGAAGCCGGGAGCGCGATTCATCCGCATCCGACGCTGTCCGAAGCGCTCGGGGAAGCGATGCTCGCGGTGGACGGGCTGTCCGTCAACCTATAATTTCGCGGAGCGCGGACGGAAAAATTGTAATCGCCGGCAAAGTCGATTATAATATAGTTATAAAGGCAACTATTAAGACCAGATACTAAATCACCGAGACGGTTTTTTCGAAATACGATTCCGGCGAGCGAGCGTCAAACGCATCCGTTCGGCCGACCAGGAGGCTGAAGTCCATGTCCATCGGTCAATTGACGAAGCACAAGCAGCTTGGCCTTAACGACGAACAGGCGCTCGACATGTACAAATTCATGCTGCTCGCAAGGAAATACGACGAACGCGCCCTGCTGCTTCAGCGGGCGGGCAAAATCAATTTTCACGTTTCCGGCATCGGTCAGGAGGCGGCACAAGTCGGCGCGGCGTTCGCGCTCGACCGGGATCGCGACTATTTTTTGCCGTATTACCGCGACTACGGCTTCGTTTTGTCGGTCGGGATGACGACCAAGGAACTGATGCTGTCGCTGTTCGCCAAAGCGGGCGATCCGAACAGCGGAGGAAGGCAGATGCCGGGCCACTTCTCGCACCGAAAGCTGCGGATCGTCACCGGCTCGTCTCCGGTCACGACTCAGCTGCCGCACGCGGTAGGCATTGCGCTGGCGGCCAAAATCAAAGGCGAATCGCTAGCCGCGTTCGTCACGTTCGGCGACGGTTCGAGCAATCAGGGCGATTTTCACGAAGGGTGCAATTTCGCCGGCGTTCATAAGCTGCCCGTCATCTTCATGTGCGAAAACAACCAATATGCGATTTCCGTTCCGCTGCACCGGCAGGTCGCCGGTTCGATCGCGGACCGCGCCATCGGCTACGGCTTCCCCGGCGTGAAGGTCGACGGCAACGACATTCTGGAGGTGTTCCGCGTCGTCAAGGAAGCGCGCGAGCGGGCGATACGCGGCGAAGGGCCGACGCTGGTCGAAGCCGTGACGTACCGGCTGTCGCCGCATTCGACTTCGGACAACGACCTGGCCTACCGGACGAAGGAAGAGATCGACCTGCATCGCGGCAAGGACGCGATTCCGCGCTTTAAAACGTATTTGATCGAATGCGGCATTTGGAGCGAGGCGGAGGACGCGAAGCTGCACGAGCGGCTGAACGCCGAAATCAAGGAAGCGACCGAATACGGCGAGAAGGCTCCGTTCCAGGACCCGCAAGATTTGTACCGCTACGTGTACGCCGAAGAGGAGGGGCAGTGACCGATGCCTGTCATCAACTATTTGACCGCGATCCGCGAAGCGATGCGGGAGGAAATGGAGCGGGACGACAACGTGTTCGTGCTCGGCGAAGACGTCGGCTACAAGGGAGGCGTGTTCACGGCGACGAAAGGGCTGATCGACCAGTTCGGGGAGCTGCGCGTGCTCGACACGCCGCTGGCCGAATCGGCGATCGCCGGCGTCGCGATCGGGGCGGCCATGTACGGCATGCGTCCGATCGCGGAAATGCAGTACGCCGACTTCATGCTTCCCGCGACGAATCAAATTATTAGCGAAGCGGCGAAAATCCGCTACCGTTCCAACAACGATTGGGGCTGTCCCGTCGTCATCCGCGCGCCGATCGGCGGCGGCATTTTCGGCGGGCTGTACCACTCCCAATGCACGGAAGCGATCTTTTTCGGAACGCCCGGACTGAAGATCGTGTTTCCGTCGACGCCGTACGATGCGAAAGGCTTGCTGAAGGCGGCGATTCGCGACCCGGACCCGGTATTATACTTCGAGCATAAAAAATGTTACCAGCTAGCGGAAGGCGAAGTGCCCGAGGGCGATTACGTCGTTCCGATCGGCAAAGCGGACGTCAAGCGCGACGGCGACGACATTACGGTCATCACGTACGGGCTGCCGGTCCATTTCGCGCTGGAAGCGGCCGCCGAGCTGGCCAAGGAAAACATCAGCTCGCTCGTGCTCGACTTGCGCTCGATCCAGCCGCTCGACCGCGAAGCGATTTTGGAGTCGACGGCCAAGACGGGCAAAGTGCTTATCATTCACGAGGACAACAAAACGGGAGGCGTCGGCGCGGAAGTGTCCGCGATTATCGCGGAGGAGCTGCTGTACGATCTGGACGCCCCGATCATGCGGCTGTGCAGCGCGGACGTGCCGGCGATGCCGATCAGCCCGGTGCTGGAAAAGCACTACATGCTCAATAAAGATAAAGTCAAGGAAGCGATGCGGAATCTCGCGTTGTATTAACGTCAGGCATACGACGGCGTCAGCCTTGCGTCCGATGCGGCTTTTCGGCCCGCGGGCGCAAGGCTGACGGCTCGAAGCGGCAAGGCGCCGCGAGCATTTTTCCCCCGGGAGGTTAGCGTCCATGAAAGGTACGAAGGCGCAAGGCACCGAAATCGTCATTCCCCAGCTTGCGGAGTCGCTCGTGTCGGCGACGATCAGCAAATGGCTGAAAAAGCCGGGCGATTACGTGGAGCAGTACGAACCGATATGCGAGCTCATTACGGAGAAAGTGAACGCGGAGCTTCCGTCGACCGTGGAAGGGACGCTGCTCGAACTGCTCGCCGAGGAAGGCGAGACGGTGCCGGTAGGCGGAGCGGTTGCCGTCATTTTGGAAGCGGGCGCGGATAGCGGCGAAGCGCCGACTTCGGCGTCGGAGGCTTCGAACGCGCCGACGGCTGCGGCAAGGCACGACGCAGGGGAGCAGCCGGCCGGCGAAAGCATGCGGGGCCGGTATTCGCCGGCCGTTCAGCAGCTCGCCGCCGAGCACGGCGTCCGGCTGCAGTCGATTCGCGGCACCGGACTCGGCGGACGCATTACGCGCAAAGACGTGCTGCGGGCGATCGAGCAGGGCGCGTCCGGCGGCGGGCAGGCGTACGGTGCCGAGAAGCCGGCTCCTGCGGCGGCGCCCCCGGTTCCCGCGGTTCCCGTTTCGCCCGAAGTGCCGAAGGTTCCGGTCCGTTCGACGGGGCTGCATTTGTCCGAGGAGCCGCCGATTCCGAAAATCGAAGTGGAAAGCGGCAAAGACGACGGGCGCGGCGAGACGATCATCGACGTCACGCCGATCCGCAACACGATCGCGACCCGGATGCGCCAAAGCGTCGCGGAAATTCCGCACGCGTGGACGATGATCGAGGTCGACGTCACGAATCTCGTGCTGCTCCGCAACAAGCTCAAGGACGAGTTTATCAGGAAGGAAGGCGTCAACCTGACGTACCTCGCCTTCATGCTGAAGGCGGTCGTCAACGCGATCAAAGACTACCCGATCATGAACTCGGTTTGGGCGGTCGACAAAATCATCATCAAGCGGGACATCAACATATCGTTGTCGGTCGGAACGGAAGATTCGGTCATTACGCCGGTCATCAAAAAAGCCGACCAAAAAAATATCGCCGGTCTCGCGAGGGAAATCGACGAGCTGTCGCGCAAAGCGCGTTCGGGCAAGCTGAAGCTGGACGACGTGCAGGGCGGCACGATTACGGTCAACAATACCGGTTCGTTCGGTTCCATTTTGTCGTATCCGATCATCAATTACCCGCAGGCGGTCAACCTGACGTTCGAACAGATCGTAAAGCGTCCGGTCGTCATTAACGACATGATCGCGGTCCGTTCGATGGCGAATATTTGCTTGTCGCTCGACCACCGCATTTTGGACGGGGTCATTTGCGGACGGTTTTTGCAGCGGGTGAAAGAAAATTTGGAAAGCTACAATTTGGATACGAAGCTGTATTGATCGGCGGGGAGCGATGCGCGGCGGGATGACAACCGGAAAACGCGGCGCCCCGGAAATCGGGCGACGATCGCGATCGCGCTTCGCTCCGAGCCGACGGGGCGACGGGCGGGAATTAACTGAAGAAGACGGAAACGGAGTACAGGACGACGGAAGAAAGCATGGCGAACAGCATCAAATACACCATGATTTTAACGAAATTTTTGCTGAACAACAGTCTCACTCCTTAATCGACGTTAGTTCTTGACCGATAATGGACATACCTGTATTGTACCTTAATCGAGGACCGGGAGGAAAGTAAGATGATTCAACAAAATCGGTTGGTGGATCAGTTTTTGCAGCTGGTACGGATCGACAGCGAGACGAAATACGAGCAGCAAATCGGTCAGGCGCTGAAAACGTTGTTCGGCGAGCTCGGTTTGACCGTCTTCGAGGACGATACGGCGGCGGTAACCGGACACGGCTCGGGCAACCTGATTTGCACGCTGGAGGCGACGCCGGGCAACGAGAACCTCCCGACCGTCTTGTTCACCTGCCACATGGATACGGTGACGCCCGGTAAAGGGATCAAGCCGCAGGTCGGCGACGACGGCTACATACGCAGCGACGGCACGACGATTCTCGGCAGCGACGACAAAGCGGGAATCGCCGCCATGGTCGAAGCGATCCGCGTGCTGAAGGAGCAGAGCATCCCGCACGGCAAGCTGCTGTTCGTCATTACGGCCGGCGAAGAATCGGGACTGCTCGGGTCCCGGGCGATGGCGAAGCAGCCGCCGAAGCAGCTCGCCGCGAAATACGGCTACGCGCTCGATTCGAACGGCAGCGTCGGGCAAATCGCGGTCGCGGCTCCGACGCAAGCGCGCATTCAAATTACGATCAAAGGCCGGTCGGCGCACGCGGGGGTCAACCCGGAAGACGGCGTGAGCGCCATCCAGGTGGCCAGCAAGGCGATATCCCGCATGCCGCTCGGCCGCATCGACTTCGAAACGACGGCCAATATCGGCAGCTTCGCCGGCGGCGGCGCGACCAACATCGTATGCGAGCGCGTCGATATCGCGGCCGAAGCGAGAAGCCGCGAGCAGTCGAAGCTGGACCGCCAGCTGGAGGCGATGCGGCAGGCGTGCGAATCGGCGGCCGAGGAGATGGGCGCGAAGGCGGAGTTCGTCAGCGAGATCATTTATCCGGCCTACAAATACGACGAATCCGCTCCGGTCGTGAAGCTGGCCATGAAGGCGCTCGAGTCGATCGGCCGCAAGCCGTCCACCTTCCACACCGGCGGCGGCAGCGACGCCAACATGTTCAACGGGATGGGCATTCCGACCGTCAATTTGGCGGTCGGTTACGAAAACATCCATACGACCGAGGAGCGGATGCCGATTTCCGAGCTGAAGGCGGTCGCCGAGCTGGTCGTCGCCATCGTGAAAGAAGCGGCAAACGAATAATGTGACAGATAACGCCCGTATTCGGGCGTTTTTTTGTTGCCGGCTGAAACGAAGCCATGACTGCGAATCCGAGTGCCGTTAATTGCGCCGCTCCCTGCCGGACAGGACGGTATGCTATAGTAATAGCTGGAAAACAATTCGCGACGATGGACAAGGAGGGGGATGAACGATGACGGAACGTTTGCGTACGCTCGACGTGGAAGCATGGACCGCGAACGAGCCGTTCTGCGCGGGTGTCGTCTGGGTCCGGGACGGCAAAGTGGCGGTCACTTTGAATCCGGACGGCATTCCGGCCGAGCTCGGATCGGACGTGCTGCGAATCGGCGGCGTAGGCGGTGGGCAGGAGCCCGGCGAAACGATCGCCGAATGCGCGCTGCGCGAAGCGAAGGAAGAGCTGGGCAGCGGGAACGTCCGGTTGCGATCGTCCGGCGAAACGTATTTTCACGATATCGACACCGGGGAAATATCGCGAATTCGCTGCACGGACCGAACGGCGCCGTTTTTGCTGCAGCGGCAAACGAGCAAAACCCCGGATCGGCCGTACAAGCCCGGACTGCCGTTCGGCCCGTACGTCTATTTCGGCATTTACATCGGAGAAGCGGACGAAGCCCGCATCAATCCGGACGACGACGTGGCCGGGCTGCTGTTCGTACCGATCGAACGGTGGGAGCTGCTGCTCCGCGAGACGGTAACGGTCGGCGCCGTTCTCGACGCGGGGGCCGATTTGCTGGAGGCGGCTCCGATTCCGCGGCAGACGCGTCTGTGGATGCCGGACAATGAATCGATGCGAACCGTCGTGCGGCTGTGGAAACGGCGAAGGCCATGAATGCGGAAATGTTCCTGCGAATCCTTTAAAGGAGCGATGGCGCGATGACGGGCCGAAAGCTTGCGGCCGCGTCCGTTCCGTCTGCAGCGGTAGGATATACCGTCCGGTCAGGCCTCGTTCCGCAACGCTTGTTCCGGGAGTAAAACGAGCAAGTCCGAAGTCCCCGCGAGGGCGGCGGAAAAAGCGAACGATTTCGCGATTATAAAATGTTGCAAACGGTTTATTCGGCATTCATAAAACGCCGTTTTATTCCATATGCTTCCATTATCACCCTTGCGCTGGCCGCGTATGGAGGAAGACATGATCATATGGACAAAAGGGACGGTTGTCGGCATCGTCGAGGAAGGCGAAGCCGTGCAGCGGATCGAATTGATGGAGGAAGACGGGGGCAAGCGCGCGGCGATCCACTATACGGACGAACGGCCGCGTCTGCGCGTCGGCGATCGCGTTACCGTCAACGTAACCGCGGATCGGCTCGGACTCGGCGGCGCGCAATCCATCGTGCACGACGTTTGGAGAGCGGAGGGCGATGACGGATTGGGCGTCAGCGGCGGCATCCGCCGCGCCTCCCCGGGCCGACCGGGGCATATCGTCAAGCTGCGCTTTACGCCGGAGCAGCGCGCCGTGCTGGCGGTCGAAGAAGAAGCGAGCCCGCATCACGCTTCGTTCGCACAGCCCGGAACGCTGCAAGGGATGCCGGTGCTCATCGGCGAGCTCCACAGCATGCTGCCGATCGCCGCCGCCTGGATACGCGGAGAGAATCCGGCAAGCCGCGTGACGTATATTATGACGGACGGCGGGGCGCTGCCGCTCGCGTTCAGCAAACACGCGGCCGAGCTGAGAAGCGGGGGCTGGCTGACCGGAACGGTTACGTACGGCCACGCGTACGGCGGCGATCTGGAAGCGGTGAACAAATATACGGCGCTTCTGGCCGCCCGCCACGTGCAGCGGGCCCACATCGCCATCGCGGTCATGGGGCCGGGCATCGTCGGAACCGGTACGCCGCTCGGCCATACGGCGACGGAAATGGCGGAGCTCGTCCATGCCGTCCATGCGCTCGCCGGCGTGCCGATCGTCATTCCGCGGATCAGCTTCGCCGATCGCCGCGAGCGGCATCGCGGCGTCAGTCACCATTTGCTGGAAACGATGGGCAAGCTGACGCTTGCCTGCGCGATCATCCCGCTCCCGGACGGCCTCGGCGACGAAAACGAGCGCTTGGTTCGGGAGCAGCTCGCGTCGTCGGGCTGCGCGGATCGTCACGAAATCGTCCGCGTCGCCGGCGTGACGCAGGCGGAAGCGGAGCTCCGGTTAAGCGCCTATCCGCTTCCCGTTACGACGATGGGAAGGGGATTACGCGACGATCCGGCCTATTATACGGCGGTTTGCGCAGCCGCTCATTTTGCGTCTTCCCGCGTTCCGGACTTTGAGTAAGCTTCGCGAGCAGGGCGGCCAGCTCGGCCTGGCCGCTTCCTTCCGCGGCGCCCCACTGCCGCAGCCGCTCGCGGATTTCCCATCCTTTGCCGACCATCCGCAATTGCTTCTCCGTTACGTAGCTTTTCATCGCGATCCCGCCCTCTGCTTTCGATTGAAAGTTTGCTATACTAGTTTGTATGCGCGAGGCGGACAAGCTATGACCGCCGCGTCCGATAAACGAACAGAATCGAAACGAAAGAAGGGGCCGATAGCTTTGAGCCATTCGAAGTACGAAGAAGTGACGATCAAAACGGAACCGATATTCCACGGAAAAGTCATCTCGCTGCAAATCGACCACGTCAGGCTGCCGAACGGGCAAACGGCGACGCGGGAGATCGTGAAGCATCCGGGAGCCGTAGCCGTGCTCGCCCTTCTCGGCGATACGATGATCGTCGTCGAGCAGTACCGGAAAGCGCTCGGACGGAGCCAGGTGGAAATTCCGGCGGGCAAGCTGGAGCCCGGCGAACCTCTCGAAGAAGCGGCCAAGCGCGAATTGAAGGAGGAAACCGGCTACGTCTGCGACGAGGTGCGGCCGATCGCCTCCTTTTACACGTCGCCGGGCTTTGCCGACGAGCTGCTTCATTTATACGTCGCCGACAAGCTCACGAAGGGGGAAGCGAGTCCGGACGAAGACGAGTTTCTCGATTGCGAGGCGATTACGCTGGAAACGGCCAAACGCTATATCGCCGAAGGGCGGATCAGCGACGCCAAGACGATTGCCGCCGTCTACGCGTGGCAGCTTTACCGGCTGACCGGTTCGTATACGCTATGAACAGCTATTTCGTCGACCTGCATATCCATATCGGGCGAACGGAGAAAGGCGATCCGGTCAAAATAAGCGGCAGCCGCGATTTGACGTTTTACAATATCGCGAAGGAAGCGTCGGAGCGGAAAGGGATCGAGGTCATCGGCATTATCGACTGCCATTCGCCGGTCGTGCAGGACGAAATCGCGCATTATTTGGATAACGGGGAAATGGTCGAGCAGGAGGGCGGCGGCATTCGGTACAACCGGACGACGGTCATGCTCGGCAGCGAAATCGAAGTAAGGGATCCGGGGATGGGGCCGGCCCATCTGCTGGCGTTTTTGCCGACGTTCGCGGCGATGCGGGACTTTACCGAATGGATGAAGCCGCATATGAAAAACGTGACGCTCAGCTCCCAGCGTATTTACGTTCCCGCGCGCGAGCTGCAGGAACAAACGGTCGGCCGCGGCGGAATGCTCGTTCCCGCCCATATTTTCACGCCGTACAAAAGCTTGTACGGCAGCGGAACGGACCGGCTCGAACGGATGCTCGATCCGGACCGGGTGGCGGCCGTGGAGCTCGGCTTGTCGGCGGATACGGAAATGGCGAGCTGCTTGTCGGAGCTCGACCGGTATTCGTTCGTGACGAATTCGGACGCGCATTCGCTCGGCAAAATCGGCAGGGAATATAACCGGATGGAGATGGCGGAGCCGAGCTTCCGCGAGCTGAAGCTGGCGCTCGGGCGCGAGCGTGGCCGCCGGGTGGCCGCCAATTACGGGCTCAATCCGCGGCTCGGCAAATATCACCGGACGTACTGCGACGGCTGCGGATCGGTTATGGACGACGCGGAAACGACCGTTCGGCGCTGCTTGTATTGCGGCGGTACGAAAATCGTCCGCGGCGTGATGGACCGCATCATGGCGATCGCCGACCGGGACGCGGCGCAGGTGGCGGAGCATCGTCCGCCGTACCATTTTCAAGTGCCGCTCGAATTCATTCCGGGGCTCGGGCGCAAAAAGCTGGAGCGGCTGCTGGAACGATTCGGCACGGAAATGAACATCCTTCATCGGGCGCCCGAATCGGAAATCCGCGAGACGGCCGGGGCGGATGTGGCGGGCTACATCTTGCGCGCGCGCGACGGAGCGCTCGCTTTCGAGGTCGGAGGCGGAGGGCGGTACGGCAAAGTGTCCAAAGCGTAGAACGTTCGTCCCGGTCTATGCCGGAAATGCGGACGAACCGATGGTAGAGTCGAAGTCATAGTTTCCTTCGCCGGTTCATATACTTGGAGCAGTAGGACAAGGGGAGGAAACGAGCATGAATCGGAAGCTAGAGATGCGCCTGTATATGAAGGACCATTTGCCGCTCTATTTGTTCGTCTCGGTGCTGTTCGTCATGGGCGTCGTCTTCGGGGCGCTGATGGTGAACGCGCTGTCGCCCGGCCAAAAGGAAGAGATGGCGAGGCATGTCAACAGCTTCGTGCAAATCGTCAATCAGGGGAGCGAATTCGGGGGACAGGGAACACTGTGGGACTCGTTCGCGCTTCATCTGAAATGGATCGGACTGATCTGGGTGCTCGGCTTATCCGTCGTCGGGCTTCCTTTGATTTTCATACTCGATTTTTTGAAGGGCGTCCTGATCGGCTTTTCCGTCGGCTATTTGACCCACCAGCTGTCGTGGAAAGGGATGCTGCTCGCCTTCGTCTCGATCGCGCCGCAAAACCTGATCGTCATTCCCGCGCTGGTCATGTGCAGCGTCGGAGCGTGCGCCTTCTCGATGTATATCGTCAAAAACCGGTTCCTGCAAAAGCGCGGAGCGCTTTACCCCACCTTCGTCCAGTATACGACGACGGCGGCGGGGATGGCGGTGCTGCTGTTCGGCGTGGCGCTGTTCGAGGCGTATTTGTCTCCGGTCATGATCAAGTGGGTCGCGCCGATGCTTGTCGCGCAGCTGGGGTGACGGGCGGGCCGCCGCCCGGCAAACGGCTTCAGCCGGATACGGCGGCGGTCGACTGCCGGACCGTCAATTCGCACGGCACGGTCCCGTCGTGCCATTCGCCTTCCGCTGCGCCCGGCTCCTCGCCCAGCAGGACCCGGATCGACCGTTCGGCAAGCTCCTTGTAGCTCGGGCCGACCGACGTGATCGGAACGTCCAGCAGCTGCTCCATCTCGGGCAAGCTTTCGTACACGACGAGCGAGAAGTCGTCGGGAACGCGCAGCCGCAGCTTGCGGATCGTCTGGATGAACGGGAACAGGATGCCGTGGCTGTCCACGATGACGGCGGTCGCCCGGGCCGGATTGTCTTTGTTCAGCACTCTGGCGATTTGCTGCTCGGGCAGCTCAAAACGGTCCGCCTGAATGAAAAATTCGGGATCGTACGCCAGCTTGTTTTCGAGCAGCCCGAGCGTGTATCCGGTCAGCTTCTCCGTCGTCGCTCCGACGAAAGCGATTCGCTCGTGCCCGAGCTCCGCCAAATGCCGGACCGCCTTCATCACCGCGTCCGTCCGGTCTACCGCGAGCCGGTGCGCTTCCTCCAGACGGCCCCCGCCGATGACGACCATTTCGCCCCGAAACTGCTGCCTGGCCTGCAAAAATTCGAGGCTCGGCATCCAGCCCGTGCCGCACCAGAAGACGATTTTTTCGACCAGATGGTCGTTCAGATGGCGCATCGCTTCCGCCGGCGGCTCGAACGAGACGAGAACGTACTGGCCGCGCAGCGATGCGAGCCGCTGCAGCTCGTTGCACAAATGGTTGAAAAACAGGCCGACGGGCGGGCTCCAGATGACCCCGATGCTGCCGGGCTTCGCTCCGGGCTGTTTGGCCGCCTTGCCGAACGAATAGTTCATTTGTTTGGCGATGGCGGTTATTTTGTTGCGCGTCTGTTCCTTGACTCCCGGTTCGTTATTCAGCGCCCTGGAAACGGTGGCGGTCGTAACGCCGGCCGCTTTGGCGATATCGTGCAACGTCGTCATGGGTATGCGTCCTCGTTTTCTTGGTTCTTTGGCAATCCAACTTCTACATTCATCATAACACGAGGCGAAAAAAATAAAAAGTTGCGGAAAAATGTAATAATTGCAAAAGTTGCAAACGAATTGCGAAAAAAATAACTTTACATTTCGTTGCAATGAAATTATGATGAGGATGGGAAGAAACCCGGCGACCGAAGACGACCCCGACCGGCACATCGTTTTGTAAGGGCTTACTTGTTGTTCAAAGGTCGAGTCCGCTGCCGAGTTCATGCCTCTACTTGTATAGTAATCGGTTTCTTTTCCGAGCGTCTTACGGACCAAAATGCTGGAGGGGGATTTGGAATGGCAAACAAACGAGCGACGGCCGTCATCGCATCGCTGCTCGCGGCGGGACTGATCGCCGGCTGCGGGAAAACGGCGGATTCGGGGGAACAAGCGGCCCCGGCCAAAGACATCACGAAGGAGCCGGCGGAAATCGTCTTTTATTCGAACAACGGCGACCCGGTCGAAAGCTTCGATTACCGGTTCGGCAACGCGCTCCGCAAAAAGTTTCCGAACTGGACGATCAAGTATATTCAGCGGACGGGAACGGGCACGCAGTTGCAGGATTTGATCGCAAACGGCACGAAGTTCGACATTTTTTTCCAATCGATCGGCAACTTTGAAGCGAACGCTTTCCCGGCCGGCATTCAGTACGACATGAGCGAGCTGATCAAGTCGCATAAAATCGACTTGAGCCGTCTCGACCCGACCGTCGTCGACGCAGTCAAGCAAGCTTCCGGCGGCAAGCTGTACGGCCTGCCCGTTTTTACGAGCAATCTTGTGCTGTATTACAATAAATCGCTGTTCGACAAGTTCGGCGTCGCCTATCCGAAGGACGGCATTGCGTGGGAAGAGATGGTCGAGATGTCGAAGAAGCTGACCCGCATCGAAGGCGGCACGCAATATTTCGGCTTCACCCATTCGCCGGCCCATACGATCCGGATGAACCCGATGGCCATTCCCGACGCCGATTTGAACACCGATACGCCGACGATCAACAAGGACGACCGTTGGAAAAAGTTTTATCAGACGTACTATTTGGACCCGATGCGCGTGCCCGGCTATTTGGACGGGATCAAAAAAATAAACAAAATCCCCGACATCAATATGTTCGTCAAAGATCAAAGCGTCGGCATGTTCGGCTATTTGTCCAGCCTGATCTACGTCTGGGAGCAGGAGCTCAAGTCGCTGAATTGGGATATCGTCTCGTTCCCGACGGTGGAGAAAGGGGTCGGCTCGCAGTCGTATCCGGCTTATTTCGGCATGACGAACATGGCGCGCAACAAAGAGGCGACGATGGAAGTGCTGAAATATATGATATCCGACGAGTTCCAGACGGAGATGGCGCGCAAAGGCATCATGCCGGTGCTGAACAACGAAGCGGTGAAAAAGGAGCTCGGCAAAGATTCGCCGTACAAGGACCGGAACTGGAACGCGATTTTCTACAACAAGTTCGCGCCGATTCCGCCGAAGGCTCCGTACGACGCCGATTTGGTGAACCAGTACGTATCGGCCGGCAACAACATCGCCCTGGACAAAATGGATTTGAACTCCGCGCTGCGCGCCGCCGAAGAGGAGTCGCTGAAAAAAATTCAGGAATATAAAAGCAAAAACAAGTAGCCGTTTAAAATGATTCTAAAAAGTTTGACTTGTTTTCTCGCTCCCCCTATAATGAAAATGGCGGCGATTTCCGACGTATCGGCGGGAATCCGGTTGTTACGTGCAACGCGCGATTGTGCTCGGGAGGGGGAGGAACATGGAAGCGCGTATCGAGAAAATCAAGCAGCAACTGCAGTCCAAAGGCTACAAGCTGACACCCCAGCGCGAAGCGACCGTACGCGTATTGCTAGAAAACGAAGAAGACCACCTGAGCGCGGAAGACGTCTTCATGCTTGTGAAAGATAAGGCGCCCGAGATCGGACTCGCGACCGTGTACCGGACACTCGAGCTGTTGAGCGAACTGCACGTCGTGGAAAAAATGAATTTCGGCGACGGCGTAGCCCGCTACGACTTGCGAAGCGACAGCACGCATCACCACCATCATCATCTGATCTGCGTGCAATGCGGCGCGGTCGACGAGATTATGGAGGATTGGCTGACGCCGCTCGAGGAACGGCTGGAGAAAGAATACAATTTCAAAGTGCTCGACCACAGGCTCGACTTTCAGGGCATTTGCCACCGCTGCAAAGACAAGGAGCCGTCTCCGGAATCGGAGTAACCGAGGCGATTACGATCCCCGGCCGCTATCCGTGCGCGTCCGGGGATTTTGGCGTTTTTCGGGGAAGTATCATAACCCCGGCCGATCGCACATACCGTAACTATAGGAGCACGTACCTTGAACGTTGCGGAGGACAAGCCATGCTCATCTTCGGGTTCAGAAAATGGTGGATTCGCGCGAAATATATCGCCGCCTTTATCGTGTTGACCGTCGTGCTGTACGAGCTGATCCGATTGATCGGGGGCTGGATCGAGCCGGCCGGCCGGTACAAGGAGCCGATCGGCAAGGCGGTGAAGGCGTTCCGGGAGCAGGATGCGGCGCTGGAGCCGAGGACGGCCTACGAGCGGCTGATTCATTTTTATAAATACGGCGAATGACGGGCGACGCAAACTTTTGTTCGATTCGGAGCAGGAAAACGGTCCTTCCATGTGGAATAGTTCATGAACAAAAGGAACGACATACTGGGGGAACGACTTGTAGCGATGAAGAGACATCTCCAAAGCTTTATCCATTACCTCACCGTCGAACGGGGGCTCGCACGCAATACGCTCGAGTCGTATGAACGCGACTTGAACCAATTTATCGATTTTATCGGCAAGCTGGGCGTGCAGTCGTTTCTCGAGACGGGCAAGCTCCATATCGCGCAATATTTGCACGAGCTGAAGCGGCTCGGGAGGGCGCCCGCCACCGTATCGCGGAATATCGTTTCGATTCGCGCTTTATTCCAGTTTTTGGTGAAGCAGGACATTATGCCGCAAGACCCGTCGCTTCATATGGAGACGCCGAAGCTGGAAAAGCGGCTGCCCAAGGTGCTGTCGGTCGAGGAGGTCGAACGGCTGCTTGCGGCCGGCGAAACGTCGAGCCCTTCGGGCTTGCGCGACAAGGCGATGCTGGAGCTGCTGTATGCGACCGGCATTCGCGTGTCCGAGCTCATTTCGCTCAACGTAGGCGACGTCAACGTCGGGATGGGCTACATTCACTGCACGGGCAAAGGCTCCAAGGAGCGGATCATTCCGCTCGGACGCATCGCCGCCGCCTGTCTCGGCCACTACACCGAATCGGTTCGCCCCGGCCTGCTTCGCCAGGACAAGTCGGAGGAAGCACTGTTCATCAACCATCTCGGCACCCGGCTGACGCGGCAAGGCTTCTGGAAAATTATCAAACGGTGCGCCCGGGACGCCGGCATCGACAAAGAAATTACGCCGCATACGCTGCGCCATTCGTTCGCCACGCATTTGCTGGAAAACGGCGCCGATTTGCGGGCCGTGCAGGAAATGCTCGGACATGCCGACATTTCGACGACGCAAGTATACACTCACGTAACGAAAACGAGAATGAAAGAAATATACGATCGCACGCATCCGCGCGCGAACGCGAATATGACTTGAAACGGACCGGCCCGCTTGCGGGCGGTCCGTTCCGTTTTACCGCTCGACCGAAAGCTTCGCGCCGTCCGCGGAGCTTTTTTTCAATGCCCGGCGACGTCTTCGAAGACCGGCGTCGTGTGCGGGGAGCGCTGTTTTGCATTCGATTCGGCATCGTGAGATAATATGTGAAACCGTTTCATGCGTATCGATACGACGACAGGATGGAGGAAGATTGACTTGGCATTCAAGCGCATCGCCTTGATCGTATTGGACAGCGTCGGCATCGGGGAGGCTCCGGACGCCGGCCGGTTCGGCGACGCGGGCGCCCATACGCTCGGCCATATCGCCGAGACGGTCCCCGGCTTCGCCGTACCGAACATGGAGAAGCTGGGGCTCGGCAACATCGCCCCGCTGCCGCGCATCGGTCCGGTCGCGGTGCCGGAGGCGTATTACGGGAAAATGACGGAGGTTTCCGTCGGCAAAGATACGATGACCGGGCACTGGGAGCTGATGGGGCTTCGCGTAACGATTCCGTTCCGGACGTATCCGGAAGGGTTTCCGGAGCCGCTCATCCGCAAGTTCGAAGAGGCGACCGGACGCAAAGCGATCGGCAACAAGCCGGCGTCGGGCACGGCCATCTTGGATGAGCTCGGCGAGGAGCAGATGCGGACCGGGGCGTGGATCGTCTACACGTCGGCCGACAGCGTCTTTCAAATCGCCGCCCACGAGGACGTAATCCCGCTCGAGGAGCTGTATCGGGCGTGCCGCATCGCCAGAGAGCTGACGCTCGGCGAATATGCGGTCGGCCGTATCATCGCCCGCCCATACGTCGGCAAGCCCGGCGAATTCGCGCGGACGCCGAACCGCCACGATTACGCCGTCAAGCCGCCGGCCCCGACGGTCATGAACCGGCTGAAGGACGCCGGCTTCGACTGCATCGCGATCGGCAAAATTAACGATATATATTCCGGGGAAGGCGTCACGTCGGCCGTTCCGACGAAAAGCAACGAGCACGGCATCGAAGAAACGATCCGTACGCTCGGGCGGCCGTTCCGCGGCATGGCGTTTACGAATCTCGTCGATTTCGATTCGCTGTACGGCCATCGGCGCGATCCCGAGGGCTACGCGCGGGCGCTGATGGCTTTCGACGCCAGGCTGCCCGAATTGATGTCGCGCATCGGCGAGGACGATCTGCTCGTCATCACGGCCGATCACGGCAACGACCCGACGCATTCCGGAACGGACCATACCCGGGAATACGTGCCGCTCCTCGTCTGGAGCCCGGTTCTCAAGTCGCCGCGTTCGCTCGGCGTACGCGCGACGTTCGCGGACCTGGGGGCGACCGTGGCGGACAATTTCGGACTGCCCGCGCCCGAGCACGGCGCGAGTTTTTTGGCCGAGCTCGTCTAGCGGGCCGCCGGAAAGTACATAAACGAAGATCGGATCGGGAGGTGGCTCTATGCGCGAACGGTCGACGGAACAGCGCGTCATGGAAGCTGTTCGGTTTATCGAGGAAGAAATTCCGTATTCGCCCGAAGTCGGGCTCATATTGGGCTCGGGGCTGGGTGTTCTTGCGGACGCGATGGAAGACGTGACGGTCATCCATTACGAGGAAATACCGCATTTTCCGGTGTCCACGGTCGAAGGACACGCCGGCGAGCTGCTCGTGGGCACGATCGGGGGCAAAAAAACGGTATTGATGAAGGGACGCTTTCATCTGTACGAAGGCTACGACGTGGCGTCCGTATCGTTTCCGGTGCGCGTCATGAAGGCGCTCGGCGTGCGGTCGCTGCTCGTCACGAACGCGGCCGGCGGCATTAACGCCGCCTTCGAGCCGGGCCAGCTCATGCTGATTCGCGACCATATCAATTTCATGTTCCGCAATCCGCTGATCGGCCCGAACGAGAACGCCCTGGGCGTCCGTTTCCCCGACATGTCCGAGGCGTACAGCGCGAGGCTGCGTACGATCGCGACCGAGACGGCGGCGGAGCTCGGGCTGGAGCTGCGGGAAGGGGTGTACGCCGGCCTGCTCGGTCCGAGCTACGAAACGCCCGCGGAAATTCGCATGCTGCGGACGATCGGGGCGGACGCGGTCGGGATGTCGACGGTGCCGGAAGTGATCGTCGCCCGGCATGCCGGCATCGAGGTTTTGGGCATCTCGTGCATAACGAACATGGCCGCCGGCATGCTGGAGCAGCATTTGTCGCACGCCGAAGTGATGGATACGGCGAACCGGGTCAAGGAACGGTTCCTCGGCCTCGTCGCCGCGATTATCCCGAAGCTGTAACGGATTGCGCTCGCGGCGTTATCGCCCGAGCCGGCCTTATTTATCGATTCGATTATCATGTTTTTATCATGGCCCGGGAGGTTATACTTTCATGGAACTGTCTTATGTGGAACAAATCAATCAAGCGGCCGGCTATATCCGCGGTCGCATTGGTGATCGGCTTCCTGCCATAGGGCTCGTGCTCGGCTCCGGACTCGGGGATTTGGCCGAGGAGGTGGAGGACGCGGCGGTCATCGACTTCGGCGACGTCCCCCATTTTCCGGTTTCGACCGTGGAAGGCCATGCCGGACGGTTTGTCGTCGGCAAGCTGGAAGGCAAAACGGTGATCGTCATGCAAGGCCGTTTTCATTATTACGAAGGGTACCCGATGCGCAAGGTGGTAGCCCCGATATACGTCATGCATAAGCTCGGCGTTCGCACGATCGTTCTGACGAACGCGGCGGGCGGCATGAACCGCGCGTTCCGGCCGGGAGATTTGATGCTCATTTGCGATCATATCAACATGACGGGCGATCATCCGCTGATCGGCAAAAATTTCGCGGAGCTCGGTCCGCGCTTCCCGGACATGTCGGAGGCGTACAACAAAGCGTACCGCGAGCTGGCGCACCGCATCTCGAGCCAAATTCGCGGCGACGACGGCGATTCGCTGGAGCTGCAGGAAGGGGTATACTGCGGCATTAGCGGCCCGTCGTACATGACCCCGGCCGAGCTTGGCATGCTCGCCAGACTCGGAGGAGACGCGGTCGGCATGTCGACCGTCGCCGAAACGATCGCGGCGCGCCATTGCGGCATCGACGTGCTCGGCATTTCGTGCATTACCGACATGGCGATCGGCGAAGAGCTGGAGCCGCTCACCCACGAGCAGGTGATGGAGGTGGCGAACCGGACGAAGCCGAAATTCGCCGCCCTCGTCAAATCGTTCGTCCGGGAGGTCGGCCGGTAACGGAAGCACAATCGGCGCGGCGGTTCGCCGGCCGGATCGAGGAACGAGGAGGCAGCGGGCATGAGAATGGTCGATCTCATACAGCATAAACGCGACGGCGGACGGCTGACGCGGGAGCAGCTGTATTTTATCGTACAAGGCTTTACGCGCGGCGACATCCCGGACTATCAAATGTCCGCCTTCGCGATGGCCGTCTTTTTCCGCGGCATGGACGAGGAGGAAATCGCCGATTTGACGATGGCGATGGCGTCGTCCGGCGATGTCGTCAGCTTGGCCGCCATCCGGGGCACGAAAGTCGACAAGCATTCGACGGGCGGCGTCGGCGACAAAACGAGTCTGATCGTCGTGCCGCTGGTGGCCGCCGCGGGCGTTCCGGTCGCCAAAATGTCCGGGCGCGGACTCGGCCATACGGGCGGCACCGTCGACAAGCTCGAATCGATTCGCGGCTTTCGGATCGAGCTGCCGAACGATCAGTTCGTGCGCAACGTGAACGAGAACAAAATGGCGCTCGTCGGGCAAAGCGGCAATTTGGCGCCGGCGGACAAGAAGCTGTACGCGCTGCGCGACGTGACGGCGACGGTGAACTCGATTCCGCTGATCGCTTCGTCGATTATGAGCAAAAAAATCGCCTCCGGCGCCGATGCGATCGTGCTCGACGTCAAGGTCGGCTCGGGAGCGTTCATGAAATCGCTCGAAGAGGCGAGAGAGCTGGCGTCGACGATGGTATCGATCGGCAAAAGCTTGAAGCGGAGAACGATCGCGGTGCTGTCCGACATGAACGAGCCGCTCGGTACCGAGGTCGGCAACGCGCTCGAGGTCGCGGAGGCGATCGAGACGCTTCGGGGCGGCGGCGACGCCAGGCTGCGCGACATTTGTTTGACGCTGGCCGCCTATATGGCGATAGCCGGCGGCGCGTATCCGGACTTCGCCGCCGCACGGCAGGGGCTGGAGGAGCTGCTGGGCGCCGGGCGGGCGCTCGAGACGTTCCGCAAGTTCGTCGAGGCGCAAGGCGGCGATCCGGCGATCGTCGACGATCCGGCATTGCTGCCGCAAGCGGCGTATCGCTTGGCGGTGCGCGCGGAGCACGAAGGCTTCGTGCAGGCGATCGACGCCGAAGCGGTCGGCGTCGCGGCGATGCTGCTCGGCGCCGGCCGGGCGAAGAAGGAGGACGCGATCGACTACGCCGTCGGCGTTTCGCTGCGCAAAAAAGTCGGCGACCGCGTTTCGTTCGGCGAAACGATCGCCGTCCTTCACAGCAACCGGGAAAACAACCGGGACATTACGGAGCGGCTGCTGGCCGCTTATACGATCGGAAGCGATCAGCCGGAGCCGGTTCCGGTCGTGTACGACGTAGTCGAATAGGCGATACACGAGACTTTCCCCGGGGATGACGGGAAAGTCTTTTTTTCTGCGACAGCGCCGTTTTGCGAACCGCGGCGGAATACGCCGTCGCGTCTTCTTGCCTGTTGGCCATTGGCGGAGCGATCGTTTTTTTTGTAATAGGGGTAGAATTGCCTTATAGTAAAAGTAGGAAGGACGAGAACTAGAATTCGACGGGCTGTAACAGGGGGACGCTCATGAGCACGGAGAGGCGAAAAACCGAGCATATTCGGATTTGTTTGGAGGAGGACGTCGGCAGCAAGACCGGAGGAAACGGCTTCGAGCGATACCGGTTTCGCCATCTCGCCTTGCCGGAAACCGATTTTGCCGAAATCGACACGTCGACGAGCTGGCTCGGCAGGCGGATGCGGGCGCCGCTGCTGATCAGCTCGATGACGGGCGGCACGGAGGAGGCGCTCGCCATCAACCGCCATTTGGCCGAAGCGGCCGAGCGCCGGGGCTGGGCGATGGGACTCGGCTCGGTGCGGGCGGCGTTGGAGCGGCCGGAGCTGGCGAACACGTTCCGCGTCCGGGACGTCGCGCCAACCGTGCCGATCGTGGCGAATATCGGCGCGGTGCAGCTCAATTACGGCTACGGCGCCGCCGAATGCCGGCGCGCGGTCGAGCTGGCGGAAGCCGACGCGCTCGTTCTCCATGTCAACGGCATGCAGGAGCTGTTTCAGCCGGAGGGCAATACGAATTTCAAAGGGCTGCTCGGGCAGATCGAAACGCTGTGCAGGTCGGCGTCGATCCCGATCGGCGTCAAGGAAGTCGGCTGGGGCATCGACGGGGAAACGGCGAGACGGCTCGCCGACGCGGGCGTTTCGTTCGTGGACGTGGCCGGTGCGGGAGGCACGTCGTGGAGCCAGGTCGAGAAGTACCGCGCGGCGGCGGGCGTTCGGCGCGCGGCGGCGGACGCGTTCGCCGACTGGGGCATTCCGACGGCCGAGTGCGTCGTCGAAGCGAGGGCGGCCGCTCCGCGCGTCACGCTCGTCGCCAGCGGCGGGCTCGCGAACGGCGTCGACGCGGCGAAGGCGATCGCGCTCGGCGCGGACGTGGCCGGCTTCGGCCGCTCGCTGCTCGGCGCGGGCGTGCGCTCGGCCGAGGAAGCGGCGCAGACGCTCGAGCGGATCGAGTTCGAGCTGCGCGCCGCCATGTTCGGCATCGGCGCCGCCGATTTGGACGGGCTCCGCGGGACGCGGCGGCTCGTTCGCGTCGCGGGCGATGCGTAGCGGCTTCTTCGGCGGGGATGAAGCTTCAACGAACCGGATTTCGTCTATAGGCTCATACAGGGGAGTGTCCCCTGCGGGCCTTGGACGGGATCCGGTTCTTTTTTGGGTCAGGGCTGTATAGCGCTCCTTTGCACACTATATCCGCAAAAGTGTCTCGCCCGCACGCCGGATAGTGTTCTTTCGAACGCTAACGGGACTGATCGGGCATAATGACAAATGAAACGCGTATTCCCGTTTAATTTGCACCCGGGTGACAAATGAAACGCGTATTCCCGTTTAATTTGCACCATAACTGTCAAAACTGGATAGAAGCGATTCCATCTACGCAGAGGTATCAACGAACATGTTTCGACAATGGATCAGGAGGGGTTCAATCTAATGTTCAAACGAGGATTAGCCTGGTTCGCGTGCGCGATGCTGGCATCGGCGCTGGTCATGCCGGCGGCTTACGCGGACGAGAACACGGGGAAAGCGAAGGAGTCCGCGCCGCAAGTCGATCTGGCGCCGAATGCGAGCTCGGCGGTGCTGCTGGATGCCGATACGGGAACGGTTTTGTACGAAAAAAACCGCGACCAGAAGCTGCCGCCGGCCAGCATAACGAAAATTATGACGATGCTGCTCATCATGGAAGCGTTGGACCAGGGCAAAATCAAGCTGGACGAAAAAGTGCGCACGAGCGAATACGCCGCGTCGATGGGCGGCTCGCAAATCTTTTTGGAAGTCGGCGAAGAGATGACGGTCGAAGAGATGCTGAAAGGCATTGCGATGGCTTCGGGCAACGACGCTTCGGTCGCAATGGCCGAAAAAATCGCCGGCACCGAGGAAGCGTTCGTCAAAATGATGAACGACAGAGCGAAGCAGCTCGGCATGACCAACACGCATTTCGTCAACGTCAACGGCTTGCCGGCGGAAAACCATTACACCTCCTCTTACGATATCGCTCTTATGTCCCGCGAGCTGCTGAAACATGAGGGCATTACGAAATATACCGGGCTGTACCAGGATTATTTGCGCAAAGATACGGAGAAGCCGTTTTGGCTTGTCAACACGAACAAGCTCGTGCGCTTTTATTCCGGGGCCGACGGCTTGAAAACCGGCTATACGAGCGAAGCGAAGTTTTGCTTGTCCGCGACCGCGAAGCGCGACAATTTGCGCGTCATCGCCGTCGTGCTCGGGGAGCCGAATACGAAAACGCGAAACGCCGAAGTGACCAAAATGTTCGACTATGCGTTCTCGCAGTATGTGTCCCATCCGATCTTCAAAACCGGCGACGCGATCGGCAAAGTGCGGATCGAGAAAGGCGAGCTTCGCGATTTGGAGCTGACCGCCAAGCACCCGTACAGCGTCCTCCTCAAAAAAGGCGACGCGGGAGCGGACATCCGCCACGAGCTGCAGCTGCAAACCGGCTTGAAGGCGCCGATTGCCGTTGGTCAGCCGCTGGGCAAGCTGGTCGTATACAAAGGCGATCAAGTCGTGAGCGAATTCCCGATCGAATCGCCGGTCGAAGTGAAGAAGGCCGGTTGGTGGAAGCTGCTCAAGCGAACGTCGCTCAAGCTGTTCATGGCGGATTGATCGCCGATTTCATGCATCGCTCCCGGATGCCGCCAGGTATCCGGGTCGTGTTACTTCTCGAGCGAAAACGACGAAATCTCGCGAAATCGTGCATTTCCTGTTGAAAGTTAGCGTTCGTCTGCTATTTTTAGCGGTTTTCTTCTAGTTTTGTCGCCATGCAGGAGTTTCCGTCCGTTTCGTAGAAATGATAGGCACCAACAACGAAAGGAAGTGAGCCTGCCTTGAGCTTGCACATCGAATTGGAACATCACCGCAGAACGCTGATCGTTCGATTGAGCGGAGAATTGGACCATCATACGGCCGATACCGTCAAAACGAAAATGGAAGAAGCGATTTTAAGAGGGGATGTGAACCACGTCGTCCTCAGCATGAAAGATTTGAGCTTCATGGACAGTTCGGGTCTCGGGGTCATCTTGGGCCGCTACAAGCTCATTACGGCGAGAGGCGGCAAAATGGTCGTGTGCGACGTCAATCCGGCGATATACCGGTTGTTCGAAATGTCGGGCCTGTTCAAAATATTGACGATCCAGGACAATGAAAGACTCGCCTTATCCAGTCTGGAGGTGGTGTCATGAGCCGAAGCAATCGGATGCAGCTGAAGTTTGCCAGCATATCGGAGAACGAATCGTTCGCGCGCGTTACGGTAGCCGCCTTCGTCTCCCAGCTCGATCCGACGATGGAAGAGCTGACCGACATCAAGACCGTCGTGTCCGAGGCGGTGACGAACGCGATCATCCACGGATACGACAATTCCCCCGACGAAGAGATCGAGATTACCGCCAAAATCGAAGGCGACCGTTTTTATTTGACGGTCGAGGATCGGGGCAAAGGGATCGAGGATTTGGAGCTGGCGCGCCAGCCGCTCTATACGTCCAAGCCGGAATTGGAGCGGTCCGGCATGGGCTTCACGATCATCGAAAACTTTATGGACGAGGTCGACGTCGTCTCGGTGCCCGGGCAAGGCACGAAGGTCGTCATGGTGAAGCGAATCGAATCAAAAAAAGCGCTGTTTAACTAGGGGTTTTGCGATATGGACGTCGATTTGAAACATGCCTCTCATACGTACCTGGACGATAGCGAGGTCAAGCGGCTGATCGCTCTGAGCCAGTCCGGGGATTCGCTGGCGCGAGAAACGCTGGTCGGTTGCAACATCCGTCTCGTCTGGTCCGTCGTTCAGCGCTTTTTGAACCGGGGCTATGAGCCGGAAGATTTGTTTCAGATCGGCTGCATCGGGCTGCTGAAATCGGTCGACAAGTTCGATTTGAGCTACGACGTCAAGTTTTCCACCTATGCGGTTCCGATGATCATCGGCGAAATTCAGCGGTTTTTGCGCGACGACGGCACGGTGAAGGTGAGCCGTTCGCTCAAGGAGCTGGCCAACAAGGTGCGCAAGAAAAAAGACGAGCTGTCCAAACGGCTCGGCCGCATGCCGACGATCAAGGAAGTCGCCGAGGACATGGGGATTACGCCGGAGGACGTCGTATTCGCCCAGGAGGCGAACAAGCCGCCGTCCTCGATCCACGAAACCGTATTCGAAAACGACGGAGACCCGATCACGCTGATGGATCAAATCGCCGACGAAAGCCAGGAAAAATGGTTCGACAAGCTGGCCCTCAGCGAAGCGATCAGTTCGCTGACGGAGCGGGAGCGGCTCATTGTCTATTTGCGCTACTTCCGCGACCAGACGCAGTCCGAAGTGGCGAGCCGGCTCGGCATTTCGCAGGTGCAAGTATCCCGTCTGGAGAAAAAAATATTGCAGTCGATCCGCGAGCAAATCGCGCAATAGCGCGAGCCGCGACAAGCGAACCGTTTTCGGCCCGAGAGGGGCGGGGACGGTTTTTTTGCCTTTCGCGGGGATTTGCCAAAATATAGAGCGTTTATTCGATTCCGCCATTCGCATACTAAAAGAAGAGGATGAAGGAAAGGGAGTGATGCCGATGGAACGACCTTTCACTCCGACCGTCTACATGCGCTTGCATAAACGAACGTCGATCCTGCCCGGGGAAACCGTGACGCTCGGCCGCGTCGCACGGCTGCTGGCCGAACCGGAGCTGGAGCGGCGGCTGCACGAGCTCCCGCTCGCGACCCCGTCCCCGGCGGACGGCAACATCGTACTGATCGACATGATGCATATCGCGAAAACGATCCGCGGCACGTTTCCCGAGCTGAAAATCGAATATTTCGGAGAGCCGCACGTGCTCGTCGATATCGGGACGAAGGAAAGGCCGCCGAACCGGGCGGCGCTCGTCGTCGTCTGGCTGCTGCTGTTTCTCGGCTCGGGCCTCGCGATCATGAATTTTCACGAGGACGTCAGCATGCCGGAAGTGCACCGGCGGCTGTACGAGATGATAACGGGCGACCGCGTCGAGCATCCGTTCTGGCTGCAAATTCCGTATTCGATCGGACTCGGGGCGGGCATGGTGCTTTTCTTCAATCAATTGTTCAAAAAACGGTTCAGCGAGGAACCGAGCCCGCTGGAGGTCGAAATGTTCACGTATCAGGAGAGCTTGAACCATTACGTCATTACGGAAGAATACGAGAAGCTGCTCCGGCCTCCGAAAGCGGCGAACGGCGGCGGGCGGCCCGACGGGGCGCCCCCGCGCGGAGACGAGGGCGAATGAACGAGCTGCTGGGCAAAATCGCGGCGGTCGTCGTGGGCGCATCCGGCGGTCTTGCCGTAGGCGGCGGGATGGTCGCCTTTTTGATCGTGCTCGACATCGTCCCGCGACTCGCGCAAATGACCCGCGCGTTCGGCCGCGTTCATTTGTTCGAGGGGGCGATGGTGGCGGGCGTCCTGTTTTGGACGTTCGCCGATTTTTTGGACGTTCGCGCCGCGCTGCCGGCTGTCGCAACGGCCGTCGTGGGGGCGTTCGTCGGCTGCTTTATCGGCATGCTGGCGGGGGCGCTCACCGAAGTGCTGAACGTGCTGCCGATTATGGCGAAGCGGCTCGGTTTGGGCAAATTTATTATATGGCTGCTCATGGCGATGGTGCTCGGCAAAGTCGCCGGATCGCTGTTCGAATGGATCGTATACCGCGCGTGAAGACGGAACGGAAATGTTGACTGGAGGTGCTAGCGATGTCGGAACGAACGGAAGAGAAGTCGCCGGGAAAACAGTTGAAGCGCCCGAAACGGATGGACGAAGGGAAAATCGACGCCCGCGAGCTGCTGACCGACGAAGAGCTCGGGCTGAAGCGGATGGACGACATTCCGCGCAGCCTGGAGCGGGTGAAACGGGCGCTCGAGGAAAAAGTCGGTCTTAACGTCAGCTTCGACCTCGTGTTCCGGGAGATGGAGTTCGGGACGAAACGGACCGCTTTCTTTTTTTGCAACGGATTTTCCAAAGATACGGTCATGACCGATATTATGGTGCGGCTTTCGATGCTGGAGCGGGAGCAGGTCGTCCCGGACGCGCTCGCCGATTTTTTGCGCAAATACGTATCGCATGTTCAGGTGACGCCGGTCGAATCGTTCGAAAAAGCGGTCAATTTCGCGTTGATGGGCTCCACGGTGATGTTTATCGAAGACGAGTCGACGGCGCTGGCGATCGACGCCAAGACGTTTCCGGTCCGCTCGATCGAGGAGCCGGATTTGGAGCGTGTCGTCCGGGGAGCGCACGACGGTTTCGTCGAAACGCTGATGACGAACGTGTCGCTCGTTCGCCGCCGGCTGCGCGACCCGAGATTGAAGCTGGAGCTGATGACGATCGGCGAACGGTCGAAAACGGACGTTTGCATCGGCTACATTAGCGATATCGCCGACCCGGTGCTGGTCGAATCGATCCGCGACAAAATCGGCAAGGTGAAAATCGACGGCATTCCGCTCGGGGACAAGCAGCTCGAGGAAGCGATTATCGGAAAAGGCTGGGACCCGTATCCGAGCGTCCGGTATTCGGAGCGGCCCGACGTCGTGTCCGCGCATATGCTGGAAGGGCATATCATCGTTTTTGCCGATACGTCTCCGAGCGTCATGATTTTGCCGACGACGTTTTTTCATCTTGTGCAGCATGTGGAGGAATACCGGCAATCGCCGTTCGTAGGCAGCTATTTGCGCTGGGTGCGGTTCCTCGGCATTTTCGCTTCGCTGTTTTTGCTTCCGCTCTGGTTTCTGATGGTCGTGAATCCCGAGCTGAAGCCGGCCGGCCTCGAATTTCTGGGTCCGCAAAAAACCGGAGCGCTGCCGCTGATCGTCCAGTTTTTGCTCGTCGAAATCGGCGTCGACCTGATGCGGCTCGCCGCCGTGCATACGCCGTCCCCGCTTACGGTGGCGATGGGCCTCGTCGCGGCCATCCTCGTCGGCGAGATCGCCGTCAAAACCGGTTTGTTCATCAACGAGGTCATTATGTATATGGCGTTCGCGGCGGTCGGCATGTTTGCGACCCCGAGCTACGAGCTCGGTCTTGCCAACCGGCTCGTGCGAATGGCGCTGCTCGTGCTCGCGGCCGCGTTCAAAATTCCCGGTCTCGTCATCGGCATGACGATCTGGCTCATCTGCCTGTCGGTCAAACGGTCGTACAATACGCCCTATATGTGGCCGTTCATTCCGTTCAACGCCAAAGCGATGCTGTCCATTTTGCTGAGACGCCCGATTTTGGCGTCGAAAATGCGGCCGAGCATTACGAACGCGATCGACAAAAGGCGGCAGCCCGCCGAATAGATTCGTACGGCCAAGCCCGCGATCGGCCGCGGGCTTTTCGGCTTGCGTTGGCGCGAACGCTCGCGGCCTTTCTATGGTTCGGGGGGTTATGCATTGTCAACGCCGCGGCGCTGTGGTACTTTAGAATAAAGCTTCGCAAGCAGCCAGGAGCATTCATTTCGAACCAGGGAAAGAGGAACGGGACATGTATTTGCACGGCACAAGCGTAATCAATAAAGCCGGAAGGCTTGAAATCGGCGGGTGCGACGCAGTCGAGCTCGCCGATAAATTCGGTACGCCGCTGTACGTATTCGACGAAGAACTGATTCGCCGGCGCTGCCGGGAATTTATGGAGGCGTTTCGCGCGACCGGGATGAAATTCGAGGTCGCCTACGCAAGCAAAGCGTTCTGCGTCATGGCGATGTGCCGCATCGCGGAAGAGGAGGGGCTGTCGCTCGACGTCGTCTCGGACGGCGAGCTGTATACGGCGCTCCGGGCCGGCTTTCCGCCGGGCCGCATCCATTTTCACGGCAACAACAAGACGCCGGAAGAAATCGAGATGGCGCTCGACGCCAAAATCGGCTGCATCGTCGTCGACAATTTTACGGAGCTGTATCTGCTGAGCGAAACGGCCAAGGCGAAGGGCGCGGTCATGAACGTCCTGTTCCGCGTGACGCCGGGCGTCGAAGCGCATACGCACGAATTCATTTCGACCGGGCAGACGGACACGAAATTCGGCTTCGATATCGGCAACGGCTCCGCCTTCCGCTCGGTCCGGGAAGCGATGGAGCTGCCGAACGTCCGCATTCTCGGCGTTCATTCGCATATCGGCTCGCAAATTTTCGAGGTCGACGGCTTCCGCCTTGCCGCGGAGCGGGTCGCCGAGTTCGCCCAGACGGTTCGTCAGGAGCTGGGCATTACGTTCCCCGTCATCAATCTGGGCGGCGGCTTCGGCATCCGTTACGTCGAGGAGGATCGTCCGCTGCCGCTGGCGCAGTACGTTCAGGCGATCACCGAAGCGATCCGGACGCTGTTCGCCCGCTACGAGTACCCGCTGCCGGAAATATGGATCGAACCGGGCCGCAGCATCGTCGGCGATGCGGGAACGACGCTGTACACGATCGGTTCGTCCAAAACGATCCCCGGGGTACGGAAATACGTATCGGTCGACGGCGGAATGACCGACAACCCGCGCCCCGCGCTGTATGACGCCAAATACGAGGCGATGCTGGCGAACCGCGCCCTCGAGCCGGTCGAGGAAACGGTATCGATCGCCGGCAAATGCTGCGAAACCGGCGATATGCTCATCTGGGACCTCGAACTGCCGAAGACGCAGCCCGGGGATACGCTCGCCGTCTCTTGCACGGGAGCCTATAATTATTCGATGGCAAGCAACTACAATCGTCTTCGCCGCCCGGCGGTCGTCTTCGTCAAGGACGGCGCGGCGGATCTCGTCGTCCGACGCGAGACGTTCGAAGACGTGGCGGGCAAAGATTTGCTGCCCGAAAGGCTGCGGAAGCAGCCGGTTGCGAACAGCTGAACGTCGCATAACAAAAAGAACGGCGCCGGCGCCCCGGCGAAACGAAACGTTTCGCGGGGACGCTGAGGCGTTGTTCTTTTTTCGTGACGGCCGAAAGCGCCATGGCGAACCTGGAGAAGCAAGACGAGGAGGACATCCGTGGAAGCATACTGGAAACGAAATTTGGTCGTGCTGTGGATAGGCGTATTTTTCTGCGGAATGGCTTTTTCGATGGTCGTACCGTTCTTATCGCTGTATATTAACAACGATCTCGGCGTAACATCGCATTTGGAGCTGTGGTCCGGCTTCGCGTTCGGCATTACGTTTCTGGCCGGCGCGCTTATCGCGCCGTTCTGGGGCTCGCTGTCGGACAAATACGGCCGCCGGCCGATGCTGATCCGCTCCGGATTTTCGCTATGCGCCGTATACGTATTGACCGCGCTCGTCCGCAATCCGTACGAGCTGATCGCCGTCCGCATCCTGTCCGGCTTGCTGGCCGGCTACGTGCCTTCGGCGATCGCGCTCGTCGGGACGAATACGCCGGAGAAAAAAGTCGGCTACGCGCTCGGCATCATGTCGACGGCGTCGGCGGCCGGCAGCATCATCGGGCCGATGGTCGGCGGAATGATGAGCAAATTCGTCGGCTACCGCGAGGCGTTTCTACTGTCCGGCGCGGTCGTGCTCGTATCGGCGCTCGTGGCGGTGTTCGGCGTCAAGGAGCAAAGCTTCGACCGCAACCGCCCGCGTTCGCACGTGCTCGACGACCTGAAGGAGGCGGCGGGCAATCCGCCGCTGATCCGGCAGCTGACGATCGCCTTGATCGTCACGAGCTCCGTCATGGTGCTGGAGCCGCTGCTGACGATCTATGTGCTGAAGATGGGCGTCTCGCATTCCGACGCGTCGCTCAGCTCGGGCGTCATCTTTTCCGCGGTCGGGGTCGCGACGATTTTGGCGGCGCCGCAGTGGGGCAAAATCGGGGAACGGATCGGCTACCGCAATACGCTGGCGATCGGCTTGATCGGCGGCGGGATCGGCAACATCCTGCAGATCGCGTTTCACAATATCGTCGGATTCGGCGTGCTGCGGTTCGTGTACGGGCTGTTTTTCGCCGCCGTCTACCCGTCCTTGAACGCCCTGATCGTCAAAGCGACGACGGCGGAGTTTCGCGGCCGGGCGTTCAGCCTGAACCAATCCGCCAACCAGCTCGGCAATATGGCCGGCCCGATCGCCGGCGGCGCGCTCGGCGGCTGGATCTCGATTCCGGTCGTGTTCGTGCTGAACGGACTGCTGCTGATCGTCTCGGCGGTCACGGTTTTGCTGCAAAGCCGCAGGGCGGCCAAAGCGGCGCACGAGCATACGGGAGCCGGGACGTGAACCGGAACTTCATTTTGCTAAAGCGACAACAAAAGAGGGGCTTCCCGTCCGAAACGGGAAAGCCCCTCTATTCTTCATACTTCGTTTGAAAGCGATGGTTACGCTTCGTCCCAAACTTTGACTTCTTTCATTTTGTCGCCCGGACGCGTCGCGTCGACGAATTCCATGCCTTTGACCACCTTGCCGAAAACGGTATGAACGCCGTTCAAATGCGGCTGCGGCTGGTAGCAGATGAAAAACTGGCTGCCGCCGGTATTTTTGCCCGCGTGCGCCATCGAAAGCGTGCCGCGCTCGTGCTTGCTTACGTTCGTCGCCGTTTCGCAGTCGATCGTATAGCCCGGTCCGCCGGTGCCGGTGCCGTGCGGGCAGCCGCCTTGGGCGACGAAGCCGGGGATGACGCGGTGAAACGTCAATCCGTTATAAAAGCCGCTGTTCGCCAGCTTCTCGAAGTTGGCGACCGTGTTCGGAGCTTCCTCCGGAAAAAACTCGATCAACACTTTTTCGCCGTTCTCCAGCTCGATGCTTCCTTTTTTCGCCATTGTCATTTCCTCCCTATCTTGTCCGAAACTCTACTCATTGTACCGGATAACCGGACATTTTTCAAAGAGGCTGTTGCTTCCGATTGTTTTTGTATGGTAATATGCTGTACAATACGATAATAACCAAACACGATTTTCCTTCGGGGCAGGGTGCAATTCCCAACCGGCGGTGATTTCGGTTCGTTTATGCCTTCGGCAACAAGATCCGCGGCCGAACCGAATCAGTCCGTGACCCGTGCCGGGACGAGTTTTTCCGGCCGGTGGACCTGGTGCGAATCCGGGACCGACAGTATAGTCTGGATGGGAGAAGGAATCGGGCTTGTGACGTACGGCAATGCTGCGCCGTTTATGTGTATTTTTTCACATGTACGCGCCGCGTTGATTCGGTCCTTCGTGAGCGCACGTGCGCAGCGGGTTTTTTTCGGCCCGGTTGCGACGTCTGTTTGCGCATGCTCGAAATGCTGCGCAAGTGCCGCCAATTCCTGATATCCCGCCCCTTTACGTTTGCCGTAGAGGGGTTTTTGTACGTTCAGTCACGATTATTCGGACAGGCGGTGACCATCGTTTGGACATGCTGAATGACGAATATTACATGCGGCTCGCGCTGCAGCTGGCGGAGAAAACGCTCGGCCAGACGGGCATCAATCCCGTCGTCGGCTGCGTCGTCGTCAAGGACGGCCGCATCGTCGGGCTCGGCACCCACCTGCAGCGGGGGAGCCATCACGCCGAAGTGCATGCGCTGCAAATGGCCGGCAAAGAAGCGGAGGGCGCCACCGCCTACGTAACGCTCGAGCCGTGCAGCCATTACGGCCGGACGCCGCCGTGCGCGGACCGGCTTATCGCGGATCGGGTAAGCCGGGTCGTCGTGGCGTGCGCGGACCCGAATCCGAAGGTGGCCGGCACCGGCATCCAGAAGCTGCGCGCCGGCGGCATTCAAGTGGATGTCGGCGTGCTGGAGAACGAGGCGCGCGCGCTCAACGAAGTATACAACAAATTTATCGTCTCCAAGCTGCCGTTCGTGACGCTGAAGTCGGCGACGACGCTCGACGGCAAGCTCGCGACGAAGTCGGGAGACAGCAAATGGATCAGCGGCGAGCGGTCGCGCGCCTATGTCCATCTGCTGCGCCACCGGCATCAGGCGATCATGGTCGGCGTCGGCACGGTTCTCGCCGACGATCCGCTGCTGACGGCGAGGCTGGACGTGCCTTCGCTGCAGCCGGTTCGGCTCGTCGTCGACTCCAGGCTGCGCATTCCGCTCGACGCGCGCGTCGTGAAGGATACGTCGGCGAAAACGATCGTGCTGACGACGAGCGGCGCTTCGATCGAGCAGATGATGCGGCTGAACGCGCAGGGCGTCGAGGTGATCAAGTGCGGCGACGGCCCGAAGGTCGATCTGCGCAAGGCGATGGCCGTCCTGACGGAGCGCGAAATCGGCTCGATTTTGCTGGAAGGCGGCGGCACGCTGAACGGAGCGATGCTCGAAGCGGGCTTGATCGACAAGGTCGTGCTGTTCTTCGCGCCCAAAATCGTCGGCGGCGCGGGCGCACCCGGCGCCTTCGCGCTGCCGGGCTTCGATAACATGGCCGACGCCATCGCCCTGGAGCGCGTCTCGATCGAACGGTTCGACGACGATTGCTGCATAACCGGATATCCGCGATACGAAAGGGGCGACGAGCCGTGTTCACCGGAATCGTAGAAGAAATCGGCCGCATGAGGCGGGTGACGAAGCAGGGGCAGGCGATGATGCTGACGATCGAGGCGGACAAAGTGCTGGACGATGTCAAGCTCGGCGACAGCATTTCCGTAAACGGGGTTTGTCTCACCGTCGTGCAGTTCGACGACGCCGCTTTTACGGTCGATGTCATGCCCGAGACGTTCCGCAAGACGACGCTGAGCCGTCTGACGCCGGGCGCCCGCGTCAATCTGGAAAGAGCGATGCAGGCGAACGGGCGGTTCGGCGGGCATATCGTGCAAGGCCATGTCGATACGCCGGGAACGATCGTCTCGAGACGCGCCGAGGACAATGCGGTCGTCTTCCGGATCGAGCCGGACGATCCGTCGCCGATGAAATACGTCATCCGGCACGGATCGATTACGATCGACGGCATCAGTCTCACCGTCGTGGATGTCGAGGAGCGTTCGTTTACGGTATCGATCATCCCGCATACGCTCGCCCAAACGATCCTGCAGCATAAGCAGCCGGGCGATTCGGTCAATCTCGAATTCGATTTGCTCGGCAAATATATCGACAGGCTGCTCGACTTCCGGGGACGCGGCGGCGAATCGACGGCCGGACGGCCCGGGACGGGCGTTACGATGGAGTTTTTGGCGGAGAACGGATTCGTTTGACCGCCCGAATCGATAGACCAGACAAACAAGGAGAGGTGAGAGCCATGCAGGAGCCGGTCCAAATGCATACGATCGAGGAAGCGATCTACGATCTGATGCTCGGGAAAGTGGTCATCGTCGTGGACGACGAAGACCGCGAAAACGAAGGGGATTTTATCGCGCTGGCCGACAAGGCGACGCCGGACGTCATCAACTTCATGATCAAGGAAGGCCGCGGTCTCGTCTGCGTGCCGATTACGGAAGAGCGCGCCCAGGAGCTCGATCTGCCCCCGATGGTCGCCAAAAATACGGATTATCACGGAACGGCGTTCACCGTCTCGGTCGACTTCAGCGAAACGTCCACGGGCATCTCCGCCCATGAGCGGGCGCGCACGGTCAAGGCGCTGATCGATCCGGCGACGCGTCCGCAGCAGCTGCGGAGGCCGGGACACATTTTCCCGCTGATCGCGAAAAAAGGCGGCGTCCTGCGCCGGGCCGGCCATACGGAAGCGGCGATCGACCTCGCCCGCATGTGCGGCTCGTACCCGGCCGCGGTCATCTGCGAGGTGATCAAGGAAGACGGCACGATGGCGCGCGTCCCCGATCTGGGCGAAATCGCCCGCAAGCACGATTTGAAAATGATCACGATCAAAGACTTGATCCATTACCGCAACGAAAAGGAAAAGCTCGTCAAGCGCGAGGTGGAGATCAAGCTGCCGACCGACTTCGGCTTGTTCAAAGCGATCGCCTACTCGAACGAGGTGAACAGCCAGGAGCATGTCGCGCTCGTCAAAGGCCATATCGATCCGGACCTTCCGGTGCTCGTCAGGATGCATTCGGAATGCTTGACCGGCGACGTGTTCCATTCGCACCGGTGCGATTGCGGACCCCAGCTGGCCGCGGCGCTCGAGCAGATCGACAAGGAAGGCGGCGGCGTGCTCGTCTACTTGCGCCAGGAAGGCCGGGGCATCGGGCTGATCAACAAATTGAAAGCTTACGTGCTGCAGGAGCAGGGATTCGACACGGTCGACGCGAATATTAAATTAGGCTTCGCTCCCGACCTGCGCGATTACGGCATCGGCGCGCAAATTTTGAAAGACTTGGGCGTTCGCCAAATCCGGCTGCTGACGAACAACCCGCGCAAAATTCGCGGACTCGAAGGCTACGGCATGGAAATCGTGGAGCGGGTTCCGATCCAGATGGAAGCGAACGACGACAACCGGAACTATTTGCGCACGAAGCAGCAAAAGCTCGGCCATATGCTGAATTTCGAGCACGACAGCGGCGCCGGCATTTGACCGGCCCGATAATCCAATAACCTACCTACAGAGGAGCCTATAACGATGACACATTTCGAAGGAAATTTAATATCCGCCGGCTATCGATACGGAATCGTCGTGGGACGGTTCAACGAATTTATTACGTCCAAGCTGCTCAGCGGCGCGCTGGACGCCTTCAAGCGTCACGGAGCGAAAGAGGAAGAGGTCGACATCGCATGGGTGCCGGGAGCGTTCGAAATTCCGCTGATCGCCCAAAAAATGGCGCAAAGCGGCAAATACGACGCCGTCGTTACGCTCGGCGCCGTCATTCGCGGCTCGACGCCGCATTTCGATTACGTGTGCAACGAAGTCGCCAAAGGCGTCGCCGCGATCGGGCTGAAGACGGGCGTGCCGACCGTATTCGGCGTGCTGACGACCGATTCGATCGAGCAGGCGATCGAGCGGGCGGGCACGAAAGCCGGCAACAAAGGCTGGGAAGCGGCCGTAACGGCGATCGAAATGGCCAACCTGACCAAGCAGCTCGAAGGCTGACGCATCGCCGCCGGAGAGCGCGCCGGGAGCGGCGTCCGACATTCGGGCCGAACGGCCTTCTTGAGCATTGTCGGACCCGCTCCCGTCTATAAAGGGCGAGCCGCTTATCCGGCGGCCGCTTGCATGTAACGAATCGTTTTGTCATGTTTCCGAAGCCGAGGTGGACCGAATTGAAGCCGCATTACAAACTGGATACGTTCGAAGGTCCTCTCGATCTGCTGCTCCACCTGATCGACAAGGCGGAAATCGACATTTACAACATTCCGATCCACGAAATTACGGAGCAGTATATGGAAGTGCTCGCCGAGATGCAGGAGCTGGAGCTGGAAGTAACGAGCGAATTTCTCGTCATGGCCGCGACGCTGCTGGCGATCAAGAGCCAAATGCTGCTGCCGAAGCCTCCGCCGGTCGAACTGGAAGACGATTTTTACGAAGACGACGCGTTCGATCCTCGCGCCGAGCTCGTGCAGAAGCTTCTCGAATACCGGAAATACAAGGCGGTCGCCGAGGAGCTGCGCGACAAGGAGCTTGCCCGCAGCCTCATCTACACGCGGGAGCCGGAAGATTTGACCCCGTACGTTCGGGAGGTCGACGTCAATCCGGTCGAAGGTCTCGACGTCGGCGATCTTGTCATCGCGTTTCAGCGGGCGCTGCGTCGAGCCAATTCGCGCCAGACGGTGGCGAAAATTCGCCGCGACGAAATATCGGTCAAGGAACGGATGGGCGAAGTGCTGACGCTGCTCGGCAAACGCGGCGGCAGGCTGCTGTTCTCGAAGCTGTTCGACTACGAAATGACGCGCGAGGAAATCGTCGTTACGTTCATGGCGCTGCTCGAGCTTATGAAAACGAAACAGATCGCCTGCTTCCAGCAGCGGCTGTTCGACGATATCGTCATCGAGCGAAAAGAGGGGGGAGCTTCAGGTTGAATTACCGTCAAATTCAATCGGTCATCGAAGGTTTGTTGTTCGCGGCCGGGGACGAAGGGCTCGACGCGAAGCAAATCGCCGACGTTCTCGAATTGCAGCCGCACGAGGTGACCGGACTGCTGAAGCAGATGACGGAGCTTTTCAAGCGCGAAGAGCGCGGCGTGCAAATCGTGGAAATCGCCGGCGCCTTCCAAATGACGACGCTGCCCGAGCACGCGCCGTATTTCGAGCGGCTGGCCCAATCGCCGACCCGATCCAGCCTGTCTCAGGCGGCGCTCGAGACGCTTGCGATCGTCGCGTACAAGCAGCCGATCACGCGGATCGATATCGAGCAAATTCGCGGCGTGAAGGCCGATCGGGCGCTGCAGACGCTGACGGCGAAAAATTTGATCGTCGAAGTCGGGCGCGCGGAAGCGATCGGACGACCGATTTTGTACGGCACGACCAAATCGTTTCTCGACTATTTCGGCCTGGCCGGCTTGCACGAGCTGCCGGAGGCGTCGCTGCAAAATCCGGACGACCTCGAGGAAGAAACCCGCATGCTGTTCGAAAAGCTCGAAGGCCACCAGCTGACGATCGACGACGTGCAGGGCGCTTCCAAAGAAAGCGAAGGATAGCGGGATGGCGCATAGGTCCGGACGTACAGGTCATACTAAACGTGGATGAAGGCGGATTAACGGATCCGAGTTTAGGGATGACCGGAGGATCAGGCGCATGATATGGGCATGGTTGATCGCGGGCATTCTCGTTTTGGGAATGCTCTTGTTCGTTTTCAGCGACATTGCGGTTCGCATCCGTTTTTCCCGGAAAGAGGGGGACGATCAGATAACCGTCGATTTGAAGGGCGCCCTCGGGCTTATCCGGTATCGATACGCCGTGCCGATCTTGTATTGGAACGAAGACGGACTTATGGTGAATTCGAAAGCGATCGGACGAAGCAGAAACGATTTGCTCGCTGAACGAAAAACGACGATTACGCGGGAAAAGGTGGAGCGGTTTTTCCGAACGACGCGGGAGCTGCTCGCGCATACGGTCGAGCTGGTCGAATGGACGAAAAGCGTCCTGGCCCGCGTCCAATGCACGGACATGCGCTGGGTGACGCGAATCGGGCTCGGCGACGCCGCGGACACGGCGATTACGACCGGCATCGTCTGGGGCGTCAAAACGTCGCTGCTCGGCTTCTTGTTCCGGCACATTCGGCTCGAGACGAAGCCCGTCCTCCAAGTCGAGCCCGTTTTCAACAGCGACCATTTCTCGACGGAAGCCGTTTGCGACCTGAAAATCAAAACGGCGTTCGCCCTGTACGCCCTGTTTCGGCTGACGCACCGCATTTTGCGCGTCAAAGGCGGCTTTCGCGTATGGCGAAAACTATTTGCGAAGCCTTCGACGTAAAATGTTCCCGGGGCTCGGAAAGAGCGCCGTCCCGGAGAAGGCTGCGACGGTATGACGTACATAACGCCGGGGGCATTCGGATAAGCTATGGCTGTATGCGAAATCTTCATATCATCAAAGCAGGCAGCTACCAAGAGGAGGAATAGCAGTGGCCGATCATCCGATCCAAGGTTTGATGAAAACCGCGATGGAAAATATTAAAGAAATGGTCGACGTCAATACGATCGTCGGCGACCCGGTCGAAACGCCGGACGGCAGCGTCATTATGCCGATTTCGAAAGTCGGCTTCGGCTTCGCGGCGGGGGGCAGCGAGTTTTCCGTCGACGGCGGCGACATGGATTCGAACGCAGGACCGCACCGCAACGACGCGCACAACGCGTCGGTCGCTCTCCCGTTCGGCGGGGGCAGCGGCGGAGGCGTATCGATTACCCCGATCGCCTTCCTCGTCGTCGGCAAGCAGGGCGTTAAAATCGTCCCGCTCGACAATCAGACGCATCTGTACGAGCGGCTGATCGATCAAGCGCCGCAAGTGGTCGACAAAATTCAAAGCATGCTCCGGTCGAACAAAACGCAGGCCGGAATGCCCGCAACCGGCTTCGCCGGCACGACGACGCCCGCGACGAATCCGTATGCCGGCACGAGCGGCATGAATACGATGGACTGACGAACAACGCCAGCAAAAAAAAGCGGCCCGCGTGCGGGTCGCTTTTTTTGCGATCATTTGCGACGTTACGACGGACGGGAAGGCTTGCTTTCCGCGATCCGGTCGTACAAAAAGTCCACGATATGAACGGCTTCCATTTGGTCCGACATGTTTTCGCGCTCGATGCCGAGCTTCATTTGCAGCAGGCAGCCCGGATTGCTCGTAATAAGCATATGGGCGTTCGTTTCTTTGACATGCTCCATCTTGTGCTCCAATATTTGGTTCGCCATCTCGGTTTGCACGATATTATAAATGCCGGCCGAGCCGCAGCAGCGGTCCGCGCCCTGCAGCTCGACGAAGTCGACGTTCGCCACGCGCTTCATCAAATTGCGCGGAGCGTTCGAGGAACGCATGACGTTGCGCAAATGGCAGGAATCCTGATACGTGATCGTGAACGGCCGTCCGTCCGCGGCCGCCCGCTCCGGCTGCCTGAATTCGGGCAACCGCCCTTTTTCGAGCAGCAGGTGGCTGACGTCCTTTACCCGGGAAGCGAACCATTTGGCGTCGTCCGCAAAATCCGGCTCGTCGTGCAGCAGATGGTCGTATTCGACGAGCAGAGCGCCGCAGCCGCCCGCGTTGGAGGCGATGTAATCGACGCCGGCTTCGCGGAAGGCGCGAACGTTTTGACGGGCCAGCGATTTCGCCTGATCGACTTCGCCGGAGTGGGCGTGCAGCGCGCCGCAGCAGTTTTGCGTATCCGGGATGACGACCTCGAACCCGGCTTCGCTGAGCAGCCGGACCGTTTTCAAATTCGTCTGCGTAAACATGACGTCCATCAGGCAGCCGCGGAACATGCCGACGGTGGCGATTTTTTCGCCTTTGGCCGGGACGCGGGTGCCGAGCGTTTCGACGACGCCTTTGCCGGACGCTTCCGGCAATATTTTTTCCATGTCGCGCATGTTTTTCGGGAACAGGTTCATGATGCCGGTGCCGCGCGCCACTTTTTGCAGCCCCGACTTCTGGTACGTGCGCAGCAGCTTGCCGACAAGCTTCATCCGCTTCGGCTTCGGAAACATCTCTTTAAAGGCGACTTTGCGCACCGCCTTGACAAACCAGCGATGCTCCTCGTGCTTCTCGAGCGAATCGCGCGTTTCCTCCAGCAAATGCCCGTACTTGACGTCGGCCGGGCAAACGGGTTCGCAGGCGCGGCAGCCGAGGCACAAGTCCATTTGCTCGCGGAAGCTTTGGTCCGGCTTCATGACGCCGTCGACGACGGCTTTCATCAAAGCGATCCGTCCGCGCGGAGAGGCGGCTTCCAGGCCGGTTTCGAGAAAGGTGGGGCATGCCGCCTGGCAAAAGCCGCAGCGCATGCAGTTGGTCAATTCGTCGTAGTTCAGCTGCAGCTTCATCGTTTGCGCGAGCGGGTTCAGCGGCTTTTTGGCCGGAGACGATCCCCACGATGTGTGCGTTTCGTTCTGCGTCATATGCTCATCGGCCGCCATGATCGATCACCACTCTTTTCCGCGATTGTTTGGCGAACATTTTGCCCGGATTCATAATGTTGTTCGGATCGAACGCCCTTTTGAGCCCTTTCATCAGCTCGATGCCCGCCGCGCCGACTTTCCATTCGAGATACGGAGCTTTCATGACGCCGACGCCGTGCTCGCCGGTAATGGTGCCGCCGAGCCGGATCGCGGCTTCGAATATTTCCTCGAACGCCATCTCCACGCGGTGAATTTCGTCCGCGTCGCGCGCGTCCGTCGTGCAGGTCGGATGCAGGTTGCCGTCGCCGGCGTGTCCGAACGTACATATTTGCACGTCGTATTTTTGGGCGATGTCGTTGATCGCCATGACCATGTCGGCGATTTTGGAGCGCGGTACGGTCGCGTCCTCGAGAATCGTCGTCGGCCGGATGCGGGCGCAGGTCGACAGCGCGCTGCGGCGGGCGAGCATCAGCTTTTCCGCCTCGGCGGCGTCGGCCGCCATCTTCACTTCGACGGCGCCCTCCTCTTTGCAAATGCGGACGATTTCCACGATGTCCTTCTCGACGACCGTCTCGTCCATGCCGTCCTGCTCGATAAGCAGTATCGCTTCCATATCGGTCGGCAGGCCGATATTGTTGAAGCCTTCGACGACGCGAATCGTCGCGTTGTCGAGAAACTCGAGCGTCGCCGGAATGATCCGGTTGCCGACGATCGCCGACACGGAACGGGCGGCCGCGTTCAAATCTTTATAATGGGCGACCATCGTTTTTTTGTATTTGGGGGCGGGAATGAGCTTCACCGTCGCTTCGGTGACGATCGCCAGCGTCCCTTCGGAGCCGACGAGCAGCTTCGTCAGGTCGTAGCCGGCCACGTCCTTGTACAGCTTGCCGCCGGTGCGGATAATGTCGCCGTTCGGAAGCACCGCTTCAAGGCCGATCACGTAATCTTTCGTCGTGCCGTACTTCAGCCCGCGCAAGCCGCCGGCGCATTCCATGATGTTGCCGCCGAGCGTCGAAATGACCATGCTGCTCGGGTCGGGCGGGTAAAACAGGCCGCGGCTTTCGACCGCCTGATGAAACTGCTTCGTGTTCAGGCCGGTTTGGAACGTGGCCGTCAAGTTGTCGGTATCGATCTCGAGCAGCTTGTTCATCCGGTTCATGACGACGACGAGCCCGCCTTCGAGCGGCACGGTGCCGCCGCACAGGTTGCTGCCGGCGCCGCGTCCGATGATCGGGATGCGATGCTCGTTGGCGACTTTCAAAATGTCGGACACGTGCTGCGTCGTGGACGGAAAAATGACGCCGTCCGGCAATGCCTGCTGCATCGGCGTGGCGTCGTACGAATAGCTGACCAAAGCTTCCATATCGTCCTTGAACCACGATTCGCCGACGATGCCGATCAGCTTCTCGCGAATGGACTTCTCGAGCATGGGGAGTCCTCCAATACGTATAAAATTAATCAGGTCATCAGATGACTTTTCTCTCATTATAGCTTACTATAGAATGGATGTACACGATTTATTGGCCGGATTTCGATAAAGCGAATCATAGAAGGGAACCGTCGATGATGACTATCAACCCGATCAAGCCGCTCAAAGGCTCCGAGCTCGTCATGGAGCAGCTGAAAGCCAAAATATCGTCCGGCGAATACGCTCCCGGCACGAAGCTCGCTTCGGTCGTCGATCTGGCCGCCAGCTTTCAGGTCGGGCGATCGACGATCCGCGAAGCGTTAAGCGCGCTGAAGGCGATCGGCCTCGTCGAGATTCGCCAAGGCGGGGGCACGTACGTGAGCGCGGAGCTGCCGGCGGAAACCGCCGGATCGGACGGCTCCTCGCTGTTCGCCAGCGCGCAGTCGATCCGCGAGCTGCTGGAGGTGCGCAAGGTGCTGGAAACGGGGTGCGCCTCGCTCGCGGCCCGCAACCGGACGGAGGACGATTTGCGCTCGATCGGGGAAGAGCTGGCGCTGATGGAAGCGTCGCTGCACGACGAGTCGAAGGGCGAGGAGGCGGACGTCCGCTTTCATCTGAAGCTGGCCGCCGCCACCCACAACTCGCTGCTCATCCCGATGATGGAATCGCTGTCGGAGCGGCTGCACGACAGCATGCGGGAATCGCGGAAGCTGTGGTTTTACGGCGAGCGCGCCGAAGCGCGGCGGCTGCTGCGGGAGCATTCCGACATTTACGAGGCGATCGCGGAGCGGGACGAGCGGCGCGCGTTCGAGGCGATGCGGACTCATTTGCAAAAGGTGGAAAACGTGCTGAGGCAAGCGATTTCCGAATTCGATCGGAGCGGCGCGTAACGAGCATAGGAAAAAGCCCGGCCGATTTCGGCCCGGGCTTTTTCCTATGCCGGCATCGATAGCACACTCCGGCTTGCTTCATTCGGACGATCCGCAGGCGCGGCTCGCGTTACGGCTGTATCGAGCCGATCTTCAAATGCTCCTCGGCGTGGGCCGCGTCGACCTGCTCGAGCCAAAGGCGGGCTCCGATCGAGCGGAAGGCGGCGATCGCGTCTTCGTAACCGCGCTCGATATGCTCGATGCCGGTAATGAACGTCGTGCCTTCGGCCGCCATGCCGGCCAGCATCAGGCACGTGCCGGCGCGAATGTCGGAAGCGTGCACCCAGCTTCCTTTCAGCGGCGCGCCGCCGCGAATGAACGCCGTGCTTCCGCGCAGCTCGATGTCGGCGCCCATTCGGCGCAGCTGGGCGACGTGCTGAAACCGCTGCGGATATATTTTCTCGCTGACGATGCTGCGCCCCCTCGCCTGGGTCAACAGCGCGGTAAGCGGCTGCTGCAGGTCGGTGGCGAAGCCGGGATACATCGCGGTCCGGACCCGCGTCGCCTTCAGCTTGCCGGCGCTGCTGGCCGTTATCGATTGATCGCCGCACTCGATGTGCAGCCCGATTTCGCTAAGCTTGGCGATGCACGAGCCGAGATGATCCGGAATGACGTCGGTGACGGTCACCGAGCCGCCCGCGATTCCCGCGGACATCAAAAACGCGCCGGCGATTAGCCGATCGGGTATGACCGTATGGCGTCCGCCGCCAAGCCGCTTCACTCCGTCGATACGAATCGTATCGGTGCCCGCTCCGGCTATTTTCGCGCCGAACGCGTTCAGCATGACCGCCGTGTCCACGACTTCGGGATCTTTGGCGGCGCCTCGCAGCACCGTCCGGCCTTCCGCAAGCACGGCGGCGAGCATGCAGTTGATCGTCGCGCCCGACGTGATCGTGTCGAAGTAAATGTCCGCGCCGGTCAGCTTTTTCGCTTCCGCGACGTAATGGTCTTCGTGGAACGCGAATTCGGTGCCGAGCGCTTTCAATCCTTTCAAATGCTGGTCGATCGGGCGGGAAACGAAATTGTCGCCGCCGGGAAAGCCGATGCTTACCTTGCCGAACTTGGCCAGCAGGGCGCCGATGAAATAATAGGACGCGCGATAAGCGGAAGCCTTTTCTTTGTCGATATCGGCGTTTCGGATCGAGCGCGGATCGAGCTCGATGTCGCCGTTCGGGAGGCGGACCGCCGTCATCCCGATATCGGCGGCGATGCCGCAAATGACGCGTATGTCGTAAATGTCGGGGATGCCCGACAGCGTTACGGGGCCGTCGCACAGGCAGCAGGCCGCCATGAGGGAAAGAGAGCTGTTTTTGGAGCCTTGTATTTTAACGGAGCCTTCGAGCGGACCCGTTCGTTCGAGACGGATGATATTCAATGAAGTTTCCCACTTTCCGGTAAAGTCGTCACTTTTACTATTTATTCATGTTTGACATGGAAAGTCAATAAGTAGAAGGAATCGGGGGAACTATTTTTTCGCCGATTTCGTGCGCCTCTATTTTGCCCGATAAAATGCCGCGATCGGCGCCGGATTGCCGCTTCCGTCAAGTCTTGTCCGGATCGCCGAAGCATGAATCGGCCGCCGCGTTTGCGCGATCGTATCGGTATACCATTCGCGGCGGGCCGCCCGGGAAAGTCCGTCAGCCGCCGGCCGACTTTTCCAAAATCGGGATCCGCCTTCCGCCCGCAGCAGCCGATCGGACAAATCCGGTTCATATCGTCGACTTGTCCGCATATACTTGTACCAATCGGCGTCTACCGCCAAGATCGGGGTGAACTGCGGAAGATGATAAAGATTCGCAAACTAGCGCTGCGCCTCGTCGCGGCGACGCTTATATGGACGCTCGCCTGGCCGACAAGCTCGTATGCGGCGCCGCCGGCCGTGCAGACGAGCGCGGAGAGCGCGGCGCTCATCGACGTCGCGTCCGGCAGGCTGCTGAACGTCAAAAACGGCGACAAGCAAATGCGGATCGCCAGTCTGACGAAAATTATGACCGCGATCGTCGCCATCGAGCACGGCACGCTGTCGGATCAAGTCCGGGTCAGCGCCAAGGCGGCCGGCAAGGAAGGGTCGTCCCTCTATTTGAAAGCCGGGGAAGAGATGAGTCTGGAAAATTTGCTGTACGGACTGATGCTCCGCTCGGGCAACGACGCGGCAACGGCGATCGCCGAGCATGTGGGCGGCTCGCTGGAAGGGTTCGTCTATTTGATGAACGAAAAGGCGGCGCTGATCGGCATGTCCCGCACCCAATTCAAAAACCCGAGCGGCCTCGACGAGGAAGGCCATTACTCGACCGCAAGCGATATGGCCAAGCTGACGGCGTACGCGCTGCGCCATCCCGTGTTTCGCGAAATCGTCAAAACGAAGACGAAAACGGCCCCCAATCCGCACGAAAGCTGGGATTACCGGTGGTACAACAAAAACAAAATGCTTTCGATCTACGAAGGAGCCGACGGGGTGAAGACCGGTTATACGAAGCTGGCGAAGCGCTGTCTCGTCTCGTCGGCGACGCGGGACGGCCGGCAGCTCGCCGTCGTCACGTTGAACGATCCGAACGATTGGGTCGACCACGCGAAGCTGCTCGACTACGGCTTCAAGCATTATCCGCAGCAGCGGATCGTCCAAAAAGGCGATCGGCTCGAAAATATGCCGGTCGTCGTCGGCCAATCGTTCGATTACCCGCTGCTCGACGAAGAACGGGGAGCGGTTCGCAAAGAAGCGGCGCTGCTCGAGCCCGGCTCGGCGGAATACCGGCTCGGGGAACGCGGGACGCTGACGTTCACGCTCGGCGGCGTCCGGATCGGCTCGGTTCCGCTGTACGCCGAGAACAGTCCCCGGCTCGCCGCCGCCGACCGGTCGTCGGATGCGTTCGTCGAGAGCAAACGGTACGAGCCGTCCGCATTCCGGATATGGCGGCTGCAGCTGCAGGAAGTGGTGCGCCGGCTGTTCGTGCTCCAGGAGTAGGCGGGCGCGCGAAGGAAGGAGGGGAACGTCATCGTTAACTGGATCTGGTTGTTTTTTATCGTGTGCGGATTCGCCGCGGCAGCGGCGCAGGGGAATGTCGAGGCGGTGACGCAGGCGGTGTTCGACGGCGCGAAAAACGGGGTGACGATCAGCTTCGGCCTGATCAGCATCCTCGTGTTCTGGCTCGGGATGATGCGGATCGCCGAAGATTCCGGGCTGCTCGGCAAGCTGGCGAAGCTGCTCCGGCCGATCGTGCGGCTGCTGTTTCCCGATGTGCCGAAAGACCATCCCGCCGTCGGCTACATCATGTCGAACATGAGCGCCAACCTGCTAGGACTCGGCAACGCGGCCACGCCGATGGGCATCAAGGCGATGCAGGAGCTGCAATCGCTCAATCCGGACAAACAGACGGCCAGCCCGGCGATGTGCACGCTGCTCGCCTTGAACACGGCCAGCATTACGCTGATTCCGACGACGCTGATCGCGATCCGGATGAACTACAACTCCGCCAATCCGGCGGAAATCGTCGGGACGACGCTTCTCGCGACCGCCGTCGCGACGCTGGCCGCCATCGCGGCCGACCGCTGGTGCCGCCGCCGACTGCTCGCCAAAACCGCGCCGAAGGGGTGACCAAGCTTGTACTCGCTCGTCTCCGTGATGTCCGCCTGGGCGATTCCGGTATTGATCGTGCTCATCCCTTTGTACGCGATGTACAAAAAAGTGCCCGTCTACGAATCGTTCGTCGAAGGGGCCAAAGACGGCTTCGACACGGCGGTGAAAATTATCCCCCATCTCGTCGGCATGATGGTCGCGATCGGCGTATTCCGCGCGTCCGGCGCCATGGACATGATGATCGGCTGGCTGAAGCCCGCGCTGGCATACGTCGGAGTGCCCGGAGAGGTGCTGCCGCTCGCCGTGCTGCGGCCGATTACCGGGTCGGGCTCGCTCGCCTTCACCGCCGACCTGATCGCCCAATACGGGCCGGATTCGATGATCGGCCGCATCGCTTCGACGATTCAGGGCAGCACGGACACGACGCTGTACGTGCTCACCGTCTATTTCGGCGCCGTCGGCATCCGCAAAGGAAGGTACGCGCTCAAGGTCGGCTTGTTTTCCGATTTGGTCGGCTTCGCGGCATCGGTCGCCATCTGTTTGCTCGTGTTCGGCGCCGCCGTTTCATAAATCGCAGGTCGTTCGTACGCTCCGAGAAAGCTTCGGAGCTTTTTTGATTTTCCGGGATTCGCGCCGGCGATATGCGGATGAAGCCGGTTTGACACGCCGCCGGGTCCGCCTACATATAATGGAGCAGCGCAAAACGAGGCGAGGTGGGCGGCGATGCGGCCGACAGGCATAACGATTCATCAATCCGTTTGCGGAGCGATCAACGGCAAAGGCTACGATTTTTACGTAACGCGCTCGGGAACGATCATCCCGGCTACGGAGGCGACCGATTCGGCGAGCATCCATATTTGCGTCGAAGGCGACTTCTCGAGACCGGACGAGACGGCGTCGGGCTATATGGAGGAACAGTTTTTCATCGTGCAGAAGCTGGTGCTGCGGCTCGCCGACACGTTCGGCTTCGACCCCGGAAACGTCGTCCCGCATACGGACCTCTGCCCCGGGAAGCACTTTCCTTGGTCGGAACTTGTGATTTCCCCGAAGGATGGTTATCATTAGGTTGAGGTGAGTGTCAAAAGTGGAACGATTGCAAAAAGTATTGGCCCAAGCCGGCGTCGCTTCCCGGCGAAAATGCGAGGAATATATACTGGCCGGGCGCGTGCAGGTGAACGATAAAACGATTACGACATTGGGAGTCAAGGTCGATCCCGCCGCGGACGTCATCAAGGTGGACGGGCGGCCGATCAACAAGCAGCGGATGCAGTACATTTTGTTCAACAAGCCGAAGGGCGTCATTACGAGCACGAACGACCCGGAAGGCCGCAGCATCGTGGGCGACTACATAAAGGATGTCAAGGAACGGATTTATCCGGTCGGCCGTCTCGACTACGACAGCGAAGGGCTGCTGCTGCTGACGAACGACGGCGAGCTCGCGAATTTGCTGACGCATCCGAGCCACCATGTGCCGAAAACGTACCATGCGACCGTCGAAGGGGTGCCGCACGGCGATTTGCTGGACAAGCTCCGCCAAGGAATCAAGCTCGAGGACGGCATGACCGCCCCGGCGGAAGTCGAGTACGTCGACATCGATCCGGACAAAAACGAGACGATCGTTTCGATCACGATTCACGAAGGGCGCAACCGGCAAGTTCGCCGCATGTTCGAGGCGATCAAGTTTCCGGTCATCCGGCTGAAGCGCATCCAGTTCGGCTCGCTCCAGCTGGCGGGGCTGGCGAGAGGCAAGCATCGGACGCTGACGAAGCAAGAGGTCGAAGAGCTGCGGCGCAGCGCGCTCCAGTCACATAATGTTCAAAAAACTTCGGAATGACGCGGATTTTTTCCGAACCGATTTCGCTATAATGAGTGTAGCCGCATCGATGAAAGGAAGCGAAGGTGAACCGTACATGCGCGAGCATCGAAAGCTGATTCAAAGCATCATTTTGACGGCGGTACTGTTGATCGGGGGCTATACGATAGGGAGCAGCTTGTTCGCCAAGGAAGACATTCCGCGGGAAGGGAGCACTGCTCCTGATTTTTCGTTAACGGCTCTGGACGGCAGCAAAGTGTCGCTGTCCGATTTCCGCGGGAAAGCGGTCATGGTGAACTTCTGGGGATCGTGGTGCGAGCCTTGCGCCCGCGAAATGCCGGCGATTCAGCGCCAATACGAGAAATGGAAGGACAAAGGACTCGTCGTGCTCGGGCTGAATTTGGACGAAAGCAAGGTGACGGTGCAAAGCTTCGTCCAGCAAACGAACGTAACGTTCCCCGTATTGTTCGACAAAGAGCTGCGGATGCGCGACCGGTACGCGGTCCGTTATTACCCGACGACGTTTTTTATCGACCGCGACGGGAAAATCGTTAAAATCGCCGTCATGGAAATGGACGACGCCTTCATCGAGCAAACGGTGCGCCCGATGCTGAAACTGTAAAAGGAGCGATACACTCCGTGATTGCGAATACGAAATGCGAGTGCGGGCATCAGAATCATGTCGGCACCGTTTTGTGCGAGTCTTGCGGGAAACCGCTTTTCGACGACCAAAGCGACGCCCCGCTCGAAATGCGCTACGACGGCGTCGCCCGGCGTTCGCAAAAGACGAACCCGTCCGTGCTCGATCGGGTTTGGAATTTTTTCTCCTCGGTCAAGGTAGCCGTCTATTTGATCCTGGCCATGCTGCTGGGCTCGATACTCGGCTCGATTTACCCGCAGGAAAATACGTTCTTGAACGTCGATCCGGCCAAGTACTACAAAGAGACGTACGGCTGGACCGGCGATTTGTACTATAAGCTCGGTTTGTCCGACACGTACGGCTCGTGGTGGTTCATCGGGCTGCTCGTCTGCATCGGCACGTCGCTCGTCATCTGCAGCCTCGACCGGGTGCTTCCGCTGTACCGCGCGCTGAGCAAGCAGCAAATCCGCAAGCATTTGAGCTTTTTGACGCGGCAAAAAGTCGTCTATACCGGCAAGCTCGCCGAATCCGGCTCCACGATTGCGGATCCCGAAGCATGGGTAAAGGAAGCGGCGGCGAAGCTGCGCAAGAAAGGGTACAAGGTGCATACCGACGGCACCGCGCTGCTGGCGGAGAAGCACCGGTTCAGCAGATGGGGGCCGTACGTCAACCATATCGGTCTCATCATCGTGCTGCTCACCGTTTTGTTGCGAACGCTTCCCGGCTGGCAGATGGACGAATACGTCGGTTTTCTCGAAGGAGAGCCGACGAAAATTCCGGGCACCTCGTATTATTTGGAAAACGACGAGTTCAACGTCGAATTTTACAGCGAGCAGGAAATGACCGACGCGTTCCGCGAGAAAGGGCAAATCGTTCCGAAGCTGTACGAAACGAAGGCCGTTCTGTACGAATGCACGGCCGACTGCGACAGCCCGGACAAGCAGCCGCAGCTGAAGGAGCTGACCCGCCAAACGATCACCGTCAATCATCCGCTGAAATATAAAGGCCTGCTCGCGTACCAGTTCGATTACTCGCAGACGCCGCGGCTGCTGTCGGTTCGTCCGATGCTCAAAAACAAGCAAACCGGCGAATCGTACGGCCCGTTCACGATCCGCATGAAAAATCCGGACGCGACGTATGCGGCCGGACCGTACAAGCTGGAGCTGAAGGAGTATTTTCCGGATTTTTCCATCAATGACAAAGGGGTACCGGTCACCGTCTCGAACGATCCGAACGCGCCGGCTTTCGTCTTCGTCATTACCGGACCCGGACTGCCGAACGACGGACAAACGTATTTGTACTTCCCGCGGGAAGTCGACAAGGTCAAATTCAGCCAGGATCAAATCAACGGGGCGGTCGGCGCGGTATGGGACATTTCCGTCAATTCGATGTCCGACGTCGAAATCGCGAATTTCACGAGCTATTTGAACATACGGCGCGATACGGCGCTGCCTTACATTTTCACGGGCGGCATCATCTTCTTCGTCGGCGTCGTCATGGGGCTGTATTGGCAGCATCGCCGCGTTTGGCTGCGGTTCGACGAAGGCGACAAGCTGACGCTTGGCGCCCATACGAATAAAAACTGGTACGGGCTGAGAAACGAGGTGGCGGGAGTGCTGAACAAAATGGGCATCGAAGTCGCTCCGAAGCAGCTGGCCAACGAGGTGAACAATTCTTGACCACAGAGTCGCTTAGCGGAACGTTTCTACTGGTTGCATTTATTTTGTACACGTTGTCCTTCATCGTGTTCGGCATCGCGGTGACGGGCAAAAAATGGAGCTCGCGGGATCCGGAAACGCACGTGAAACGGTGGGGCCGCGCCGGACTCGGCGTCACGATCGTCGGCTTCGCCTCCCAGCTCGCGTATTTCTTTACGCGCTGGTACGCGGCCGGCCATATTCCGGTCAGCAACATGTTCGAGTTTTTGACGTTCTTGTCGATGATGATCGCGCTCGCCTTCATTATCGTGTACGCGATTTACCGCATGTCGATCATCGGCTTGTTCGCGATGCCGGTATGCGTGCTCATATTGGCGTACGCCCTCGTCTTTCCGCCGGACATTCAGCCGCTCATCCCGGCGCTGCAAAGCTATTGGCTGAAAATCCACGTGACGACGGCCGCGTTTTCCGAAGCGTTTTACGCCGTCGGCTTCGCGGCCGGACTGATGTATTTGCTGCGCGTCGTCAACTTTCAGGGCACGTCGAAGGCGGACCGGCGCGAGCGGCGGGGCGTGGAGGTCGTCATTTTCGTCGTGTTGACGACGCTCGCGTTCGTCGTCACCGTCTTCGTCTTCCGGGGGATCGGCTACGAGGCGCAGTTCAAGCAGGAGCTGACGAAGATCGACCAGAACGGGCAGGAAACGGTCGAAACGTCGATCGTCGATTACGTGCTGCCGCCGATCGTCAAGCCGTTCAACAGCACGGTCGAATCGATGCAGCCGTTTCTCGGCATGAAAGAGCCGCTTCTGGAGGCGCCGTCGTGGATGAACGGCATCAACGCGGGACGCAAGCTGAATACGTTCATCTGGTCGCTGATCGCGGGCTTCCTTTTATATACCGTCGTCAGGCTTATTTTGCGGAAGCAGATCGGCGCGGCGATCCAGCCGGCGATGAACGGCATGGACCCGGAAGATTTGGACGAAATCAGCTATCGCGCCATCGCGATCGGATTTCCGCTCTTTACGCTCGGCGCGCTCATCTTCGCGATGATTTGGGCGCACGAAGCGTGGGGACGGTTTTGGGGATGGGACCCGAAGGAAACGTGGGCGCTCATCACGTGGCTGTACTATACCGCCTATTTGCATTTCCGGCTGTCCCGGGGCTGGCAAGGACGCAAGTCGGCCTGGATGGCGGTCATCGGCTTCGTCGTCGTCATGTTTACGAACGTCGGCGTCAACCTGATCATCGCGGGACTTCATTCGTACGCCGGCGTATAATCCGTTATCAATGAACAGCAACGCTTACGAAGCCAGCTTTTACTCCGTAAAAGCGTCTAGGAGGGTTAGGACATGGTCGACATGAAAGCGAACATTTTGGTCGTCGACGACGAGGAGCGGATCCGGCGGCTGCTGCGGATGTATTTGGAGAAGGAAGGCTTCGTCATCGACGAGGCGGAAGACGGCGAAACCGCTCTCGCCAAAGGAGTGGAGGGCGATTACGATCTCATTCTGCTCGACGTCATGCTGCCGGGCATCGACGGGACGGAAGTGTGCGCCCGGCTCCGGCAGGTGAAGGCGACGCCGATCATCATGCTGACGGCGAAAGGCGAAGAAGCGAACCGGGTGCAAGGGTTCGAGGTCGGGGCCGACGATTACGTCGTGAAGCCGTTCAGCCCGCGCGAAGTCATTTACCGCGTCAAGGCGATTTTGCGCCGCTCGTCGGCGACGGCTTATTTGGCCAAGGACGCGATTCACGCCAGCAACAATATCGTGTTCCCCCATCTCGTCATCGAGCACGACGCGCACCGCGTGACCGCTGGGGGGCAGGAGGTTGCGCTTACGCCGAAGGAGTACGAGCTGCTGCATTATTTGGCGACGTCCCCGGACAAAGTGTTTTCGCGCGAAGATTTGCTCAAGGACGTATGGAACTACGAATTTTTCGGCGATTTGCGCACCGTCGACACGCACGTCAAACGGCTGCGCGAGAAGCTGAACAAAGTATCGCCGGAGGCGGCGTCCATGATCACGACCGTATGGGGCGTCGGCTACAAGCTCGAGGTGCCGAAATAACGTGAAGCTGTGGACATGGAAAAGCGTCGTCGGCAAGCTGTGGATGACCATTATCGGATTGGTTGCCGTTGTTCTCGTGATCAACGGCATCTTTATGGGACAATTTCTCGATACGAATTTCGCCAATTCCAAAGACCAGGAGCGAAGCCTGCAGAAGCTGGCGCTCAAAGTGTCGGGCGACCTGACGCTGCACCGCGACGAATTTTCGTACGTAAACGCGGTCGCCGAGCTGCTGGACGCGCAGGATGCGGCGATGATCGTGCTGAACGACAAGCTGGAGGAGCTCATTCCGGCGTCGAAGGCGACGCAGGTTCCGAAGCTGAACGCCTCGGATTTGTTCGGGCGCGACGAGCTGGGGGAAGTGTTGAACGGCCAAACCGAGCCGTCGATTTATTTCGACCCGATGTCGGGCCGCCGGTTTTTGGCCGTCGCCGTACCGCAGCGGGAAGCCGGCGGCGGCAAAGCGACGGGCGTCGTCATTTTGTATCAGGCGCAGCTGTCGCTCGACTATACGCAGGCGTATTTCCAAAACCTGTTCGTCATCGCCGGCATCATCGGCTTTTTGCTGACGACGCTGTTCGCTTTTTTCTTGTCCGGACGCATTACGCAGCCGCTGCTGCAAATGAAAAAGGCGGCCGATCTCATTACGCTGGGCGAATACAAGACGCGCGTGCCGGTAACGTCGTCCGACGAAATCGGCGAGCTGGCCGTCGCGATCAACCAGATGACCGAGCGGCTGGACGAAACGATCAACGCGCTGAACGAAGAGAAGGAGCATTTGTCGAGCGTCCTGCGCAGCATGACCGACGCCGTCATCACGCTCGACGCGGACGGCTGCGTCGTGCTGGCGAACCCGCCCGGGGAAAAGCTGGTCGCCGAATGGCAGGACATCGGCTGGGAGCAGTCGGAGGAAGGGCACGGACACGGCGGCAAAATGCGGGCGCCGGGGCCGCTGCAGCCGCTGTTCGAGGACGTCGTCCGCAGCGACAAAGACATCGCCTCGATCATCCGCGTGCGCAGCAGCGTGTATTCCGTCGTCATGGCGCCGCTGTACTCGATCGACGGTCTGCGCGGCACGGTCGCCGTGCTGCGGGACGTGACGGAGGAGCATCGGCTCGACAAGCTGCGCAAAGATTTCGTCGCCAACGTGTCGCACGAGCTGCGCACGCCGCTGTCGATGCTGCAGGGCTACAGCGAAGCGCTGCTGGACGACATCGCGGCCACGCCGGAGGAGCGACGCGAGCTGGCCCAGGTCATTCACGACGAGTCGCTCCGCATGGGCCGTCTCGTGAAAGATTTGCTCGATTTGGCCCGCATGGAGGCCGGACATATGGAGATGAATTTCCGGGAATTTTCGCTCGCGCCGCTTATATCCCGCGTCCACCGCAAGTTTAGCGCCTTGTGCAAGGAGCGGGGCATCGCGCTGCGGCTGTCGTTCCCGGAAGCGGGCGTCACGATGCGGCATGCCGACGAAGACCGGCTGGAGCAAGTGCTGACGAATTTGCTCGACAATGCGATCCGCCATACGCCGGAAGGCGCCTGGATCGACATCCGGGTGAAGACGGAAGGCGAGCGGGACGAGGAGGTCGTCGTCGAAATCGCCGACGGCGGCCGCGGCATTCCGCACGAGGACGTTCCGTTCATTTTCGAACGGTTCTACAAAGCGGACAAAGCGCGGACGAGAGGGTCGTCGGGAGGAACGGGGCTCGGGCTCGCCATCGTCAAAAATATCGTCGACGCGCATCAGGCGACGATCGAGGCCGAAAGCGAGCTCGGCAAAGGGACGACGTTTACGATACGCATACCGAACCGGAAATAGCGCATAAAAAGACCGTCGGGGACGATTCCCCGACGGTTTTTCCATTAGCCTCCGCATCGGGGCGAATGCCGCCCGCATTCGCTCCGATGCGACTCGTTTTGCCAGCGCATTCGGCGTTTTGACGAACGGCGCTGTTGAACGATCGCGACAAATCTTGTTGTACGTGAAACAATTCCTTCACGCCCGCTGCCGTTACCCGTTCAGCGTAATTTCCCGCACCCGCTTGATTTCCGGCAAAGCGGCCAGCTGGTCGAGCACCGGCTTCGGCGCCCGCTTGTCGATCGTCAGCACCATGATCGCCGAACCGCCGACGTCGGTCCGTCCGACCTGCATCGTCGCGATGTTGACGTCATTGTTGCCGAGCAGCGTACCGACGCGGCCGATTATGCCCGGTTTGTCCATATGCGAGATGAGCAGCAGATGCCCTTCGGTCGGAACGTCGACCGGGTACGGGCCGATTTGCACGATCCGTTCGCCGAAGCCGGCGAGCAGCGAGCCCGACAGCCAGCGCTCTTCGACCTTCGTTTTGAGCGAAATCGTAATCCGGTTCGCGAAACCTTGCGTCGAAATCGACTTTTGGACGACGATGTTGATGTCGCGCTGCTTCGCCAAATGCATCGAGTTGACGGCGTTCACCTGTTCGGCGCCGAGATGGTGCGACAGCACGCCCTTCAGCACGTACCGGGTGAGCGGATTCGTGTCCAGGTCGGCCAATTCGCCGGAAAAGTTGATCGTAATTTCGCGTACGGCGCCGTCGGTCATCTGCGCGAGCGAGTTGCCGAGCTTCTCGCAAAGCTTGAAGTACGGCTGGATTTTGTTCAGCAGCTCGGCCGGAATCGGCGGCATGTTGACGGCGTTCTTGAACGGCTCGCCGCGCAAAATGTGAAGCACCTGCTCCGAAACGTCGATCGCCACGTTTTCCTGCGCCTCGACCGTCGACGCGCCCAAGTGCGGCGTCACGATAATTTTCGGGTGGCTCAAAAACGGATGATCGGCGGCCGGCGGCTCGTGCTCGAATACGTCGAACGCCGCCCCGTGCACGATGCCTTCGTCGATCGCCTCGACCAGCGCGTATTCGTCGATGATGCCGCCGCGGGCGCAGTTGACGATGCGCATTCCTCTTTTCATGACCTCGAACTGCTTTCTTCCGATCATATGATGCGTTTCGTTCGTCAGCGGAGTGTGAACCGTCATGAAGTCGGCGTTACGAACGATATCGTCGACCGTCGCGAGCTTGATGCCGAGCTTCTCCGCGCGCTCCTCGGTCATGAACGGGTCATAGCCGAGAACGCTCATGCCGAAGGCGATGGCGCGTTTGGCGACCTCCGACCCGATGCGGCCGAGCCCGAGCACGCCGAGCGTTTTGTTGCGCAGCTCGACGCCGAGGAACGATTTGCGGTCCCATTCCCCGCTTACCGTCTTCCTGTACGCTTGCGGGATATGGCGGGCGAGCGCCATCATCATCGCGAACGTATGCTCGCAGGTCGTGATCGTATTGCCGTCCGGCGCGTTGATGACGACGATGCCGAGGCTCGTCGCCGCCTCCAGGTCGATATTGTCGACGCCGACGCCCGCGCGGCCGATCACCTTCAAATTGGCGCCCGCTTCCATAATCCGGCGCGTCACTTTCGTCTGGGAGCGAACGAGCAGGGCGTCGAATTCGCCGATGACGGCGACCAGTTCGTCCTCGCCAAGCCCCGTCCGCTTGACGATCTCGACATCGTTTGCGTCGGTCAGCTGCTGCAATCCCAAATCGCTGATCGGATCCGATACTAGCACTTTGTACATGGTCATGCTCCTCCTTGATGGTTCGTAATCAGTATGAGTCAAACGAAAGCAAAAAACTCCCGCCCCATACGGCTTCTAAACCGTATGTAGGGACGAGAGTATCGTTCGTGTTGCCACCCTAGTTCGCCGCGCGTTCGCACGCGCCGCCTTTGCAGGTCCGGCTTGTCGCGGGACCCGAGCGTTAACGGGCTCGACCGGCTGCGCTTGGCTTCCCGGGAAGTTTCACGCATCGACTCGGGGAGTGGATCGCAGGACGAACGCCGCCGATTCGCAGCGACCATCGGCTTTCTGTAGGCTTCGTTTCTACTATTCTCCGTCATTGTCGTTGAAGAATTTCATTTTTTTCTACTGTACCACGACGCGATCGGACGTGTCAATGAATTTTGGACACATTTGTGACAGCGAGAAGACACGGAAAACGGTTACGGTCAAATTTTGGACACAATTCGTTCCCGTTCGCGCTTCCATCCGTTCGGGCCGGCGTCCCGCACTTGAACTCGCGTTCGATTTTCGCTATCTTCAGGTAAGGATGCGATTCGACAAACGAAGACCGTGCCGCGGGAACCGTTCCGGACCGAAACCGAAACTTACTTGTTTTCGTAGAAAAAGGGGAGCTGGGGCATCGTTTCTCCGGCATACCATTTGTCCTTGCCCGATATGTAATCGCCTTTGCGGGCCGCGTTCGTGTCGGCGAGCATTTCGACAATCGACTGGACGTCGGTCAAATTCAACTTTTTCGCCTGGCCGTTCGCGATCATTTCGTCGATCCGCACCGTCAAATCTTGCGGGTACAGCGGCAAAAATTGGTTCTGCTTCAGCAAGACGGACGAAACGGCGGCGTTTTTCACGTTCAAGCTCATCTGGCTCCAGTCTTTCGTCGTGAACGAGGATTGTCCGAGCAGACCCGCTCCTTTCGGCTGCGGCTCGATCGTTTCGTTCCATTTGACGATCGACTCGTAAAATTGCTGCTGTCCGAGCAGCGAAAACTTTTTCGCTTCGCGCGCGTACGGGTCGTTCTCGATGTCGGCGAGCAGCGCCGCCGGATGGGTCGCGTTCGCCTTCGCCTGAAGCTTTTTGGCCGAATCGGCGAACAGCTTGAGCCCCTTCAGCAAGTTTCGGTGCGCCTCGACGAGCAGCGGCGACGTATCGGGCGTCGATGCGCCCGACAGCTCGGCATATTTGTCGTCCGCCGCCTTCGACAAATTTTTCATGACGGCCGCGGCGTCGGCCGTTCCGCCCTGCATTTCGAGCTCTTTCAAATGGTCGAACCAACGGTTCGAAAATTCGCGATAGGGCGAGTAAATCGTATGGTAAAACGAGACGAGAACTTGCTGATCGTAGGCTCCGGGCTTTTTGGACGCTTCCTCCTTCTTCGACATCATGGCGGCGAATTTCGTCTCCGCGCGGCTTTGGCCGATTTGGACTCCGAAGAAGAAGGCGCCGGCGACGCAAACCAACAGGAAGACGAAGGCGAGAGAGAAGAAATAGTCCGTTCGGTTCATACGCTTATTCATGACATAACTCCTAGACTGTATTTTTTGTTACTAAATTATAGGTCGAATTGCCCGAAATGTGAATCGAGCCGTCGCCCCGGAGGGAAAATGAAAAAAATAAACTTCAAACATATACGCATCCGCAAAATCGACCCGAGCGAGCTCGACGACCGGATGCTGCTGGCCAATTTGTATTTGACGCAGGCGATTACGTTTATTATCGGCATAACGGTCGTTTTATTTCAGTCCCAATCGCTGATCGGGCTGCTGCGGCTTCCCGACCGGTGGTCGGCTTACGGCTGGGCCGTCCTGTTCGCGGCCGCGGTCCTGCTGTTCGATCTGCTGATCGCCCGCTGGGTGTCCGAGGAAGTGACCGACGACGGCGGCATCAACAAAAAGCTGTTCGCCGCCCGTCCGCTCTGGCATATCGCGCTCATTTCGCTGGTCGTCGCCGTATGCGAGGAGCTGCTGTTTCGCGGAGCGATCCAGCACGCGTTCGGCCCGTATTGGACGAGCATCGTCTTCGCCGCCATCCATGTAAGGTATTTGCGGCATTGGCTGATGACGGGAATGGTGTTCCTGATCAGCTACGGTCTCGGCAAAATGTATATGCTGACCGGTTCGCTGTGGACGCCGATCGCCGCCCACTTTTTGATCGATTTCGTGATGGGATGCGTGATACGTTACGGAAAGGAAGGAAAAGATGGAGAAAGCTGACCATTCCCGAACAAGCGCGAAGCCGCTGCCGGAGGACGACGAAATGCGCCTTCCGCCGAGGCGGGTCATCCATTCGACCGACAGCGCGAAGGCGACCCGGATTTTCCACGCCAGTCTCGTCGTGCTGCTTGTCTTGCTGGCGGCCGGCATTATTTTTTGGTATCAATTTTACGGGCAATGATGCGAAGTCCCGCCTTGCGACGGGGCTTTTTTTCGTTTCCGGCCCCGCTGCCGCGGCTCCGGCAAGAACAGGCCGCTGCCTGATTTTGTACGAATGCCGCGTCTCCCGAACGGGGAAGCTACGAAAGGAATTCAATTTATCGATACAGGAGGGGATTGCGATGAGGATGGGCGCATTTTTGCTGGGCGGATTGGTCGGCGCGGCTTGCGTCATGTATTTGAACCGCAACAATTCGTGGTCGTTCGCCGGACTGTCGAGCGGCGCCCGCGAATTCGCCGGCAAGCGAAGCGGAGCGTTCGCGGATTCCGCCCAAAAAGTCGGCTCGGCATGGAACGAGTCCGGTCTCGACGAAGTGGAAAAGATGATTCAGAAAGATCCGGCGGTCAAGCATGAGGTCGACGAAATTTTAAGCGAGTCCGGCAACAAGTATATGACCCAGTGACCGGTCCGGCCGGCCATAAGTCCGTTTTCCGATGGGAGACGGGCTTTTTTGGCCTGTTACATAAGCATGCGGAAGCATCGGCGACGGCGGCGGCGGATTCGAGTCCCGCCCGGGATTTTTGCCGCAGGACAGTCGATTAAAACGAAGTTTTAAGTGGCATCGCCACCCAAAACGTGATAACATGGAGTATACATGCCCGTGAGATTCAACTCACCATTTATCGCATCGTATCATACTCTGTATCAGAGGTGGGAGGGAGGTCCTGTCATGAGAATTGAACGCCTTAGTGTAGATAAGATAAGGATTTTCCTGACATTTGACGACCTGACGGAGCGCGGTATCCAGAAAGAGGACATGTGGCGCGAAATTCCGAAAGTCCACGAGCTGTTCAGCGAAATGATGGAGCAAGCATACACCGAACTCGGCTTCGATGCGTCGGGACCGCTTGCGGTGGAAGTTTTTGCGCTGCCGGCCCAGGGGATGGTCGTCATCGTGACTCGCGGCAAAGTGCAAAACCCGGCCGACCCGGTCGACGAGGAAGAAGCGGAAGAAGTTTACGAGATGGAAGTGACGCTCGAGCAAAGCGACGTCATCTCCTATGCGTTCCACGACTTCGAATATTTGTTGAAGGCCGCCCACGTCGCGTCGCGCATCGGCGTTTCCGAAGGCGTCCTTTATTCCTATAAAAACAAGTACATTTTGCAGATCGATCCGGAGGAGATGGAGGAGCCGCTGTACCAGGCGCTCATCGCCATACTGTCCGAATACGGAGACGCCACCTCGGTTACAACCGCAGTGTTGGACGAGTATGGCAAGCGAATCATAAGCGAATCCGCGATCCGCACGTTGTGCGACCATTTCCATAACTAAACGGCCGGTCCGTCGGCATAGGTCCGAAAGCGCGCAGCATCTTCGAAAACGTTCGTTTTTGCGGATGCTTTTTCCTATGTTTGCGGGAAGGGCACTAAGGGGGGACGACGTATGGAGTGGCTGTCGGTCATTACGGCGGCCGTGGCGCCGGGATTTGCGCTGCTTGCTTACTTTTACTTGAAAGATCGGTATGACTCCGAGCCGATCCATATGGTCGCCCGCGTCTTTTTGTACGGCGTGCTGCTCGTATTCCCGACGATGGTGCTGCAGCGGACGCTCGTCCTCGGTTTCGGCGACAATCAGCTTCTGTTCGCCTATTTCATAACCGGGACCGTCGAGGAGTTTTTCAAGTGGTTTATCGTCTATTATGCGATCTACAAGCATACGGTATTCGACGAGCCGTACGACGGGATCGTTTACGCGGTATCCGTTTCGCTCGGCTTCGCCACGCTGGAAAACGTCATTTACGCGCTGCTTCATTCGTTTTCGTTCTCGGCGCTGCTGTTCCGCGCTTTTTTGCCCGTATCCGGCCACGCGCTGTTCGCGGTCATGATGGGCTATTATTTGGGCAAGGCGAAATTCGGCAATCCGCGGCACAAGACGAAGCTGCTGCTCGCCTCGCTGCTCGTCCCGATTTTTTGGCACGGCACGTTCGACTATATCTTGATGCAGACGAAAACGTACTGGCTGTGGCTGATCGTGCCGCTCATGGTGTTTTTGTGGGTCCGGGGCATCGGCAACGTCAACCGCGCGAACGCCAAGTCGCCGTTCCGTTCCGTACGCCCCGAGGAAGAGGTTGAAATATAACGAAACGGGTTATACTTCCGGTATATAACGAAAACACCGGTCCGGAGGAATTTGAAATGATAGGAACGCGAGTGAAAGTGTCGATCCGCTGCAAACGTTGCGGGGAACGTTTCGTGCTGCGCGGCAAACAGGAGAAAGGGCGCATCGAAACCGGGTTCAAGCAATGTTTGTGCAACAACCAAGCCGACTTCGATATCGAACCGATGGAATAGCGATACCGGCGGGAAGCCTTGCTGCGGCAAGGCTTCTTTTTTTGTTCGGCGGATGCGAAATTTTGGGCGGCGTCCGATGCATAAAGATTCGACCGCGGCGAAAACTAGTCACAAATGTGGCAATGGAAGGGAGCGAAAGGAGCATGTACAAACGGCTAAGCGCCGTCCTGTTTCCGGTCATGACCGTTTTATTGGTCGGAGCGGTACTGTGGGGGTATCAAGTCAACCAGGAAAAAAATTCGATTTTGATCAAGGCGGAAAACCAATACCAGCGGGCGTTTCACGATTTGTCGTACCATGTCGACAAGCTGCATACCGAGCTCGGCAACACGCTGGCGCTGAACTCGAACTCGTACGCATCGCAGCGTAAAGGTCTCGTCAACGTATGGCGCATTACGAGCCAGGCGCAAAACGAAATCAACCAGCTGCCGTTAACGCTGCTGCCGTTCAACAAAACGGAGGAGCTGCTGAGCAATATCGCCAACTTTTCCTACAGGGCGGCCGTCCGCGATTTGAACAAGGAGCCGCTGAACGAGGACGAGATGAAGACGCTCACCGCGCTTTACGAGCATTCGAAACAGATTGCGACCGACTTGCGGGACGTCCAGTCGAAAGTTATCGCAAACAGCCTGCGCTGGATGGACGTCGAGGTCGCCCTCGCCTCCGAGGAAAAAAAGCTCGACAATACGATCATCGACGGCTTCCAAACGGTCGACAAAAAAGTGAGCGAGTACGAAGAAATGAACTGGGGACCGTCCATGACGGCGATGTTCGAAAAACGGACGTATTCGGCGCTGTCCGGCCCCGACGTCACCGAGGACGACATCCGGAAAAAAGCCGAGGAGGTCATGAACGGCCGTCCGCTCGCGGACGTCCGGGTCGTGGAAAACGGCGCGGGCACCGAATACAACTCGTTCAGCCTGTCGGGCAGAAACGAAAGCGGCGGCGAAGTGACGATGGATTTCACGAAAAAGGGCGGCCAGCTGATCTGGTTCATGAATCCGCGCAGCGTCGGAACGGCGCAGCTCAGTCCGGAGCAGGCGCGCGACGCCGCCGCATCGTACCTGGAAGCCCACGGATATCCGGGAATGACGCCGGTCAGCTACGACACGTACAACAATGTCGCCAGCCTGACGTTCGCGGGCCAGCAAAACGACGTCGTCATTTACCCGGAAAAAGTTACGGCGAAAGTGGCGCTCGACAACGGGGAAGTAATGGGCGTGCAGGCGGCCGATTATATATTCGAGCATAAAAAACGCGAGACGAAGACGCCGGCGATGTCGGTCGAGCAGGCGAGAAAATCGCTGCACTCGAACTTCCAGGTCGCAAGCGACCGGCTGGCTCTGATCAAGAACGATATCGACCAGGAAGTGCTCTGCTATCAGTTTACGGGACGCGTCAACGGATCGACGTACCGAATCTATATAAACGGGGATACGGGAGCCGAGGAAAAAATCGAGGAGCTTCGGCAGGCGGACGCCGGAGTCACTTCCTGAAAAAGCGCGATACGAGGAAAGGTCGCCCGGTTGGGCGGCTTTTTTCCCGTTTCGGCGTCCTCGGTTCCGGCGCCGGTTCCGCCGCCGCAAAATAGTTGTTCTCTCGCGTCCGAGGCATGGTATAATGGGACCAGTTTATCATTCCTAGGCCATAAGTAGGATCGGGAGGTCCGTCGCGTGCTTCCAAACGTGAATCAATTTTTATACATCCAAGTCAATTCCATCGATCCTGAGGAAGCTCGGCAAGAGTACAAGTCGCGTATCGCGGATATTGGCCCGAATTACATATCCATGGAAGTTCCGCTCCACGTCGGTACGGGGAAGCTGAAACGATTGTACGCGGGCGATCAGATCAACGCTTATTATATGACGGACGGCGGCGTGAAGCATTATTTCAACACGTTCGTGCTCGGCTTCAAGGAGGAAGCGATTCGGCTCGTGCTGATCAAGCCGCCGGAGCCGGATCATATTACGAAAGTGCAGCGCCGCAACTTTTTGCGCGTGCCGGCCGATCTGGAAATCGCGGTCAAAGTGACCGAGCAAATCCGGTTTATCGGCGTGACGAACGATGTGGGCGGCGGCGGCGTTTCGCTGCTGTGCGAAAGCCGGATCCCGGTCAAGGAGCGCGAAACGATCGAGAGCTGGCTGCTGCTTCCGTTTCGGAACGGGACGATCGAGCATGCCCATTTTAAAGGGGAAGTCGTCCGGATCAAGCCGACCGACAACGGGAAGCTGATTCTGATGGTTCAATTTACCGATATCGCCGACGTCGAGCGGCAGCGCATCATCCGGTTCTGCTTCGAGCGGCAGCTCGAATTCCGTAAACGGTGACGGTCGCTTGCGAGCGAATGAACCCGGATGCAGGTGGGCATACTGCTACGCAAAAACGAAAGCGGTGGCGATGAAGCGATGCCCGACGATGCGAACCATACGGAATCGAACGAAGCGGAGCGGACGCCTTCCGCCGCATCCGATTACGAGAAGCTGTTCGTCTTGTTTTCGAACCGGGCGGAACGGCTGCTTCGCGGCGCGATCTGGACCGGTCTAGCGCTGCTCGTCGCAGCCCAGCTGCTGCTGGCCGTGCCTGCGGTTCGAGCATGGATGGTGAAGGTCGAACGGCTGGAAGGCGTTCCGTTCGAACGAGCCGGCTCCGGCGGCGGGCCGTAATTTTTTTGCAACGATGGTCGCGGTGTGTTATAATTTTCATCGATAATGCAGGCATGGCCTGCTTTTTTCCAATTCATCGACGAAAACGACCCGAAGTCGCAAGGAGGACGCTTTCCGTTGGACAAATTCAATATCGCGATCGACGGTCCCGGAGCCGCCGGGAAAAGCACCGTAGCCCGGCTCGTGGCGAAGCAGCTCGGATTCATTTACGTCGATACCGGGGCGATGTACCGCGCGGTTACGTGGAAAGCGCTTCAAACGGGACTTTCCCCCGACCGTCCCGAAGAGCTGGCGCGGATGGCGGCCGCGCTGCGCATCGAGCTCCATCCGGGCGAGCATGCCCAGCAGGTGCTGCTGGACGGATATGACGTGACCGACGTAATCCGCTCCGTCGCGGTTACGCAGCATGTGTCCGCGGTAGCGGCGATTCCGGAAATACGCCGCCTGCTTGTCGCCAAGCAGCAGGAAATGGCGCGCTCCAAAGGGGTGGTCATGGACGGGCGCGACATCGGGACCCATGTGCTGCCGGACGCCGAGCTGAAAATATTTTTGACCGCCAGCGTGAAAGAGCGGGCCGAGCGCCGATATATGGAAATGAAGGCGAAAAACGAAGACGTCACGCTGGAGCAGGTCGAGAAAGAGATCGCCGAGAGAGACCGAATGGACGAGCAGCGCGCCGCTTCGCCCCTCGTGCAGGCGGAAGACGCGATTTTGCTCGATACGAGCGGAATGTCCGTATCCGAAGTCGCGGAGCGAATATTGTCGCTGGCGAAATCGGCGGCCGGCAAGGGGATTCGATAATATGTCGTTGTACCGGGTCGGCAGAGTCATTTGCCGCATGTTTTTCAAATCGTTGTACCGATACGAGGCGTCCGGGCGGCATAACGTGCCGGAGGACGGAGCGGTCATTCTGTGCTCGAACCATATCAGCACGCTGGACCCGCCGTTCGTCGGCACGCCGCTGAACCGGAAGGTGCATTTCATGGCCAAAGCGGAATTGTTCAACATTCCGGTGTTCGGCCGGCTCATAGCAAGCCTCGGAGCGTTTCCGGTGAAACGGGGGGGCGTCAGCAAGGAGTCGATCCGTCACGCGCTGCAGCTGCTCGGCGAAGGCGGCGTGCTGGGCATTTTCCCGGAGGGCACGCGCGGCGGCGGGGGCATGGGCAAGAAAGGGGCGGCAAGCCTCGCGCTCCGTTCCGGCGCCACCGTCATCCCGGTCGCGATCATCGGCGAGTACAAGCCGTTTCGCAAAATGAAAATCGTGTACGGGGAGCCGGTCGATTTGTCCCGCATCCGGGAGGAGTCGAATTCCGATTCGCTCGAACAAGCAACCGAGCATATTATGGCATCCATAAGGCGGTTGAAGGAAGCCCATACGCGCTGACGCCGGCCGCCGGCGACGAATGCGGGCCCGCGCGTTGATTCGCGCGTATGGAAATGGTATCTTGGAATTATACTATGAAATATGGTTGACTAGCAGTTAGGGTTGTCAGTCGAGGAGGTAAAACAAATGTCGGAAGAAATCAAAGTACAAGAAAACGCGGAAGCCCAAGACCAGGGCCAGGAAATGCTCAGCGTGGTCGCCTACAAGAAGGGCGATGTCGTCAAAGGAAAAATCGTTAAAATTGAAGATAATCAGGCCATTGTCGATATCGGTTATAAATACGACGGCATCATTCCTTTGAAAGAGCTGTCCAACGTAAGCGTGGACAATGCCGCCGACGCGGTGCAGGTCGGCCAGGAAGTCGAGCTGAAGGTGCTCAGCCTGGACGACGGCAAAGAGAAGCTGCTGCTGTCCAAACGCGCCGTTGACAGCGAGCATTCGTGGGCCGAGCTGCAAACGAAGCTCGAGCAAGGGACGATTATCGAAGCGCAGGTGAAGGAAGTCGTCAAAGGCGGGCTCGTCGTGGACGTAGGCTTGCGCGGCTTCGTTCCGGCCTCGATGGTCGAGCGTCATTTCGTCGAAGACTTCTCGGATTATAAAGGCCGGACGCTTCGCTTGAAGGTGAAAGAGCTCGACCGCGAGAAAAACAAAGTCGTCCTTTCGCAAAAAGACGTGCTCGACGAAGAGTTCGAGGCGAACAAAAAGAAACTGATGGGCGAGCTGACGGTCGGCCAGCAATTGGAAGGAACCGTGCAGCGTTTGACGCAGTTCGGCGCGTTCGTCGACATCGGCGGCATCGACGGTCTCGTGCACATTTCCGAAATGGCTTGGCATCATGTCGAGAAGCCGTCGGAAGTCGTCTCGGAAGGCGACAAAGTCCGCGTGCAAGTACTCAAGGTCGATCCGGAAAACGACCGGATCAGCTTGAGCATTCGCGCGACCCAGCCGGGTCCGTGGCAGCAGGCTGCCGACAAATTCCAGCCGGGCGAAATCGTCAGCGGCACGGTGAAGCGTCTCGTCAGCTTCGGCGCGTTCGTCGAAATCGCTCCGGGCGTCGAAGGGCTCGTTCACATTTCGCAAATCGCCCATCGCCATATCGGCACGCCGCACGAAGTGCTCAAGGAAGGGCAAGAAGTGAACGTGAAAATTTTGGACTTCAACCCGGCCGAAAAACGCGTTTCCCTCAGCATCAAGGAAACCGAAGAAGCGCCCGAGGCGCCTGCGAAACCGGAGCGCGAACGGAAATCCGATCGCGGCGGCTCGCGGTCCGGCGGCCACAACGAACCGATTCCGCCGCGGGAAAGCCTCAGCATGACGCTCGGCGAGCGGTTCGGCGACAAGCTCAGCAAATTCAAATAATACCGATCGAAAGACGGCTTCTTCGCGGAGCCGTCTTTTTTTGTTGCCTCGCGCCGCTTAAAATGGGCGGGATTCACAAATACTATGGGAAACTTTCCAGTAACGGGTGATAGGCTGCGATGAATCCCGGCTTTTTATCGTTCATTCTCATTAGCATTACGCTCATTTTGCTGGCCAGCGGCTGGAGGCGGACGCTGCTCGGCGACGCGCCGGTCCGGGCGATCGCCGGTTTTTTCGTCGCCTGGTTGGCGATGGGGCAGATCCGGTTTCGTTTATCGGAACACGCAACGGTCGCCGGCGCCGCGATCGTGCTGGCCGTATCGGTCGTTGTCGCCGCCGCGCGCCGCCGTTCGCCGCTCGGCCTGCTTCATCTCGTTTCGCTCGGCCTGTTTCTCGCTTCCGTCTACTATTTGCTGAAGCATATCGGCGAGCTGAACCCTTTTTTTTGGCCGAACCGGAGCTGGTCGGCGGCCGGTCTGGCCGTTGCCGCGGCGGCGGCGATGCTCGTGCGCAGGGCGGAGGACCAGCTGGCCGTCGTCAGTATGGCTTTGCTGCTCGGAACGTTTCTGTATTGGCGGGTACATCAGCAGCCGGCCGGAGCCGTCTTCGGCAATCTTCGGTTTCAGGACGAATGGTGGTTCGCCGCCGCTTGCGCGCGTACGATGTCGGTGGCCGGCGAAAGTTCGCTCGCGCTGGCGAGAGGGGCATCGAAAACGATCGCGAAGCGATGGAGGGGGCTCAAAAAATGACCGAACATTTGTACGAACACCGTTACACGGCCGGCATCATCGTCGGGATCGCGCTCGGCATTCTGGCGCGGCTGACGATGCTGCGAACCGATTACCGGCAATACCCGACATATCCGCACGGCCGCATCATCCATATTTCGCTCGGCGTCATCGCCGCCGCCCTGGGCGCCATCGCCGTGCCGTCGCTGTTCGACAAAAACTATACGGCGATTACGTTTTTGACCGTCGCGGCGCAGCAGTTCCGCGACGTGCGCAGCATGGAGCGCAGCACGCTGACGAAGCTGGACGAGATGGAACTTGTGCCGAGGGGCGGCACGTATATCGAAGGCATCGCGATGGTGTTCGAGGGGCGCAACTATTTGGTTATTTTTACCGCGTTTATCGGATCGCTGTTCACGCTGCTGTGGGGCGTTTACTGGGGGATCGGACTCGGGGCGGCGGCCATTCTCGTCGCGCAGCTGTTCAAATCCGGCAAATCGGTCGGACATGCGGCCCACATCGAGGAGGCCGACATCGTCATCGACGGTCCCGATTTGTTCGTGGGCGACATCTACATCATGAACGTCGGGCTTTCGGCGGATCGCGAGCTGATCCGAAACAAGGCGCTCGGGCTCATTTTGACGCCGAAAAACCGCAATTTCAAAGTGTCGCTGGCCAATTTGGGACAGCGGCAGGCGATGCTTCACGATTTGGCGACGATTCTCGGCGTTTACCGGGACTCCGGCGAGCCGGCGCTCGTCCCGATGGGCAAGCTCGATATGAACGACGGTCGGCTGGCGCTGTTCGTCTTGCCGCAGGAGCGGGACCCCGAGAAGGCGAAGCAGGTGCTGCTTCGCGTGCCGCTGCTCGAAAGCGCCGTGCGGATGCCGTCGGAAGCCGCCGTCCGGCCGGACAAAGGAGGCGCGTAGCGTGGGAAAAATTTTAGCCGTCGTTTCGACAAAACCGGATCGTGTGGGCGGAGGCGCGCCGATCTTTATTGTCGAATCGGAGCGGGAGCAGCAGGAAATCGCCTTTTTGCTCGAAAAAATATTGGACGGAAACGCCCATGATTTAAAGAACGGCACGCTCATCCTGGTCGACCATCGCGAATAGAAGCGGTCGAAACGTGTCGGGACGTCGGCGGAGACGGGCCGGCGTTCGGCCGTCCGCGGCACCTTCCTTTTGCAGGTCGAATTTGTTATGATGGAAGGCGTGAGAAATCGAGCTTGGCGGCATCCGGCAGCGGAAAGACCGCCGTTCGTGCAGGACTGCTTCGGCGCGATGGCGTCCGAAGGGAATTTGAAAGCGGGAGTTGAATCGGATGGCACGTCCCATCGTGGCGATCGTAGGTCGCCCGAACGTGGGGAAATCGACGATTTTCAACCGGATTATCGGCGATCGGCTCGCGATTGTGGAAGACAAGCCCGGCGTCACGCGTGATCGGATTTACGGAGTCGGGGAATGGATGGGTACTTCGTTCAGCGTGATCGACACCGGAGGGATCGAAATAGACGGGGAAGACGAAATGCTGAAGTCGATCCGGATGCAGGCGGAGCTCGCGATCGAGGAAGCGGACGCGATCGTGTTCATGGTCGACGCCAAGGCAGGGGTCACCGGCTCGGACGCGGAAGTGGCGCAGCTGCTGTACAGGGCGAAGAAGCCCGTCATCCTCGCGGTCAACAAGGTGGACAATTTGAAACGGCAGGACGACATTTACGAGTTTTACACGCTGGGCTTCGGCGACCCGATCGGCATTTCGGGGGCGCACGGCATCGGCATCGGCGACCTGCTCCAGGCGGTCGTGGACAAGCTGCCCGAGAAGGAAGAAGAGGAGTACGGGGAAGATACGATCCGGGTCGCCCTAATCGGCCGGCCGAACGTCGGCAAATCGTCGCTCGTCAACGCCATTCTCGGCGAAGAACGCGTCATCGTCAGCGATCAGGCGGGAACGACCCGGGACGCCATCGACACGCCGTTCGAGAAAGACGGGCAAAAGTACGTGCTCATCGACACGGCGGGCATGCGCAAACGCGGCAAAGTGTACGAGACGACGGAAAAGTACAGCGTCATGCGCGCGATGCACGCGATCGAACGATCCGACGTCGTCCTCGTCGTCATCAACGGCGAGGAAGGCATCATCGAGCAGGACAAGCATATCGCCGGCTACGCGCACGAAGCGGGGAAAGCTTCGATTTTCGTCGTCAACAAATGGGATATCGTCGAGAAAGACGACAAGACGATGCAGCAGTTCACGCAAAAAATTCGCGATCACTTTTTGTTCATGACGTACGCGCCGATCGTATTCGTTTCGGCGAAAACGAAGCAGCGGCTGCACAAGCTGCTCCCGGTCGTCGCCGAGGTGAGCGAGCAGCACGCGATGCGGGTGCAAACCCATCTGCTGAACGACGTCGTATCCGACGCGGTCGCGATCAATCCGCCGCCGACCGACAAAGGGAAACGGCTGAAAATCAATTACGCCACGCAAGTATCGGTCAAGCCGCCGACGATCTTGCTTTTCGTCAACGATCCGGAGCTTATGCATTTTTCGTACGAGCGGTATTTGGAAAATCGCATTCGCGCGGCATTCCGCTTCGAAGGAACGCCGATCCGCTTGTTTACGCGCAAAAAATCTGACGACGAATAGGGAGAGGTAGCTCGTGCAACAACTAGTGGCCGTATTGCTCGCGTATTTGATTGGCTCCGTCAGCTTCAGCTTTTTGTACGGCAAGTTATTCAAAGGGATCGACATTCGCAAGCACGGCAGCGGCAACGCCGGGGCGACGAACACGCTGCGCGTCATCGGCGTCGGACCGGCGATCGCCGTTCTGCTGCTCGACGCCGGCAAAGGCGTGCTGGCCGTATGGCTCGGCAAATGGCTCGGCGCCGACGTTTCCTATATTCCGGCGCTGGCCGGCCTGGCCGCGATCGCCGGCCACAACTGGCCGGTTTACTTCGGCTTCAAAGGCGGCAAAGGCATCGCCACGACGATCGGCGTAGCCGCCACGCTTTGCTTCGTGCCCGCGCTGATCGCGGGAGCCGTCGCAATCGCCCTGATCGCCTTGACCCGCTACGTGTCGCTCGGCTCGCTCGTCTTCGCCGCTCTTATTCCTGTCATTGTCGGACTGATGCACTATTCCGCCGATATATTTTGGACGACGCTCGTCATCGGATTGTTCGCGATCGTGCGTCACCGGACGAATATCGTCAAGCTGATCAAAGGCAAGGAGAATAAGCTCGGTCAACGGGCGGCCGGTACGCCGGGAGGAAAGGAGAAAGCCGGATGAGCGTTCGCAAAGCGGCGGTTATTACCGCCGGCAGCTGGGGAACGGGGCTTGCGACGGTGCTGGCGGACAACGGCTTTCAAGTGACGTTATGGACGCGCGCGGAAGCGCAGGCGGACGAAATCAACCGCGACCGGCGCAATCGGAAATATACGGGCGATTTCGAATTGCCCGGGCGCATTCGCGCGACGGTTTCGATGGAGGAGGCGCTCGCGGGTGCGGGCGTCGTCCTGTTCGTCTCCCCGTCCCACGCGATGCGCGAAGTGGCCCGGCGGGCGAAGCCGTTTTTGGATCCCTGCGCCACGGTCATTCACGCGACGAAAGGGTTCGAGCCCGAGTCGATGAAACGGATGACGAGCGTGCTGGCGGAGGAGCTCCCGCAGCTCGACGCGGCCCGGCTCGTCGTCCTGTCCGGCCCGAGCCACGCCGAGGAAGTGATCCAGCGCTGTCCGACAACGGTCGTCGTCGCCGCAGGCAGGCTCGACGCGGCGGAGGAAGCGCAGGACGCCTTGATCAACGCGTACTTCCGCGTCTATACGAATCCCGACGTCGTCGGCGTCGAGGTCGGCGGCGCGCTCAAAAACATTATCGCGCTCGGAGCCGGCCTTTCCGACGGCCTCGGCTACGGGGACAACGCGAAGGCGGCGCTGCTGACGCGAGGGCTGGCGGAAATCGCCCGCCTCGGCGTGGCGATGGGCAGCCACGCCTTGACGTTTTCGGGGCTCGCCGGCGTCGGCGATCTGGTCGTCACCTGCACGAGCCGGCACAGCCGCAACTGGCGGGCCGGCTACTTGCTCGGCCAAGGGAAGCCGCTGGACGAGGTGCTGGAGACGATGGGGATGGTCGTCGAAGGCGTTAAAACGACGAAGACGGCGTACGCCTTGGCGCGCCAATACGGCGTGACGATGCCGATCACCGAGCAGCTCCACGAAGTGCTGTTCGCCGGAAAAGAGCCGCGCATCGCCGTCGGCCATTTGATGGGCCGTCTGCGCACGCACGAAATCGAAGAGCTGGCCGACGCCTTCGGCGAGAAATGGATGCCTTGACCGGTTACGCGAGCCTACACGAAATCGATGCTCGCCTCATACTATACGGTATGTCATCGTATGAGGAGGTCAGGCATGGGCGGCAAAGAATTATCGAAGGACGTACTGAATACGGTCAAACGAAAAGTCGGCAAAAACGTTTCGGAGAAAGACATATACAAGCTGGCGAGCGGGGTCAAGCCGTCGACGGTCCAGAACGAAAGACAGCTTCGGCAGCTGATCAAGCAAGTGTCCAGCATGGTTAAAGTACCGGTTTCCGAATCGACGATCAATGAAATCGTCAGCGCGGTGCAAAAGAGCGGGATGAATCCGAACAACATGGAAGCGCTGATGAAAATGATGATGAAAAAATAAACATGACCGAATGCGAACGCAAGCCCGGCCGGGCTTGCGTTTTTTTGCACGTACGGCATGTCCGAAACGTCCGTTTTGCCAAGTTGTCCGGTTCGTTTCGCTCTCCTATAATGGGAACGTACGTTCGATAATCAAAAGGAGGAGAGAGGAATGTTGAAGAAGACTTGGCTCGTATGGGTAATGCTCGTATGCATGCTGTTTACCGGGGCGGTCGCCTACGCGGATTCGAATCCGATCGCGCCCGGGCTGCTGCGATGGCAGCCGGGCTCGTCGCCGGCCGGGATGCAGTACGGGGCGACGGACGGCAATTTGCAATCGTACGTCTCGCTCCAAGGCGGTTCGATCGTATGGACGTTTCCGCGTCCCGTCGATTTGACCGGATTTGCGTTTTACGCCGATTCGCCCGACGCTCAGCTGTACATGATCGACGCGAACGGAGTCGGGCTTGCGGCCGCGGGAGCGTCGACAACCGTTCCGACCGCGCCGTTCGCGGTAAGCGTGAACGGCGTCAAGTCGATCCGCGTATCGCCCGCCGTCCAGGGCGAGCCGGTGCGCGTTTACGAGCTGGACGTTTACGGCTCGCTGTCCCGAATCGTGCCTAACGCGCCTACGGGACTCGTCGCGACGGGCGGCGACCGGATCGTGAAGCTGGATTGGAACGCCGAGCCGAACGCGACCGGCTACAAAGTGAAACGTTCCTCGATGTACGGCGGCCCGTATTCGGTCATCCGGCACGTATACGGAACCACGCATTTTCAGGACGGCACCGTGACGAACGGAATGCCCTACTATTACGTCGTTTCGGCGTTCAACGAATTCGGGGAAAGCGCCGACTCGTCCCAAGCTTACGCTTATCCGGTGCTGCATCCGCCGGCCGCCCCGACGCATTTGACGGCTTCTCCCGGCGACGGGCAGGTGATGCTGCAGTGGGAGACGGTAACGGGCGCCGTCTACTACAACGTCAAGCGAGCCGATTCGCCCGGAGGTCCGTTCAAAACGGTAACGCAAACCGTATACGGCTATTACGCGGATCGTTCGGCCGAAAACGGCACGACCTATACGTACATCGTGACCGCGTTGAACGGCGCGGGCGAAAGCTACCCGAGCAATGCCGTAACCGCCGTTCCGGTCGCCGCCCTGCCCGATCGGGCGATGCTCGTCGTAACGCTTGCGGATCGGGTAACGAAAGAGTACGACTTGCCGCTGCAGGAGGCGGACGCGTTCGTCGCCTGGTACGCGCAGCGCTCCGGCGGCTCGGGACCGTCCGTTTACGCGCTTGACCGCCACGACAACAACAGAGGGCCGTTCGCATCGAGAACGGACTATATTCGCTTCGACAGCATCGTCTCGTTCGAGGTGAACGCCTACAAGTCCGATTGACGACGGAACGAACCGATATCGCGTCCCCCTTGCCTCGCCGCAAGCGGGGACGCGTTTTTTTGCGAGGCGAGAGGCGCATAATATCGGGTGCCGATGCAAACGTTATATGGTTCGCGGCCGCCGCCGTCATCCGCCGCTGACGTTTTCACAAAACGTTCACCGTTCCCCCGCCGCTCTCTCATTTCACAAACAGACGGCGAAAATGCTATAATCAGGGGCGATACCAATAGACAGGGTGATACGACTTGAGCAGCATGGATAAAATGTGGGCCTCTTTCATCGGGATGGGGCTGATGGTGCTGGCATCGCTTCTGATTACGTTTGCCCGAGTCAAGCTGAAAGGCTTCGCGCGCGGGATCGTGTCGGTCATCGCGTTCGTCGTCTTGCTCGTTTCCGTCGTATATATGTTGCTGTCGATTATTTAACGGAAGACGGAGGGAATACGGATGATCGAGCTGATCGGAAGAAGCAAACGGAAGACGGTCGAAGTCGCGGTCGGCATGTCGGTATTGGAGCATGCGCTGAAGCACGACGTCGACTGGGGGTTTTCGTGTACGAGGGGGACGTGCTCCCGCTGCCGATGCCTCGTCGAGAGCGGCATGGAGCATTTAAGCGAGCCGAACGAGGCGGAGCTGGACAGTTTGGACGACGAGGAGCTGGAGCAAGGATTCCGGCTCGGGTGTCAGACGAAGGTGAAGAGCGATGGAACGATTGCCGTCCGAAACAAACCGTATTTTTGAGCCGTTTTCGGAGCGCGTGCCGGAGGCCGTTCTCCGGGCGCTGACCGTGATGGGCGGCGCGCTGGCGGGCTGCGAGCGGACATGGCTCGTCGGCGGCAGCTGCGGCCTCTTGCTGCAAGGCGTACCGCTCGAAGCGGCGCCGCGCGATCTTGACGTTTACGCCGACGCGGAACACGCTCCGTCGATCCATGCGGCTCTCGCCGGCTATTCGATCGACGGCCAAACGTACAGCGAGACCGGCATGTACGGGTCGCTGCTCAGCCATTACTCCGTCGAAGGCGTTCAAGTCGAGCTGGTCGGCAGCTTGAAGGTAACGCTGCCGAACGCCGATTACGAAGTGCGCGTCGAATCGCTGCTCGGCGGCTATGCGATGTCGGGCCGGATCGGAGAAGCCGCAATCCGCTTCATGCCGCTGGCGCACGAGCTGGTGTTCAACGTGCTGCGCGAACGGCCGGACCGTTACGAGCCGATCGCCGCGTCGATTCGGCGCCGTCTGGCCGATCATCTTCCGCTGCTCGCCGACATGCTGCGCTCGAACCGCATCGGCGAGCCGCATACCGGGCGGCTGAAGTCGCTTCTGGCGCTTCCGCCCGGTTTCGGGAGGGGAGACGATTGAACGATGAAATCCGGTTTATGCCGGACGGCAAGACGATCCGCGTCAGGCGCGGCACGACCGTTCTCGAAGCCTCCAAGAAGGCGCGCGTCTTCGTGCGGACCCGGTGCGGAGGCAACGCCTCGTGCTTGATGTGCAAGGTGATCGCCCCGGACGGAACCGGTTTGTCCGCGGCCGGGGAGAACGAGAAGCGGAAGCTCGGCGAGCTGCTCGAGCGAGGCTATCGGCTCGCCTGCCAAACGAAGGTGACGGGCGATTGCACCGTCACCTTGCCGGAAGATCCGCTCAAGGCGGCGGTGCGCGCCCAGCTGGCGAAACAGAACGAAGACGAGCTGTGGTAACGGAGGAACGCAACGATCGAAATCGGAAAGGGGAAAGACGATGCTGTCATTCGCTAGGCGGCTGTCGAACGCGCTGTCGGTGCGCGGACGAGCGCCGCGGGCCGGGGCGAAGCGGGGAGGCGGGCGGTTCTGCAAGGCGGCCGCGCTGCTCGCGCTGCTGCCGCTATTGACCGGCTGCCTGTATCCGAAGGAAATGCGCAAAGAAAACCAGGCGACGGTCAAAGAAAGCGTATTGATCGTGCAAAACGCGATCGACCAATATAAAGAAAAAAACGGCGTGCTGCCGATTAAAAATTCGGAAACGAACACGCCGATTTACGAGAAATATACGATCGATTTGAAAAAGCTGACGAGCGGGCCCTATTTGGGCCAAGTGCCGGCCATCGCGTTCGAAAACGGCGGCTCGTATTTGTTCGTGCTCGTCCATCCGGAGCAAAAGCCGGAGGTCAAGCTGCTCGATCTCGTCGCCTATCAAAAAACGGGAGATATCCAAAAGTCGGTCGACGCGTACAGAAAGGCGAACGGAGGCCGGCTGCCGCTCGGAGAGCCGGCCGGGACCGGCATATACCGGCTCGATTTCGCGAAGCTGGGTCAAAAGGCGGAGCAGGTGCAGAGCGCGTTCTCGAGGCAATATTTGGGCTTCCTGATCGACCGCGACGGGATCGTCGGCATCGATTACGCTTCCGACATCATGCAGGCGATGGAGCGGAAAGGGATGAAGTCGGCGGAAAGCGGCGTCGATTTGCGCGAGCTGCTCGTTGCGGACGCCCCGTTCGTGCCGGTCAAATCGTTCCCGTATTACTGGATCGACGGCGAGCCGAAAGCCGCCGCGTGTCCATGATTAACGCGGCGATCAGTCGACGCCGCGTCCCGCGAGCCCGAAGCCGAGGCGATATTCGCTCGGCGTCATGCGGGTTACGCTCTTAAACGTCCGGCTGAAGTGCGACGACGAGGCGAAGCCGAGCGAATAGGCGATTTCGGTAAGCGACACGTTCGCGCTTTCCCGGAGCAGCCGTTTGCTCTCCTGAATGCGCTTCAGCAGCACATATTGGTAAAAGGCGACGCCCGTTTCACGCTTGAACGTTCTCGTCAAATGCTCGGGGCTGACTTGGAAACGGGCGGCAACGCTCGTGAGCGACAAGTCCTCGTACAAATGCGACTCGATATGGCCGCAGCATCGCTCGGCCAGCTCGCGGGACGCGCGCCGCCGCGCCAGGCGGCCCGGCGCGGCCGTTCGTTCGTCGACCAACCGTTCCACCGTAACGACCAGGCTGAGCAGCTCGGCGAATACCATTTGCTGCCAGCCTCTTTTTTGTTCCTGCAGCTCGGCGATCATGCGCATGGCGGCCTGCTTGACCGCCGCAAACGTTTTCATTTGCAATTGAAACCGATGGCAGTCGACGTCGCCGAACCATTCCATCGGCGGGCGCGAGTGCGGAAACGACTCCTTGAGCCGCTGCAGCGAAACGTCGTCGATGCAGATGACCGCTCTCCGGTACGTCGCCGACTTCTCGACGAACACTTGATGCGGGATGCGGCCCGGAAAAACGAGCAGCTGGCCGGGCGCCGTCTCGATGACCCGCTCGCCGACGACGAATACGGCCGAGCCGGCGAGGCTGACGTTGATTTCGATCCCCGGCTGCACGTGCGGGGAATGCCAATGCGCTTGGATCGATTCGTTGCGCAAATAGACGGGAAACTGGCGAAAATGGTTTTCGACGATCCGGTTCGGAACCGGCCTGTAGTTCATCGGACGAAGGTCGACGTTCATCGGCGCATAGCCCTCCTTCGAAACGAAAGCAAGTTTGCTTTGCATTATATAGGAAATTTGGCAAAGCATCAAATTTTTTCTTCGGAAAAAGATCAAAAAGAGGAAAAATTTTCCCCATCGACAAAAAACCGCAGCAGCCGCCGACGAGAATACGAAAGGCGGCGATTGTCCGCGAAGCCCCGCACCCGCTGCGGGGCTTTGCGGCGTTCGGCGCACGGCGCGCGAACTTGACGTCCGCCCGGGATGCGCTCTTTTTTGCGGGCGTCCGAATAAGTGCGGCCGGACCGACATATAGTGATGAAGGGTGAATCGGGCGCCGTCGCGGCTCATAGATCGATAGATTCGCAGCTCTCGAAACGGCAAAACTTTTAAAACCGACTCTGTCATAATCGCCAAACCTAGTACATATGTTTTTACTAGTCAAAAAACATGTACGAGTATCGTCGCTTGTGGGAGCCTTGCTACGGCCGCCGCCGTACGATCCGATTGCGACATCTGCTTCGTTCATTATCCTGCCTGGGAGGGGATCTCATTGGAGAAAGTGGATATCTTTAAGGACATCGCGGAGCGTACCGGGGGAGACATCTACCTTGGAGTCGTCGGCGCGGTCCGGACGGGGAAATCTACGTTTATCAAACGGTTCATGGAAACATTGGTTCTGCCTAACATTACGAACGAAGCCGAACGGGTCCGGGCAACCGACGAGCTGCCGCAAAGCGCGGCGGGACGGACGATCATGACGACCGAACCGAAGTTCGTGCCGAACAACGCCGTGCGGCTGAACGTCGCGGAAGGGCTGAACGTCAACATTCGGGTCGTCGATTGCGTCGGCTATGCCGTCCAAGGCGCGAAAGGGTACGAGGACGAAAGCGGTCCGCGGATGATTACGACGCCGTGGTTCGACGAGCCGATTCCGTTCCAGGAAGCGGCGGAGATCGGCACGCGCAAAGTGATCCAGGAGCATTCGACGCTCGGCGTCGTCGTGACGACCGACGGATCGATCGCCGAAATTCCGCGCTCCTCTTACGTGGAAGCGGAAGAGCGGGTCATCAACGAGCTGAAGGAGGTCGGCAAGCCGTTTATTTTGATCGTCAACTCGATCAAGCCGACCAGTCCGGAAACGGTCGATCTTCGCAACGAGCTGGCCGCCAAATACGATATCCCGGTCGTGGCGACGAGCGTGGCCACGATGACGGAAGACGATATTTTGCAAGTCATGCGCGAAGTGCTGTACGAGTTCCCGGTGCACGAAGTGAACGTCAACCTGCCGAGCTGGGTGATGGTGCTCGGGGAAAATCATTGGCTCCGCTCCCACTTCGAAAATTCGGTCCGCAATACGGTGAAGGACATTCGCCGCCTGCGCGACGTGGACCGCGTCGTCAGCCAGTTCGATACGTACGATTTCATCGAGCGGGCCGCGCTGGCCGGCATGGACATGGGGCAGGGCGTGGCCGAGATCGATCTGTACGCTCCCGACGAGCTGTACGACAAAATTTTGATGGAAGTCGTCGGCGTCGAAATTCGCGGCAAAGACCACCTGCTCCAGCTGATGCAGGAGTTCACCCATGCGAAACGGGAATACGACCGGTTCGCCGAAGCGCTCGAAATGGTCAAGACGACCGGCTACGGCATCGCGCCGCCGAGCCTCGAAGATATGTCGCTCGACGAGCCGGAGCTGATTCGCCAAGGCTCCCGGTTCGGCGTCAGGCTGAAGGCGACGGCTCCGTCGATCCACATGATTCGCGTCGACGTCGAATCCGAGTTCGCGCCGATCATCGGCACCGAGAAGCAGAGCGAGGAGCTCGTGCGCTACCTGATGCAGGATTTCGAGGAAAACCCGCTTAAAATATGGGATTCCGATATATTCGGACGGTCGCTCAACTCGATCGTGCGCGAAGGCATCCAAGGCAAGCTGGCGATGATGCCGGACAACGCGCGCTACAAACTGCAGGAAACACTGGGCCGAATTATTAACGAAGGTTCGGGCGGTCTGATCGCGATCATTTTGTAAGCCCGAACCGTATGCAAGGTGCGGCCTTTCTCCCGGCGGAGAAGGGCTGCGCGCGTTTGTTGCGGCTTGGGGCGGGAGCGTATTATTTTTTGCGGGCCCGACGTATATTTTTCCGGGAAACGGTGAACACAGGAAGTAACGGCATAGATCGTGGGGGGAGGTGAATGGCATGAATAAATCGGAGTTGATCGCCAAAGTGGCCGAAACGACCGACTTGTCCAAAAAAGACATTACGAAAGCGATAGACGCCGTTTTCGACGCGATTACCGGCGCTCTGCAAAGCGGAGACAAGGTGCAGCTTGTCGGTTTCGGTAACTTTGAAGTTCGTGAACGTTCCGCTCGCAAAGGTCGCAATCCGCAGACGGGCGAAGAGATCGATATTCCGGCCAGCAAGGTGCCGGCCTTCAAGCCGGGCAAGCAGCTGCGCGACGTTTGTTCGCAATGACCGCCGTCCGGCGCTGCGCTTGAACGTATCATGTTCAATCGAAAGATCGGGGTGCCTGTTCCAGCAGCAGGCACTTTTTGCGTTGGGAAGCGAAGCGTCGGCAGGCGGGGACCCGCCGCAGGCGCTTCGTCATCCGGCGACCTGCGGCTGCGCGAACAGATGGCCGAGCACGATCGTGACGGCGCCGATGGCGGTCGCCCGGCTGCCGAGCCGGGACGTTTCGATCGTCAGGCTGCGGACGGACGATTCCAGGGCGCGAGCTTTTACCGTCTCCGTAAGCGGATCGGTGAGCAGCCTGCCGGCCCCCGACACGCCGCCCCCCAAAATGATTTTTTGCGGATTGAGCGTATGAATCACGTTCGTCAGCCCGATGCCGAGCAGCCTGCCCGCTTTGCGGAACGCCTCCGCCGCCAGCGGGTCGCCTTGCACGGCCGCCTCGTAGACGAGCTCGCCCGTAATCGTCCGCAGGCTGCCGGAGGCGTCGGGCGTCAGGACGCTGCGGCGGCCGAGCGCGATTTCGTTTTGCACGGCTTCGGCGATCGCCGGTCCGGACACGAGCGTTTGCAGGCAGCCGTAGTTGCCGCAGCTGCAGCGGGGGCCGTTCAGATCGACCGTCGTATGGCCGATTTCGCCGGCCGCGAAGCTGCTGCCGCGAAAAATGCGCCGGTTCAGCACGATGCCCGCCCCCACGCCTTCCCCGATATTGACGCATATGAAATGGTCGCAGTCGCGTCCGCCGCCGAACCATAGTTCGCCGAGCGCCATGGCGACCACGTCGTTCTCCACATAGACCGGCAGGCCGCACGCCTCTTCGAGCGCTTCGCGGATGTTGACGTTTCGCAAATGCAAGTTCGGAGCGAATACCGATACGCCTTCCTCCGGATCGACCAAGCCGTGCATGCCGACGCCGACGCCGACGACCGGCCGTTCCCCGGCCGCATCGGCGAGCTCCGCGACCGAGCTTTGCAGCAGCTCCAGAAATTCGTCCGCTTCCGGGCGCGGAGGGATCGTTCGGCGGCATTCGCGGATAACGCCCGCATCCAGGTCGGTCAGCACCGATCTGACGGCGCCGACGCCGACGTCGATGCCGATTACCGCGAAGGCGGCCGAATTGAGCTTCAGCAAAATCGGCTTCCGCCCTCCGCTCGATTCGCCGATCTCGCTTTCGACCACGAACTTCTCGTTCAGCAGCTCGCCGACGATATTCGTTACGGTCGGGGGCGTCAAGGCGGTCCGCTTGGCGATGTCGGCGCGCGAAATGGGGCCCTCGCTGCGGATCGTCGTCAGCACGAGCGAGCGGTTGAGCGACTTCATCAATTGAAAGCTGCCGGTAAGCGGCTTCGACATGCAAATTCCTCCTGCCTTCGTCCAATCGTCACAATCGTCGATCTTTATTAGAATAACTAATTAAGTCTTGAAATGCAATCGAGGTTCCGGCTACCGAGTCGACGATAATCATGCCGTAAGTATTAAAAAATAATGATTGTGTTCCGGGCCGCTTCCGGGTAAGATGGAAATAAGCAAACTTAGTTAAATAAATTTACAAAGTTTGATCCGCATTCGTGTAGGAGGTTGTCCGAATTGGCAGAACTGCGCTATAATCCGCTGCTGCGCGATTGGGTGATGGTCGCGTCGAACCGGCAAAACCGGCCGCATATGCCGAAAGGCTACTGCCCGTTTTGCCCCGGCTCCGGCAAAGTGCCGGACGATTACGACGTGCACGTGTACGAAAACGATTTCCCGGCGCTCAGCCCGAATCCGCCCGAGCCGGACCCGGTCGAAACGACGCTGTACAAGGCGGCCCAATCGTACGGCAAATGCGAAGTCGTCCTGTACTCGCCGGACCATACGAAGACGCTGCCCGAACTGTCGGTCGATCATATCGGCAAGCTGATCGACGTATGGACCGACCGGTTCGTCCGGCTGTCCGAAGACCCGAAGCATCAATACGTCATGATTTTCGAAAACCGCGGCGAAGAGTGCGGGGTGACGATGCCGCATCCGCACGGGCAAATTTACGCCTACTCGCACATGCCGCTCAAGCTGAAGACGGAGCTGGAAAGCTGCAGGCTGCACCACGAAGAACACGGCAGCTGCCTGCTTTGCGACATGAACCGCGAGGAGGCCGAATTCAAGGAGCGCATCGTGATCGAAAACGAGCACTTCCTTTGCTATTTGCCGTACTTTACCGATTATCCGTACGGGGTGTTTATCGTCAGCAAGCGGCATATGACGGCGCTTCCGGACTTTACGCCGGAGGAGAAGCGCGCCTTGGCGCAAATGCTCAAGGATGCGACCGGCGCGATGGACGAGCTGTTCGACAGGCTGTTCCCGTACATGATGGTCATGCACCAGCGGCCGGTGAACGGCGACGACGTGGAAAGCTATTATCATTTTCATATCGAGTTTTATCCGCCGCTGCGGGACAAAGACAAAATCAAATGGTACGCTTCCTCGGAGATGGGCGCCTGGGCGGCCGCCAATCCGATGGCGGTCGAACAAACCGCTCCGAAAATGCGGGAGGCGTACGAACGTTATTTGCGGAAGGAAGGGAGATCGTTATGACGACGGTGCAACCGGCCGAATTTTCGACGCTTCGCGAGCAATTCGCCGGCAAGTTCGGCGACGCGGAAGGCGCTCGCCTCTTTTTCGCCCCGGGACGGGTCAATCTGATCGGCGAGCATACGGACTACAACGGAGGGCTCGTCTTTCCGGCCGCGCTTACGTTCGGCACGTATGCGGTCGTGAAACCGCGGACCGACGGGCTGTACCGGTTTCGTTCGCTGCAGTTCGCGGCCGAGGCGGACACGCCGGTCGACCGGGTCGCTTATGCCGCGGAGGACGACTGGGCCAACTACCCGAAGGGCGTCCTGTCCGAGCTGCTTCAGCTCGACGGGGGCGTCTACACGGCCAATTTGCGGGGAGCGGACGTATTATATTTCGGAAACGTTCCGAACGGCGCCGGCTTGTCTTCGTCGGCCTCGATCGAGCTCGTAACGGCGTTGGCGCTTACGGCGATCGCCGGGCTGACGATTCCGACGCTGACGCTCGTCAAGCTGTCGCAGCGGGCGGAAAACCGTTTCGTCGGCGTCAACTGCGGCATTATGGACCAATTCGCCGTCGGTATGGGCAAGCGCGACCATGCGGTCATGCTGAAATGCGACACGCTGGATTACCAGTACGTGCCGTTTCGCATCGACGGCTGCAAGCTGATCATTACGAACACGAACAAGCGGAGAGGGCTCGCCGATTCGAAATACAACGAGCGTAGACAGCAGTGCGAAGATGGGTTAAAGTGGATTAGGGAAAAGCTGCCGCAGCTCGGCAGTTTGGGCGAGCTGTCGATCGAGCAATGGGAGCGCGTCCGGGATGCGATCCCCGACCCGTTAATCGCCGCCCGCGTTCAGCACGTCGTCACGGAGGACGCCCGCGTCCTGGAGGCGCGCTCGCGGCTCGAGCAGGGCGACCTGGCCGCGTTCGGCAAGCTGATGAACGCCTCGCACGAATCGCTGCGCGACTTGTACGAGGTGACCGGCTTCGAGCTCGATACGCTGTACGAGGTGGCGAGCGCGATCGACGGCTGCATCGGCACCCGGATGACCGGCGCCGGCTTCGGCGGCTGCAACGTCAGCATCGTCCGCGACGATGCGGCCGAAGCGTTTCAGCGGGAAGTGGCGGAGCGGTACACGGCCCAAACCGGACTCGTGCCGTCGTTTTACGTATGCGAAATCGGCGACGGCGCGAAAGAGCTGCGGTGGGACTGACGATCATACATGTATCAACAGAACGCTGAAGGAGGAACGTCATGGCTATATTGGTAACCGGCGGAGCGGGCTATATCGGCAGCCATACGGTCATGGAGCTGCTGGCCCAGGGCGAGAAAGTCGTCGTCGTCGACAATTTGCGGACCGGGCACCGCTCCGCGGTGTCGCCGGAAGCGCGCTTCTACGAAGGCGACATTCGCGACCGGGGGTTTTTGGACCGCGTGTTCGGCGAAAACGATATCGAGGCGGTCATTCATTTCGCCGCCAGCTCGCTCGTCGGGGAAAGCGTGCAGCAGCCGCTCGCGTATTACGACAACAATTTGTTCGGCACGCATTCGCTCGTCGGCGCGATGGAAGCGCACGGCGTGCGCAAAATCGTATTTTCGTCCACGGCGGCGACGTACGGCGAACCGGAGCGGGTGCCGATCGAGGAAAGCGCGCCGACCCGTCCGGAAAGTCCTTACGGGGAAACGAAGCTGGCGATGGAAAACATGTTCCGCTGGTGCGACCGGGCGTTCGGCCTCAAGTTCGTGTCGCTGCGCTATTTCAATGCGTGCGGCGCGCATCCGGACGGTACGATCGGCGAAGACCACAAGCCGGAAAGCCATTTGATCCCGATCATTTTGCAAGTCCCGCTCGGAGAGCGCGACCATATCGGCATTTTCGGCGACGATTATCCGACCGAGGACGGCACGTGCGTCCGCGATTACATTCATGTGATGGACCTCGCGAACGCGCACTATCTCGCGCTGAACTATTTGCGCGCCGGCCATCCGAGCGACGTGTTCAATCTCGGCAACGGAACCGGCTTCTCGGTGAAGCAGGTCATCGAGCTGGCGCGCGGCGTTACCGGCCATCCGATTCCGGCGGCCGTATCGCCTCGGCGCGCGGGCGACCCGGCGGTGCTGATCGCTTCTTCCGAAAAGGCGAAATCGAAGCTCGGCTGGAAGCCGCGCTACGACGATTTGGGCACGATTATCGGGACGGCCTGGAAGTGGCACCAAAGCCACCCGAACGGTTACGCCGATTGAACGGGGCGGCGCCGTTCCCTCCTCCCGGCGAACAAAATCGGGAGGAGTTCCCTTTACAAATGATAACAAACCCTTTATAATATCGAATAGTTCCGCTTGCAGGATGTCGTCGGGGTATAGCGCAGCCTGGTAGCGCGCACCCTTGGGGTGGGTGAGGTCGCACGTTCAAATCGTGTTACTCCGATTCGACCGGGTCCTGCAGCGGTGGCGGAACCGGCAAAAACCGCTTGATCGGCGTATCGTATGCGCGAATCGGGCGGTTTTTGTTTTGTCCGTTTGACAGCGGCCGCCGGGATGCAGCATGATAAAGGAAGCGGGCCGGAATCCGCGATCCGGCGGCAGTTCAGTCGAGTAGAGAGGAGAGTAGCGCAATGAGCGACGAAACGGTGCAGGGCGATTATTTCGTCATCAAGGCGAAGGAAAACGGCGTTCACGTCATCGGATTGACGCGCGGCCACGATACGAGGTTTCACCATACGGAAAAGTTGGACAAGGGCGAAGTGATGATCGCGCAGTTTACGGAGCATACGTCGGCAGTCAAAATCCGCGGCAAAGCGACGGTTTTGACGCGGTTCGGCAGGGTCGACACCGACGAATGACTTTTCCTCGGGGAGGCAGGCATAGCCTGCCTTTTTTATTTGTACAATGAGATAGGAGCCGTATCGATTCAGGAGGGATTGTCGTGAACACGATACATCGATTGATCGTCGCTTCGCTCGTTTCCGTCGGCATCGCCTCGGCCCTGTCCGTCGTGCCGAAGCTGGACGGCAAGCTCGGCGCGGGAGCCGCGGAAACCCCCGTTTTCCGTCCGGACTCCCCGGTCTCCCTTTCCAATCGCAACCTGGTCGACGTTTTCGCGAAGCTTTCGCTTCATTTGGAACTGGCGCACGTCGAATGGAACGATACGATTTTGTCGGTCGATTTGCGGACGAAGCCGGGCGAAGCGCTGGAGCCGATTTACGACGATTTGTACGCGCTGGCCGAACTCGGCTTTACCCATACGCGAAACGTGAAGCAGCTGCTCGTCCGCGTCATGGAGCAGCCGGCCGGCCGCGCCGAGCCGCCGCAGCTGCTGCTGGCGATGGACGCCAAACGGTCCGATCTGGGCGCCGAACCCGAAGCGGGAATAACGCGGAAAGGGACGAAGGAACAATATTTAAGTTCACATTTTAGCCTTACTTATACGCATAAGTGGCTTGACCGGCATCGCCGATAAAGTTGTATACTGGAAGCGGACGAACGGACGCCGTCGTTCGCGTTGCAACTATATTGTGCGCTGCGCTTCCTGTTGTGATATAATGGTTTGGATGCACAGATGAACGCAATTTTGAACGCTTGTCGGCGGTACGGAGGCATGTATGAACAATTACTCGATAGCGGACTTGGCGAAACCTTACACCGAATACGATATGATCCGGGATCATACGGAACTGCCGGAGCTTCCGAATTTTCGTTCGCAGCTTCTGTATACGTTTCTACATAAAGGCTCGTCGTCCGTTCAGCAAAGCGAGCTGTATGCCGTAGTCGTATCGCTCGCCCAGATGGGGCTCGATACGCACGACATGGTGTCGGAAACGAATGACCGCAAAGAGAAAAAAGAAGCGCGTTCGCGGCAGCTGAAAGTGCTGGCGGGGGACTATTTCAGCAGCCGGTTTTACGAGCTTCTCGCACAGGCCGGTCAAGTCGAGATGACGCGTCATATGGCGGCGGCCATCTGCGAAGTGAACCGGCTCAAAATGAATTTGTATATGCGGATACGCGGATGGAAAATGACGGCCGACGAATATATGCAGCATGTGGTCAGCATCAAGATGCAGCTGTATTTGTCGTTTTCGCGCGCATTGGAATGGATGAAGCCGAACAGCTGGCACGACATGCTGCTGGGATATACGAGCTGCGAAGTTTTGCTGGACGAGCTGCGCCGCATCGAGCGGGGAGACGATCTCCGATCCGGTTGGGCTTTTTGGCATTTGCTGCAGGTCGGAACGAAGGAGGAGAAGAAACAGCTTCGCCAGGGGGAAGCCGATACCGGCAAGCTGCGCGCGCTGCTCCATAAATACAACGTCAGGGCCACGCTGTTCCAAATGCTCGACGCCCAGTTCCAGCAGCTTACGGACAAAATCCGCCAGTTCGATTCGGAGAAGCTGGTCAGCGAGCTGTACCAGATCGGCGATCCGTTCGTACGCGCGCTGAACGCTTCGCGGGCGCTCGAAGAAGTGTGAGGTGAACCGAAGGTGGAAATGAATACGAACAAAGAGCGGTTCGTGCACTCCGTGTTTGAGAGCATCGCCCACAAATACGATTTGATGAACGACGTGCTCAGCTTCCGCCGGCACAAGGCGTGGCGCAAGTTCACGATGCGGCAGATGGCCGTGAAGCCGGGAGCGACGGCGCTCGACGTATGCTGCGGAACGTGCGACTGGACGATCTCGCTCGCCGAAGCGAGCGGAACGGGCCGCGTCGTCGGGCTCGATTTCAGCCGCAACATGCTCGAATTCGGCGAGCAGAAGGTGGCGAAGCTCGGGTACGGCAAGCAGATCGAGCTGATTCACGGCAACGCGATGGCGCTGCCGTTCGACGACGATACGTTCGATTGCGCGACGATCGGATTCGCGCTCCGCAACGTGCCGGATTTGACGAAGGTGCTGCAGGAGATGGAGCGGGTCGTCAAGCCCGGAGGGCTTGTCGTTTCGCTCGAGCTGTCCAAGCCCACATGGCAGCCGTTCAAATCGATTTATTACTTTTATTTCAGGCGCGTGCTTCCGCTCATCGGCAAGCTGCTTGCCAAACGATACGAGCAGTACAAGTGGCTCCCCGAGTCGCTTGTTCATTTTCCGGACCATAAAGAGCTTGCCGGCATTTTCCGGCGCATCGGTCTTGAGGACGTTCGCGCCTACCCGCTGACGGGCGGCGTCGCCGCCCTTCATATCGGGACGAAGGGGAAACGGGAGGGTGCCGGACTTGTGGAGTAAAGTCAAAATATTTCTCGAAATGATCAAGTTCGAGCATACGTTGTTCGCGCTGCCGTTCGCCTTCATGGGCGCCATACTCGGCTCGGTGATCCGGTTTCATTCGATGCCGTCCTGGGGACAGATCGGCTGGATCATCGTCGCGATGGTCGGGGCGCGCAGCGCGGCGATGGGGCTCAACCGGCTGATCGACCGGGTGATCGACAAAAAAAATCCGCGAACGGCGATGCGGGCCATACCGGCCGGCTTGCTGTCCGTGGGCGAAGTGCTCGTCTTTATCGTTATTTCGTTTTTGCTGCTGTTTTGGGCGACCGCGAACTTGAGTCCGCTCGCCATGAAGCTGCTGCCGATCGCCGTCTTTATGACCGTCATTTATTCGTACACGAAACGCTTTACATGGACATGCCATCTCATTTTGGGCTTGACGATCGGGCTGGCCCCGCTCGGCGCGTGGGTCGCCGTCACCGGCGTCATCGACTGGACCTCGATCGTGCTGTATGCGAGCGTCGCCTTCTGGACGGCCGGCTTTGACGTCATCTACGCTTGCCAGGACGCGGATTACGACCGCAAGGAAGGGCTGCACTCCATCCCGAGCCGGTTCGGCATCGGCCCGGCGCTTATGATCGCCCGGGCGTTTCATCTCATTACCGCGGCGGGACTGCTGAGCCTGTTCGTCATGACGGAGCTGAGCTGGTGGTATTTGGTCGGATTGGTCGTCTCGTACGTCATCTTGTTTTACGAGCATTACATCGTGTCGCCGAACGATTTGTCGAAGCTGAACACGGCGTTTTTCACGATGAACGGCGTTTTGAGCGTGGTTGTGTTTTGTTTCACATTCATCGATGTGGTGGTGCGCTATTTATGGTAGAGAGCGGAAGCCGCGACGGCTGGGTCGTCGGCCTGACCGGGGCGAGCGGCGCCGTTTACGGCGTGCGCCTGTGCGAGGCGCTGCTCGGTATGAACGTGCCGGTTCATCTCGTCATTACGGACGCGGGCTGGCGCGTCCTGCACGAGGAGCTCGGCTGGGACGCGGCGCACCGGCAGCAAACGCTGCAGCGCCGGTTCGAAAAGTTCGAGCTGCAGCCGCGCTATTACCCGATCGGCGACATCGGCGCCAGCATCGCCAGCGGCTCGTTCCGCACCGCCGGCATGGCGATCGTGCCTTGCAGCATGGGGACGCTGTCGGGCATCGCCCACGGCGCCTCCGGCAATTTGCTGGAGCGGGCGGCGGACGTCATGCTGAAGGAAGGGCGGAAGCTGGTCGTCGTGCCGAGGGAAACGCCGCTGCACGCGATTCATTTGGAAAACATGCTGAAGCTGTCCCGTCTCGGCGTCAGGATCGTCCCGGCGATGCCGGCCTTTTATCATAAACCCGCGACGATGGACGAGCTCGTCGATTTTTTGGTCGGCAAAGTGCTGGACAACATGGGAATCGAGAACGAGATGTTTCGGCGGTGGGGAGATGCTTGAACATGCAACGAGATTCGCTTATACGCATCGGCAAAATCAAATATACGAACGTGTGGCCGATTTATTACCATTTTCCGCACGAACGGTTCGGCCCCAAGCTGCAATGGATCGAGCAAGTGCCGACCGGACTTAACCGGGCGATGCTGGCCGGGGAAGTCGACATGGGCGCCATATCGTCGTTCGCCTATGCGGAGTCGCACGATCAGTACGAGCTGTTTCCCGAGCTGTCGGTTAGCGCGTACGGCAACGTCAATTCGCTGCTGCTGTTTCACAAAAAGCCGCTGGAGGAGCTGGACGGCTGCACGGTCATGCTGCCTACGAGCTCGGCGACGACGGTCAATTTGCTCAAAATCATTTTGTCCCGATTCGTCGGCGTGGCTCCGAACTACGTGTATGCGGCTCCATCTTTGGATACAATGATGAAACATGCGGATGCCGCCCTGCTTATCGGCGACGACGCGATTCGGGCCAGCTGGCGGGACACTCCGTACGAAGTGTCCGACATGGGGGCGCTGTGGCGCCGATACACCGGCGAATGGATGACGTTCGCCGTATGGGCGGTTCGCAAGCAAACGATCGCGGAGCATCCGCGGCTCGTCGCCGACGTGCACGAGGCGCTGCTCGGCAGCAAGGCCGCCGGCGCGAAAAACCCGGAGCCGATCATAGCCGCCGCGCAAGCCGAAATCGGCGGAACGCCGGACTATTGGCGCGACTATTTCCGCCATTTGAGCCACGACTTCGGACCGGAGCAGCGGCGGGGGCTGAGCCTTTATTTCCGCTACGCGCTGGAGCTCGGTCTGCTCTCGGAACCGGCTCCGCTTCAGATGTGGTCTGATAATTCCGTAACCAGGTGACGTAATGAAACTAATGGAAATTTATGCCCGAATGAAGAAAGACATCGCATACGTCGAGCGGGAATTGGAGGAAAGCGTCCAGACCGATCACGCCATGCTGAAGGAGACGTCGCTTCATTTGCTGAAGGCGGGAGGGAAGCGGATTCGTCCGGTTTTCGTCCTGCTCGCCTCGCAGTTCGGCCGCTACGATCTGCAGCGGATCAAGCATATCGCGGTGCCGCTCGAGCTGATCCATATGGCCACGCTCGTCCACGACGACGTCATCGACGACGCGGACACGAGGCGCGGGCAGCTGACGGTCCGCTCGAAGTGGGACAACCGGGTCGCGATGTATACGGGCGATTACATTTTCGCCAAAGCGCTTACGATCGCGACGCAATTGAAGGATCCGCGCATTCATCAAATATTGTCATCGGCCATCGTCGAGCTGACGATCGGCGAAATCGAGCAAATCCGTTATTTTTTTCGAACCGACCAGACGCTTCGCCACTATTTGCTCCGCATCAAACGGAAGACCGCGCTGCTGATCGCGATCAGCTGCCAGCTCGGCGCCGTCGCCTCCGAAGCGGACGAGGAGACGTGCAGGCAGCTGTACCGGTTCGGCTACAATGTCGGCATGGCGTACCAAATTCGCGACGACATTCTCGATTTGACCGGCACCGAGAAGCAGCTCGGCAAGCCGCCCGGCAGCGATATCCGGCAAGGGAACCTGACGCTTCCCGTGCTGTACGCGCTCCGCGACGCGTCCGTCCGGGACGGGCTGCTCGCCGAAATCGAACGGATCCGCCTCGTCGACGGACAGACCGACGTCTCTCCGTTTTTGCGAATCATTCGCGGCGGTCCTTATATCGCCGAGGCGGATCGGCTGTCGGCCCGTTATATCGACCGGGCGATCGGGGCGCTTTCGGGACTGCCGGACATACGCGCCAAGCGCGATTTGGTCGACGTCGCGCATTTTATCGGCGATCGCTCGTATTGAGGCGATGCGCTTCCCGTTCCGCGGCGGTCGGAAGCCGAAGCGGGTATGGAAAAAGGCCGATCGGCCGACAATGGTGAATACATGTTGCTGGAGTGGAGGGGTAAGTTAATGGAAAGAACGTTTCTGATGATCAAGCCGGACGGCGTGCAGCGCGGTCTGATCGGCGAAATCGTAAGCCGCTTCGAGCGCAAAGGGTTTACGCTCGTAGCCGCGAAGCTGATGGTCGTGCCGAAGGAGAAAGCCGAGCGGCATTACGCCGAGCATCACGGACGGCCGTATTACGACGACTTGATGAGATTCATTACCTCCGGTCCCGTATTCGCGATGGTATGGGAAGGCGATCAAGTGATCGCGCTGTCGCGGATCATGATGGGCAAAACGAACACGCTCGAAGCCCAGCCGGGAACGATTCGCGGCGACTTCGCCGTCCATACGAACCGCAACCTGATCCACGGCTCCGATTCGCCGGAAAACGCCGTGCGCGAAATCGCGATCTTCTTCGAGCCGCACGAGCTGGTCGGCTACGACAAAACGATTCAAACGTGGATTTAAGTACATATTCGACATATTTCGCCGCCCCCGAGAAGGAAAAAGTCCCGCATGCATGGAAATAAACTGCATGCGGGATTGTTTTTTGTGCCTTTAGGCGTACATACCGGCATTTCGACTTATTTTTCTTCTTGGAGAGTGACGCGGATGATGGAAGATCTAGACTATGCCCTGTTTATAAAAAAAGTGAAAGAGTACTCGGCGATCGACTTGTCCCAATACAAGGAATCGCAGATGAAGCGGCGTTTGACGACGCTGTATACGAAAAAAGGCTTTGCGTCGTTCGCCTCGTTTTTCGACGCGATGACAAGGAACAAGGAGCTGTACTACGAGTTTTTGGACCGGATGACGATCAACGTGTCCGAATTTTGGCGCAACCCGAACCGGTGGGAAGTATTGGAGCAAAGATTCGTTCCGGAGCTGGCGCGAGCCTCGCGGCGGCTCAAATGCTGGAGCGCCGCCTGCTCGACGGGCGAAGAGCCGTACACGCTGGCGATGATTATGGCCGAGCTCGGCCTTTTGGAATCGTCGCAGCTGATCGCGACGGACATCGACGAGGGCGCACTGGAAAAGGCGAGGCGGGCCGTCTATCCGGACCGGTCGCTGCGCGACGTGCCCCCGGCTTACGTTCGCCGCTATTTTACGCAAAAGGATATGACGTTTTCCGTCGTCGACTCGCTCAAGAAGCACGTCCGCTTCGCGAAGCAAAACTTGCTGCACGATCCGTTCGAGTCGCAGTTCGATCTGATCGTTTGCCGCAACGTGATGATATATTTCACCGAAGACGCGAAGCATGCGCTGTACCATAAGTTCGGCCGCGCGCTGAAGCCGGGCGGCCTGCTGTTCGTCGGCAGCACGGAGCAAATTTTTTCGCCGGGGCAGTACGAGCTGGAGACGGCGGACACGTTCATCTATCGGAAACGGGCCGATCATGTATAAACGCTTCCATATATTCCTATACTAGATGCGTATACCGATCAGGAGGTTTTGCCGCCATGGACAAACGAAAGGTCATTACGGCGTATCGGCGCGGATTTATTACGATCCAGGAATGCGCGCAAATTCTCGGCATCGATTCCGTGCAAGTCGCCCGAATGATCGACGAGCAGAAGCAGTCCGAGGTGACGCGGATTTATCCGCTGCCGATGAACGGCTGACGATACGGAAAGCAGAGCACGCCCTAGCCGGGGTGTGCTTTTTTTGCTGTTCGCCCGAGCGCGAAGTCGTATCGACGACGAATTCGCGGGGAAAAAATGACGAGCGGAAATCCGTATTTCTTGTCAAACCCGGGTCGCTATACTATAATTAGCATGATAATTCGGTGCATAAAAGCGCTAAAGAGTCCGACCGGCGGATGGCTGCGAGGGGATGCTTATCCGTCTTGACCGGCTCGCATGCTTTTATATAGCGTTCGGATATGTGGGAACAGGACGAGAGGGGACAAACCGACAATGAGATATTTGACAGCAGGAGAAACGCACGGTCCGCAGCTGACCGCGATCGTGGAAGGATTGCCGAGCAACTTGCCGCTTACCGGCGAGCCGATCAACGAGCAGCTGGCGAGACGGCAAAAAGGACACGGCCGCGGCAAGCGGATGCAGATCGAGAAAGATACGGCGCAAATCGTCGGCGGCGTCCGTCACGGAAAGACGACCGGAGCGCCGGTCGCGCTCGTCGTCGAGAACAAAGACTGGAAAGCTTGGACGACGGTCATGAGCATCGAGGACGTCGAGGAAGGCAGCGAAGGAAAGCGCCGCGTCAACCGTCCCCGTCCGGGGCATGCCGATTTGAACGGCGGATTGAAATATAACCAGAAAGATTTGCGCAACATTTTGGAGCGCTCCAGCGCGCGGGAAACGACGGTGCGCGTAGCCGTCGGCGCGATCGCCCGCCAGTTTTTGGCGCAGTTCGGCATCAAGATCGCGGGTCAGGTCATCCGGATCGGCGAAGTCGAGGCGGTTCGCCAGGAGCTGCCGATCGACGATCTGATCCGCATCACCGAGCAGTCGCCGGTTCGGGTCGTCGACAAGCAGGCGGAAGCGCTCATGATCGCGGCGATCGACCAGGCGAAGGCGGACGGCGATACGCTCGGCGGCATCGTCGAAGTGATCGTGGAAGGAGTCCCGGTCGGACTCGGCAGCCACGTGCAGTGGGACCGCAAGCTGGACGGACGGATCGCCCAAGCCGTCGTGTCGATACAGGCGTTCAAAGGCGTCGAGTTCGGCATCGGCTTCGAGGCGGCGAAGCGGCGCGGCTCGAACGTGCACGACGAAATTTTGTACAACGAGCAGGACGGCTTCCATCGCGGCTCGAATCGCGCCGGCGGACTCGAAGGCGGCATGACGACCGGCGAGCCGATCGTCGTGCGCGGCGTCATGAAGCCGATCTCGACGCTGTACAAGCCGCTCGCCAGCGTGGACATCGATACGAAGCAGCCGTTCTCGGCCCAGGTCGAACGGTCCGATACGTGCGCCGTCCCGGCGGCCGGCGTCATCATGGAGAACGTGATCGCCTGGGAAGTGGCCCGGGCGTTCATGGAGAAGTTCGGCGGCGATTCGATGGAGGAAATTCGCGCCAACTACGACAACTATCTCGACCAAGTAAAGAGGTATTAAGATGAAGCGTCTGACGGTAGACCTCGGAGAACGATCGTACCCGATCTATGTCGGGGAAGGCGTCTTGAACGATATCGCCGCCACGTTCGCTGCCCATAAGATCGGCGCGAAATCGCCGCATCTGCTCGTCACGGACGAGAACGTGGCGCGGCACCATCTGGATCGGGTGAAATCGCTGCTCGAGGCGGGCGGCTACCGGATCGCGACGTGCGTCGTCGCGGCGGGCGAGCAGTCGAAATCGCTGACCGTGTTCGAGGAAGTCGTCACGGTCGCGCTCCAGGCGGGGCTCGACCGCAACTCCGCCGTCATCGCGCTCGGCGGCGGCGTAGTCGGCGACTTGGCCGGTTTCGTCGCGGCCAGCTACATGCGCGGCGTCCGGTTCGTGCAAATACCGACGACCATTCTGGCGCACGACAGCAGCGTCGGCGGCAAAGTCGCGGTCAACCATAGGCTCGCGAAAAACATGATCGGCGCGTTCCATCAGCCGGAATTCGTGCTGTACGACATCGCGACGCTGAAGACGCTGCCGGAACGCGACGTGCGGGCAGGCTTGTCCGAGCTCGTCAAGGAAGGGTTCATTCTCGACCGCGAATTCGTGGAATGGTGCGACGCGAACGCGGAACGGCTGCTCGCGCTCGATTCGGAAGCGCTCGAGCACGCCTTGTACGTCGGCTGCGGCGTGAAGGCGAGAGTCGTATCGGCCGACGAGAGGGAAGGCGGATTGCGCGCCATTTTGAACCTGGGCCATACGATCGGCCATGCGCTCGAAGCGGTTGCCGGCTATAACGAGCTGCTGCACGGGGAAGCGATCGCGATCGGCATGGTCGGCGCCGCGCGGCTGTCCGCGAAGCTGGGCAATCCGGAGTCGATCGCCGCGGAGACGGAACGCATTCTGCGCAAGTTCGGCCTGCCGGTGCGGATTCCCGCGCATATGGATACGGACGCGATCATGAGCGCGATGATGCACGACAAAAAGTTTACGGACGGCAACATGGTGTTCATTATTCCGCAAGAGATCGGCAAAGTCGAAATCAACAAAAACGTTTCGGCGGTTTGGGTGAAAGAAATCGTGGAGCAATTGAAGAGGGAGGAGTAAGCCGACATGTTTGTACGGGGAGTACGCGGGGCTATCACGGTGGAACGCAACGAGGAAGCGGAAATATTGAACGCGACGGCCGAGCTGCTCGGACAAATCGTTGCCGACAACGCGATCAAGCCCGAAGACATCGCGAGCGTTTTCGTTACGGTGACGCAGGATTTGAACGCGGCGTTTCCGGCCAAGGCGATACGCGAAATGCAAGGGTGGGAGCTGGTACCCCTCATGTGCGCGCTGGAAATATCCGTTCCGGGCGGTTTGGAGAAATGCATTCGGCTGATGGTGTCCGTCAACACCGAGAAATCCCAAAAAGAAATGCGCCACGTCTATTTGAACAACGCGATCAAGCTGCGCCCGGATTTGACCGAAGCGGCGAAATGATTTTTTTCGGGATAACCGATTGACGCCTTCGGCGGCGATGGTGTATAGTGGATGAAAAGCAAGGAAGTTCGAGCCCAGTAGAGATTGTTCGAGTTCAGTAGAGCAGAGTAGAGCCATGAGGAGCAAGACGGCGGTGCCGATTCGGCCGGGCGCGCAAGCATGCGCGATCCGCAGGACCGGCGACTGTAAGCGAACGGCATGACACGTGTCACGGACCGGAAGCTCGTCGCAAGACGCGGAGCCTTTCTTCGGTATATTATGACGCGCGCCGTTTAGGTAAGCGGACGGTTTTCGTCTTCCGTACGTCGCCGTTCCCATTCTGCGAACTTATCGATTCAACCTCTACGAGACCGTAGAGGTTTTTTGCATTTTATCGGCGATTGCCGCAGAGGAGAAGGAGAGAAGCTTATGTATACTCCGGAATTGAAAGAAGTCATCCGTCTCGCCGGCGACTACAATCTTATACCGGTCGTTCGCCACCTGATGGCCGATACGGAAACGCCGATTCGCATTTTTCAGCACTTTTACGAGGACGACCGGGCGTTTTTGCTCGAAAGCGTGGAAGGCGGCGTGAAATGGGCCCGCTATTCGTTCATCGGCACGGAACCGTTTCTGGTCGTGAAAGGCAAGCACCAGGCGATGGAAATCGAGCTGAACGGCGTTAGCCGGGTCGCCGACGACAAGCCGCTCGAGACGCTCAAAGGGCTGCTTCGGGCATACTCGAGCCCGAAGCTGCCGGACTTCCCTCCTTTCACCGGCGGGGCGATCGGATTTTTCGGCTACGACCTGCTGCAGTATTACGAGCGGCTGCCGGCGCACCGGCACGACGATTTGGCGATGAACGACATCGAGTTTATGTTTTGCGACCAGGTGATCGTGTTCGACCATTTCAAGCAGCAGATAAAAGTGATCGGCAACGTGCATATCGAGAAGCATGCGACCGACGCGCAAATCGCCGAAGCGTACAAGCGGACGTGCGCGAAAATCGACGCCGCGATCGAGCGGCTGCAGCAGCCCGTGCCGCAGCGCACGCGGCAGAACGCCATCCCGGCCGACATCGGACTCGGCGAAGTGCATTCGAACTTGACGAAGGACGGGTATATGGCGAACGTGGAGAAGGCGAAGGAATACATTCGCGCCGGCGACATTTTCCAGGTCGTCCTGTCCCAGCGGTTCCATATCGAAACCGAGATCGATCCACTGTATGTGTATCGCGTGCTGCGGACGATGAATCCGTCGCCGTACATGTACTATTTGAAAATGGACGACGAAGTGATCGTCGGCACGTCGCCCGAAGCGCTCGTCAAAGTCGACGGCGAACGCGTCGAGACGCGGCCGATCGCCGGAACGCGGCCGAGGGGAAAGACGCCGGAGCACGACGCCGCTCTCGAGAAGGAACTGCTCGCCGACGAGAAGGAGCGGGCGGAGCATTTGATGCTCGTCGATCTCGGGCGCAACGACATCGGCCGGGTGGCCGAATTCGGCACCGTCAAGTGCGACATGTTCATGGAAATCGAACGGTACTCGCACGTCATGCATATCGTGTCCAACGTGTCCGGCAAGCTGCGGAGCGACAAAGACTTTTTCGACGCCTTCATCTCCTGCCTGCCGGCGGGAACCGTCTCGGGCGCGCCGAAGCTGCGGGCGATGGAAATTATCGCCGAGCTGGAGAACGAAGCGCGGGGAGCGTATGCGGGCGCGATCGGCTATCTCGGCTTTTCCGGCAATTTGGATACGTGCATCACGATTCGCACGCTCATCTTCAAAAACGGCAAAGCTTACGTGCAGGCCGGGGCCGGCATCGTATGGGATTCCGTTCCGGAGATGGAATATAACGAAACGGTCAACAAGGCGATGGGGATGCTGAAGGCGGTGCGGATGGCCGAAGCGATATTCGGCGATACGGAGAAAGTCGCCGTCGTCACGAACCAGGATTACTATTAATTCGGGAGGGAAGACGATGACCTACGGAATATCGATTCAACAAGCGATCGCCAAAGTCGTCGGAGGCGCGCATCTGACTCGCGACGAAGCGAAGGCGGCGATGGAAATTATTTTTAACGGCGAGGCGTCCCCGTCGCAAATCGGCAGCTTCATTACGGCTTTGCGGATGAAGGGCGAGACGGCGGACGAAATCGGCGGCTTCGCCGAGACGATGCGCAGCAAGGCGAACGCGGTTCGCTCCGAGCGCACCGATCTGCTCGATACGTGCGGCACGGGCGGCGACGGGGCGGATACGTTCAACATTTCGACCGCCTCGGCGATCGTCGCGGCGGCGGGCGGCATTCGCGTCGCCAAGCACGGCAACCGGGCGATGTCGAGCAAGAGCGGCAGCGCGGACGTGCTGGAAGCGCTCGGCGTCAACATCGGGCTTTCCGCCGACGAAGCGTCGCGCTGTCTGGAGAGCATCGGCATCTGCTTCATGTTCGCCCAATCGCATCATCCGTCGATGAAGCATGCCGCCGTGCCGCGACGGGAAATCGGCATCCGGACCGTGTTCAACCTGCTCGGACCGCTGACGAATCCGGCCGGCGCCGACCGCCAGCTGCTCGGCATTTTCGACCGGAACCGGACGGAGCTCGTCGCCGAAGTGCTCGGCTCGCTCGGCATCAAGCGCGGGCTCGTGGTGGCCAGCTACGACGGGCTCGACGAAATCAGCATTTCCGCGGCGACGAAGGTGACCGAGCTGAAGGACGGCGACGTCCGCACGTTCGACATCAGTCCGGACGATCTCGGCCTGCGCGCGTATCCGCTCAGCGACGTCGTCGGCGGCGACGCGGCGCGCAATGCGGAAATAATCCGCGACGTGTACCGGGGCGCCCACGGCGCCTGCCGCGACATCGTATTGGCGAACGCCGGGGCGTGCTTCTACGTGACCGGCCGTTGCTCGACGCTGCAGGAAGGTGTAAAATTAGCGGGTGCGGTCATCGACTCCGGGAAAGCGCTGGAGAAGCTGGAGCAGCTAGTTCAAGTTACGGGAGAATTGGCACATGTTTCTTGATAAAATCGTGGCAACGAAGCATACGGAAGTAGCGAATTTGAAGCAGACGTTCTCGCCAGCGGAGGCGGAACGCCGAATCGCCGGCATGCCCGCCTGTCTCGGCTTCGAGCGAGCCTTGGCGAACCGGAAGCGGGAGACGGGGCTGATCGCCGAGGTGAAGAAGGCGTCCCCCTCCAAAGGGCTCATCCGCGCCGATTTCGATCCGGTCGCAATCGCCCGTTCCTATGAAGCGGCCGGGGCGGACTGCTTGTCCGTCCTGACCGACGAAATGTATTTCCAAGGCTCGAACCGGTATTTGAGCGCGGTGCGGGAAGCGGTTCGCGTGCCGATTTTGCGCAAAGATTTTACGATCGACGAAACGCAAATATACGAAGCGCGGCTGATCGGCGCGGACGCGATTTTGCTGATCGCCGCCATCTTGACGACGGAGCAGCTGCGCGACTATTTGTCGCTGGCCCGCGAGCTCGGCATGGACGCGCTCGTCGAGGTGCACGACCGCGAGGAGCTGGAGCGGACGCTGACGCTCGACGCGACGCTCATCGGCATCAACAACCGCAATTTGCGCACGTTCGTCACCGACCTGAAGACGACCGAGGAGCTTATTCGCCACATTCCGGAAGGAAAAACGATCGTCAGCGAAAGCGGCATTTCCGCGGCGGACGAAATCGGCTACTTGCGCTCGATCGGGGCGCATGCCGTGCTCGTCGGCGAGCATTTCATGCGCAAGCCGGTCATCGAGGACGCCGTGAACGAGCTGATGGGACAAGCGCAGCCGCAGGGGGCCGACTGATATGGCGATGGTCAAAATATGCGGGCTGAAGGATGCCGAAACGGTCGCATCGGTCGTGCGGATGCCCGTCGACCTGATCGGCTTCTTGTTCGCCGCCAGCAAACGGCAGGTGACGCCGGAGCAGGCGGGAGCGCTCGTGCGCATCGTCCGCGAACGGCGCGAGACGGGCCATCGCGTACCGCTTACGGTCGGCGTGTTCGTCGATCCGACCATGGAGCTTCTCGCGGAAACGTTGAAGGCCGCGCCGCTAGACGCCGTGCAGCTGCACGGGGCGGAATCGCCGGCGTTTTGCCGGGCTGTGCGCGAGACGTTCGGCATTCGCGTATACCGCGTCTTCTCCGTCTCGGAATCGGCTTCCGCCGCGGACGACGACGCGCGCACGAACGCGGTCGCGGAGGCGCTCGACCCGTACGCGGGCTGCATCGACGGACTGCTGCTCGATACGGCCGGAGGCGGCACCGGGCGCACGTTCGAATGGAGCCGCATTCCGCATTACGCGCAGTGGGCGCGCCGAGCCGGCGTTCCGCTGTTCGTCGCCGGCGGACTGACGCCGGATAACGTAGCCGGGCTGATCGAAGCTTACCGGCCGGACGGCGTCGACGTTTCGAGCGGCGTGGAGACGAACGGGGCGAAAGACATTACGAAAATACGAGATTTCGTCGAAAGGGTGAAAGGTCATGAGTCGCATGCAGGTGCCTGACGAGCACGGCCGATTCGGCGCCTTCGGGGGCCGGTACGTGCCGGAAACGCTGATGAACGCCTTGATCGAGCTGGACGAGGCGTATCGCAAATATTCGCAAGACCCGGAATTTATCAAGGACGTGCAAACGCTGCTGAACGAATATGCGGGAAGGCCGTCGCGGCTCTATTACGCGGAGCGGCTGACCGAGCATTTGGGCGGGGCGAAAATATATTTGAAGCGGGAAGATTTGAACCATACCGGCGCCCACAAAATCAACAACACGATCGGGCAGGCGGTGCTCGCCAAACGGATGGGCAAGAAAAAAGTGATCGCCGAAACGGGAGCCGGCCAGCACGGCGTCGCCACGGCGACGATCGCGGCGCTGCTCGGACTCGAATGCAAGGTGTTCATGGGCGAGGAGGACACGAAGCGGCAGCAGCTGAACGTGTTCCGCATGAACTTGCTCGGGGCGGAAGTCGTGCCGGTCATGTCGGGGACGCGCACGCTCAAGGATGCGTGCAACGAGACGCTGCGCTACTGGGTCAGCAACGTTCACGACACGTTTTATATACTCGGCTCGGTAACGGGACCGCATCCGTACCCGATGATGGTGCGCGACTTCCAGCGCATTATCGGCGACGAGGCGCGCGCGCAAATATTGGAGAAGGAAGGCCGGCTGCCTGACGCCGTCATCGCCTGCGTGGGCGGCGGCAGCAACGCGATGGGCATCTTTTATCCGTTCGTCGGCGACGAGTCGGTACGGCTGATCGGCGTCGAGGCGGCGGGTCGCGGCGTCGATACCGAGGAGCATGCGGCGACGATGACGAAAGGCAGCCCGGGCGTGTTCCAAGGCTCGCTCAGCTACGTGCTGCAGGACGAATACGGCCAAGTGATGCCGGCTCATTCGATTTCCGCGGGGCTCGATTACCCGGGCATCGGACCGGAGCATTCGTACTTGAAAGACAGCGGCCGCGCCGAATACGTGCCGATTACCGACAAGGAAGCGCTCGACGCACTGCAGCTGCTCAGCCGGACGGAGGGCATTATCGCGGCTCTGGAAAGCTCGCACGCCGTCGCCCATACGCTGAAGGTGGCGCCGACGATGGACAAGGACGAGATTATCGTGGTCAGCTTGTCCGGCCGCGGCGACAAAGACGTCGAGTCGATCATGGGCTATTTGGGAGGTGGCGCGAAGTGAACCGCATCGACGAGAAGTTTGCAGAGCTGAAGCGTCAAGGCCGCACGGCGCTGATCCCGTACGTGACGATCGGAGACCCGGATCCGGACATTTCGCTGTCGCTGCTGCGCGAGCTGGAGCTGGCCGGGGCCGACATCGTCGAGCTCGGCGTGCCGTATTCCGACCCGTTGGCCGACGGTCCGGTTATTCAACGCGCCTCGGAACGCGCGCTGAAGCACAACATTACGATTCTCGATTGCATCCGGATCGCGAAGCGGGCGCGCGAGCACAACGTCAACCTGCCGTTTATTTTGTTCACGTATTACAACCCGGTGCTGCGAATCGGCCTGGAACGGTTTTTCGAGCTGCTCGCGGAGCACGACATCAGCGGAGTCATCATCCCGGACTTGCCGTTCGAGGAGAACGGTCCGGTCAAGGCATTATCCGATCGATACAACATTCATCTCGTTCCGCTCGTCGCGCCGACGTCGGACGACCGTATCGCCAAAATTACGGCAAGCGCCTCGGGCTTCATCTATTGCGTGTCGTCGCTCGGCGTAACCGGCGTCCGCGCCGACTTTTTCGCGGGCATCGACGATTTTCTGGCGTCGGTGCGCCGCTCGACCGATCTGCCGATCGCGATCGGCTTCGGCATTTCCACGAGCGAACAGTTCGCGCATTTTTCCAAAACGTGCGACGGCGTCGTTGTGGGCAGCGCGATCGTGCGCAAAATCGAAGAAGCGACGCCGCTGCTGCTGTCCGAATCTTCCCGTTCGGACGGGCTTGTTCAGGTTCGCGAATTCGTTCGTCAGCTTCGGGGCTGATCGCTCCCAGTATCCATAATCCGATTACCGAAAATCCTTACTCGCTCTTGAAAGCGGGTAAGGATTTTTCTTGTTCCGACGTCCGTTGGCTTTTGAACGCCAAGCCATTTTGTTCCAAGGCGTTTCGAAGGATCGGCAACGATTTGGGTCCCATGCCGTGAATGCTCAAAATCTCTTTTTCCGAATAGGTCGAAAGCTTCTGCAGCGATGTGATTCCGTTATGCTCCAATGCCCGTCTCGCCGGCGCCGCAAGAAGCGAGAGAAAGCCGCCGTCCGGTTTCCGCTCTTGCTCGCAAATCGGGCATGCCGGACAATCGCTGCTTTTATAGTATCGGTGCCCGTTACCGCAAGTTCGTAACGTTTGTTTTGAATCGGCCATAATCGATCTCTCCTTTGGTTCGATTCGAGCTTTAGGATAGGGACTTCCAAGGCTCTCCTTATGATTCGGTCACCTTATTAGCGGCTAAAAAACGGATGATGATCAAAAGTGTACCGGATCCTTCCTTGATGTTCAATTGCCTGCGTTCATTTTCGCGAGCGCGAAAAAACGCCAAGTCGGGAAATACCTCGTTGACGGACGATTTGCGGTCAAGCTATAATAGGAAAACAAACCAGGATTAAACCTGAGCGTTGTTAATTGTGGAAATTTTAAGCGTTTTCTTCTATTTTCCAAATCAGCATTAAATCAGAAAAGGGAGAACGACAACTTGCCCAACGAAGGAGCTGTGAAACGATGAGCGAGGTACAGTTGAACGGAAGCAAAGGCGCCGGAGCCGGCAACGACGAACAGCGATCCATCACCCGAAGAAACGTGCTGCGCACGCTCGGCATCGGCGGCGCCGTTATCGCCGGAAGCGCCTTTGCCTCGAAGCTGGCGATGGCCGCGAACGAGCCTGCGGCAAATAGCGACGACAAAAAGGTGCTGCAGGTGGCGAGCGTGAAAGCGTTGACCGAGCTGCCTCCCGGCCAGTTGAAGGACGGGCAGCATGTCCTTGTAAGCGGATACAATACAAGCGGCGACGGCGGCGGCAAGCTCGTCCGTTGGGTGGCTGGCAGCACGAAAGCGGATAACGGCGGAACGGTCCATGCGGCGAACGGTTCGACCGGCGGCCGATTCGAGGTCGTCCACGGCGGAGCGGCGGACTTCCGCTGGTTCGGCGTGTTCGGACCGGAGCAGGATGCGGACGCGGCGCTGGAGGCGATGGCGAACGACCCGGCGATTCACCGGATCGAGGCGCATTCGGATTTGAATTTCAAGAAGCGGCACGTGTTCCATCGCAGCAACCTTGAAGTCGACTTCCTGAACCATACGGTGACGACGGAAGGAATCGAGCCGAACAAGCTGGACAACCCGTTCGGGGCGGTGCTGTTTTTCCGGGGGACGCTTACCGGCGTGACGCAGACGGTGACGCTGTCGGCGAACGTGGAGGAATATTCGGACATCTTCGAGGTGGCGGATTCGTCGGCATTCGCGGTCGGCAGCTGGTGGCACGCGCAGGTGAAAAACAACGCCGGAGGCAGCGCGCAGCGCGAGCTCGACTACCTGGTGCAGGTGACCGAGGTGTTCGACGCGACGCATGTGCGGCTGAACTACAAGTCGGGATGGCAGCTGGCGGCGGGGCGTCAAATCACGTACAGGCAGGTCGAGCCGGCGGTGCGCTGCGTCGTGAAAAACATGAATTTCGTCGGGGTGCCGGTGCCGCCGAACGGAACGAGCCAGCGGCCGACGCCGGACTGGGACATGATCGGGTCGAATCCGGTCGCGTACGAATACGCGGTCGAGTGCGACGCGATCGGGATCAAGGCGACGAAGGTGTTTTGGCCGGTCGTCATGCGGCGGTACAACTCGCATTACGTGACGGAGCGGTGCCGGCTGATAAACCCGGAGGAGCGCGACTGGGGCGGAACCGGCTATTTGACGCAGCAGATCAACGTGCTGTACGGGCATGTGAAAGACTGCAACACGAGCAACGCGCGGCATTTGAACGACTTCACGTGCGCGGCGTACTGCCTGGTCGAAAACTGCCACGGCGACGGGGACGAGTACGGGCCGTTCGTGACGCACGGCCAGTTCGAGCACGATTTGACTTATATCAACAACTCGGGGCTGCTGTCGTTCGCGAACAGCGGGTCGACGTGGGGGGACAGCGCGAAGCGGATTACGGTGAAGAAGCATATCGCCTCGCGGATCGTGGCGAACAAGCGGCTGACCGATCTGACGCTGGAGGACTGCCATGCGGTCGTGACGTACACGAAGCCCGGAGTGAAGATGGCGAACTCGGGATCGATCTGGGTGAATATGGACGGCTTGCAAATGCGCGGCTGCACCGCGCAGGAAATGATTACGATCAGCAAAGGGTCGTCGCGGGGCAAACGGAAAAACATCATCGACAGCTGCTCGTTCGGCATGCTGGCCGGCTACGAGATCGCGCGTCCGATCCGGACGGGGACGACGGCGGTCGGGTATACGCCGAGCAACGGCGAGCTGACGATCGTCAACAGCGAGTTTACGAACGTCGAGGACGTCAATCTGGGCAGCATCAACAAGCTGACGCTGATCAACACGTGGTTCAAAGGCGCCTCGCCGGCGACGGGGAAAGTGCGGGTCGGCACGCGGGAGATCGTGATGCAGGGCGGCGGGCTGATCAACTGCGGCTTCGTGTTCACCGGAGCGTGGGACAAGGTCGGCGACGCGAACAACGCGAAAAATACGCCGGACCAATCGATTACGATCGACGGCGGGGCGGCGTTCAGCGGGACGAACGGCGAGAAGGCGTTTTTGAAAAGCGCGGACCCGGGCAACGTCGTCACGTGGAGCTTCGGCGACGTGACAAGCACGGCGGCGGACGCGGATACGGCGCATTTTCATATCGAGGGCGGCTCCCATAAGCTGAAGGCGATGCGCTCCCGTTTCAAAGGCGGCAAGTACGTCGTGGCGAACGCCGGCTTCGGCGGAGGCAATTATATGTTTATCACGTCCGTCATCGAGGAAGGCGTCAACCGGGCGGCTCTGCCGGCGGAGTCGGATACGATCCGACATAGCGCGAATAACTTGACGATCGTTTAGAGGAGGGGGACTATGCGCGTATTTCGCAACATGAAGCGCCGAGCGATCGTCATGTTGATCGTCTGCATGACGACGTCGGGCTGGCCGCTCGCATATGCGCAGGAAAGGCAGACGGACGCCAACGGGCATTGGGCCGAGGCGCGGTTATCCTCCTGGGTTTCCAAAGGGTACGTCCAGGGCTACGAGGACGGCAGCCTGCGTCCGGACGAAGCCGTCAAACGGGGGGAACTGGTAGCTTTAATCAACAGGGCGAGCGGGGCGACGGAGAAAACGGACATCCGTTTCCGCGATCTCGCTTCCGGGCATTGGGCTTACGACGAAGTGGCCAAAGCGGCGAAGGCCGGATACGTGGACGGCTACGAGGACGGCACCGTTCGTGTCGAAGCGGGCGTAAGCCGGCAGGAGCTGGCGGTCATGCTCGTTCGGCTGCTGAAGCTCGGCGATGCCGAAGCGGATCGAGGGCTGACGACATTCAAGGACGCCGCGTCGTTCCCGGCCTGGAGTCGGATGGCGATCGGCGCGCTGGCTGCGAGCGGCATTGTCGACGGCTACGAGGACGGCACGTACCGGCCGGCCGGACCCGTCACCCGGGCCGAAGCGGTCGTCATGCTGGACCGGGCGCTGAACGGGTCGATTTATCGCAACGCCGGCGTATTCGGTCCGCGGACCGGAACGGAAACGGTCAAAGGAAACGTGACCGTCACGGCATCCGGCGTCACGCTGCAAAATATGAGCATCGAGGGCGATCTTGTGCTGGCGGAGGCGATCGGCGAAGGCGACGTCGATTTGAAAAACGTCACCGTCTCCGGAACGACGCGTATATACGGAGGCGGGCCGAACAGCATCCGTTTCGACGATTCGGTTATTGCGCAAGTCGTTGTCGATAAACGAAACGGGCTTGTCAGAATCAAAGCGAGCGGAGCGACTGCGATCCGGGAAGCGGTCGTCCGGTCGGGCGCGATTATCGAAGCCGACGAAGCGACGGGAAACGGCGTCGATACGGTCACGTTATCGGAACCGCTGCCGAAAGACGCAAAGGTAACGCTTGTCGGCCGCTATGCCGACGTGAACGTGCGGGCCTCGAACGTACTCGTGGAAATACCGAAAGGAACGGTCTCGACTATGACCGTTGCGGGCGGCGCCCGAGAAACGACGATCGTCGTCGGCAAGGAAGCGGCGCTTTCGAGGCTCGTCCTGAACGCCGCCGCCTCCGTATTCGGGCAAGGGGAAGTGAAGCTTGCCGTCGTCTATTCGCCAGGCGTCCGATTCGAGAAAGCCCCGGCGAAAATTGAAGCGGGCAGCGGCATCGGCAAAAACGACACGATCGTAATCGGAGATCGGACGATCCCGATCGAAAGCGCCGAAAAGGCGAGCCTGCCATCGGCCGGTAACGGAGGAGGCATGCCGCCGACGGATCCGGACGACGGAGGAGGGACGCCGCCGACAAATCCGGGCAACGGAGGGGGAACGCCGCCGACGGATCCGGACGACGGAGGAGGGACACCGCCGACAAATCCGGGCAACGGAGGGGGAACGCCGCCGACGAATCCGGGCAACGGAGGGGGAACGCCGCCGACAGATCCGGCGACGGGCGCTCCGCAAGTTACGCTGCTTACGGATGGTACTGTGACCGAAAGCGTCTACGTCGGCGGGCAGCGGATTGCTACGGTCGGCGATTTCGTTTACGCCGTTTCCGATCAGGCGGGTACGATCTATCTCGTACCGGGGGCGACGACGCGATATATTACGATGCTGGATTCGATCGTCGAGCAAAGCAAAGGGATCCGCAAGCAGGCGGCCGCGGGCGAGAAAGCGATTCTTTCCACCGCCGGACTGCCGGCCGGGGATTATGTCGTGATCGGGCTCAACGACAAATTCGCGATGAGCGAATACGAGCCGGAGCAGGAGCTTCGCTTGAACGCGGCGCCGGACGCCCCTCTCGCCCAAAATACGCTATATGTGTACAGCAACAGCCGAACGGTCGATATCGGCTTCAACAAACCGATCCGGTCCGGCTTCGCTTCTGCCGATGCGTTGAAATCCGCCGTCTCGTACGCCGTTTATGGCGAAAGCGTAACGAGTTCGACGTACGCGGTCGACGATGCGATCGAAATTCGCGGCAGTTTGCTTCGCATCGCATTCGCGAACGCGCCTGCAGGCAAAACGAAGGTGTACATACCGGCGAATGCGTTGCAGGATTCGAGCGGCGCACCTTTACCGGCCCCCGTTACGGTCGAATTCGACTTCGGACCGTCGTTGACCGTTAAAGCCGGCAATTCCGTGCAAGCGGGACAAACGATCGCCGTCGTAACCGACAAAGCGGCGGACGTGTATTTGGTGCGGCGCGGATTAAGCGCGACGAAGGGCGATCTCGAGCAGGCGGTTCAAAAAGGAACGGCGAAAAAAGCGTCTATGGCCGCCAACGCCGAAGCAATCCTTTCAACGGCAGGGCTGCCTCCCGGCGAATACTCGATCATCGCCTGGGGCGGCGGTTCCGCACCGATCCTGATTCGCGATTAATCCGGCGAATTCCCGGAGGGAGCAAATCCCCCGGGACTTTTTTTTGATATCTACAATCGGATTCACTCCGCCAACCGCTGGAACAGAACCGGAATTCCTACCGCTGGCGACTGCTTGCCGCATGACCCGCCTTCGGTTGACAAAGGCTCACCGGCAACCTATAATCGGAAACAAACCAGGAACGAGTCAGAAAAAGCGGTGTCAACGAACAAATCGAAAATCGAGAAACGAAAAGGGAGAGGCCCAGTTGGAACAAACGATCAAGACGGAAAATGCCGGCGTTTCCGGAACTTCGAACGAGCGCGGCGGGCGGCCGGAAAACGACCGGCCTCCGGCCGGCGGCGTCCTCTTCGCGCCCGACGTCGCCTCGCTCCTGAAGCTTCCGGCGTCCGGGCTTGCCGACGGAACGGTCGCACGGGTCGGCGGATACGAACGGGACGGCGACGGCGGCGCGAAATGGGTTCGCTATTGCGCGGACAGCATACGCGCGGACAACGGCGGGACGGTGCACAATCCGCACCGAAGCGAAGCGGAGTGCGGTCGGTGGGAGACGGTGCACGACGGCGTCGCCGACTTCCGGATGTTCGGCATTTTCGACGCCGCGCGAAACGCCGACGACGCGCTCGACGCGATGATGGACGACGCGTCGATCTACCGGATCGAGGCGCGCAGCGATTTGAACTTTGCGCGCCGGCATACGTACGGCCGCAGCCACATCGAGCTCGATTTCATGGGACATACGGTCACGACCGAAGGGATCGAGTTGAACGTCCCGGACAACCCGTTCGGCGCCGTCGTTTCGTTTCGCGGAACGCCGGCAGGCGCTGCGCAAACCGTCGTATTGACCGAAGCTTTGGCGGAGCTGACCGATATTTTGCAAGTGGCGGACGCCTCCGCATTCGCGCCCGGCGACTGGTGGATCGCGCGGGTGTCGAGCCTGCCCGGCGGGAGCGCCCGGCGCGAGCTGGACTATATGCTGAAAGTGACGGAAATTATAGACGGCACGCATGTCCGGTTCAACTACAAGCTCGGCTGGAGCATCGCCGAAGGCCGGACCGTCGAATATACGAAAATGAACCCGGTCGTCCGCAGCCGCGTCCGCAACATGAAATTCGTCGGAGTGCCGGTGCCGCCGACGGCATCGACGACGACGCGGCCGTTCGATACGTGGGACTGCATCGGCTCGAATCCGGTCGCGTACGAGTTTGCGGTCGAATGCGACGTTTCCGATATAAGGGCCGAAGCCGTGTTTTGGCCCGTCATCATGCGGCGGTACTGCTCGCATTACGTGACGGAGCGGTGCGAGCTGGTCAATCCCGCGCAGCGGGAATGGGGCGGAACCGGCTACTTGACGCAGCAAATCAACGTGCTGTACGGGCACGTCAAAGATTGCAACACGAGCAACGCGCGGCACTTGAACGATTTCACGTGCGCGGCGTACTGCATGGTCGAAAACTGCCACGGCGACGGGGACGAATTCGGTCCGTTCGTCACGCACGGCCAATTCGAGCACGATTTGCTTTATATCGGCTGCTCGGGCCTGCTTTCGTTCGCCAACAGCGGCCCGACTTGGGGCGACAGCGCGAGACGCATCACGGTGCGGCGCCACGTCGCCTCCCGGATCGTGGCGCACAAAAAGCTGACCGACTTGACGCTGGAAGACTGTCACGCCCATTTCAAGGAAGGGATGCAGGACTCCGGCACGATCTGGGCCAATCTCGACGGCTTGATCATGCGGGGCTGCACGGCGGAACGGATGGTGACGCTGTCGCAAAGCTCGTACCGTTCGCTGCGGGACAATGTCATCGACGGCTGCGGCTTCGCGCTGGCGGACGGCGGCGAGCTCGCGCGGTCGCCCGGAGAAAGCGGCGAAGCGGTCGGTTTTATGCCGGTGCGCGGAAACTTATTAATAACGAACAGCCGCATTTCGCAAGCGGCCGACGTACGGATCGGCTCGATCGGCAGGTTGACGATCGCGAATACGCAGTTTGTCGGTAAAGCGGGGACGGCCGGCGCCTTGCGAATCGCCAGCCGCTGCGTTTCGATTGTCGGCGGCAGCTTTACCGACTGCGGCATCGTCCTGATCGACGTTTGGGATCGCGAAGACCGCGGCGAGGCGGCGCAAACCGGGGCCGGGGTCCGCTCGGTGACGATCGACGGCGGGACCGCTTTCGGCGGATCGAACGGCGAAGGCGCGTTCGTCAAGCGGGCGGCAGCGGACGGAGCGATCATGTGGTCGATCGGCAGCGCCGTGTTCGATACGGACGATCGCGACTTGGCCCATTTGGACATTCGGTCGGGGACGAACCTGTTCCGCGCGACCGGCGCCCAGTTTTCGGGCGGAACGCTTTTCTTGTCGGACGCCGCGTTCGGCGAAGGCTCGTACATGCTGTACACGGCGTGCGTCGAACGGAACGTGCGGAGAGCTTCGATGCCGCCGCAATCGGAAACGATCCGCCATATATCCGGCAATCTGATTTTGCCGGCATGACGCCGCCAAACCCGATGCCTTTTCCAGCCATTGACAGGGCGGGACGGACGATTGCTATAATAGGAATGTTCTTATCGAATGCGAATGAGGGTAACGTATGGACGATCACGTAAAGCGGAAAAGCTCGCGCGAGCGGCTCAACGAGATGATCAACAAGCTGCGCGAGGACATTGTGCAAGGCCACAGGCTGGCAGGGGAATATTTGCCGTCCGAAAAGGCGCTGGCGGAGCAGTTCGAGCTGAGCAACCAGTCCGTCCGCAAAGGACTGGACCTGTTGGTCAGGGAACGGTTTATCGAAAAAATTCCCCGCGTCGGCAACAAAGTGATCGGCGACTGGGACGATTCGAAGCGGACGGTGAAGCTCGGATTCCATTCGTCCGTCATCGGCGAAGCGAGCCTGCTGCAGCTGATCGCGATGTTCCAAGGAGCGAATCCGCGCATCAAAGTGCAGATCGTGCCGCTGACGAGCTCGAGCTTCCATTATATCGGCAACTATTTTGCCGGAGGCCTGCTCGATGTCGTCATGATGAACTATACCGACTTTCGGGAATGCATCGAGAACGGCGGCAGGCAGCTGCTCGAGCCGCTCGAACGCAATCCGGGCCTGTATCCGTTTCTTTCGGACGGTTTCGCCGAAGAAGGACAGCTGCTCGTGCAGCCGTTTATTTTTTCGCCGCTGCTGCTTGCCTATAACCGCGCCCATTTCGCCGAACGCGGCTTATCGGAGCCGGACAGCAGCTGGACGTGGCGCGACGCGATTCGCGCGGCGGATCGGCTCGCGGCGCCTGGAGAGCGGGTCGGCTTTCACTTCGATTTTTATTCCGCGAACCGTTGGCCGCTGCTGCTGCTTCAGCTGGGGGCCCGCTTCGAGCGGGGAAGCGCCGGCGAGCTCCGGATCGCGGGGACGGGAATGCTCGATTCGCTCCGGACGTGCCGCGAGCTGAAAAACGAGCTGGCCCATTTGTCGGACGGGGCCGCAACCGGCGAATCGGAGACGATGCTGGCAAAAGGCAAAGCTTCGATGATCGTGACGAGCTTTTTTTATTTGAACTATTTGCAAAACTCGAACGTGCCGTTCGATATCGCGCCCGTCCCGCACTTCGGAACGCCGATGTCGCTGCTGCTGTCGATCGGTCTGGCGGTGAACCGGGCGTCGAAGGAGAAGGAGCCGGCGCTCCGGCTGCTCGAATTTTTAACGTCGGCGCCGGCGCAAACGTATATTCGCCGGCATACGTACAGCTTGCCCGCGCTCCGGTCGGCGGCCGAATGGGTCGGAGAGGAGAAGCTGTACCGCCCGTCGCGGTTTTCATTGTTTCGGGAGACGATTCCCGGCTTCCGGTTTTTTACCGAGCTCGGCATCGGCGCGATAGAGCTGGCGCGGCTGAACCGCGATTTGAAAATGTATTGGGCGGGCCTGGAGACGGAAGAAGAGCTGAGCCGCCTGATCGAGTCGCGGAGCCGCGGCGGCTCCGGCGAACCGGCCCGCCAATAGCGGGCCGGGTTTGTTTTGCTGGAAAGCGGGCCGCAAATAAGCTACAATACTAGTTATGATTCGTCATTCGCAGGTCCATCCATTCATAGAGGTGAAATCCGTGCAGCCGAAACAATCGATTATTCATCTGCCCGTATACCAGCCCGGCAAGCCGATCGAGGAAGTGAAGCGCGAGCTCGGCTTGTCCGAGGTGATCAAGCTCGCTTCCAACGAGAATCCGTTCGGATGCTCGCCGAAAGCGAAAGAAGCGATCGTCGCCGAGCTGGAGACGGCGAGCCTTTATCCCGACGGCGGAGCCGTCGAACTGACCGCGGCGCTGGCCGCGCATTTCGGCGTTCGGCCGAACCAGATCATTTTCGGCGCGGGCTCGGACGACGTCATTTTGATGATCGCCAGAGCCTACTTGGTGCCGGGCGACGAAACCGTTATGGCGAGCCATACGTTCCCGCAGTATAAGCACAACTGCGAGATCGAGGGCGCCGTATGCGTCGAAGTGCCGCTGAAGGACGGCAAGCACGACTTGCCGGCGATGCTGGCAAAAATCAATGAACGGACGAAAATCGTCTGGGTATGCAATCCGAACAATCCGACCGGGACGGTCGTCACGAAAGCGGAGCTAAGCGATTTCCTGAAACAAGTGCCGCCGTCCGTTCTCGTCGTATTGGACGAAGCGTACATCGAATATACCGATTCCCCGGATTTGCCGGACGGCATCGAAGTGATCGCCGAATATAAAAACGTCATCACGCTGCGCACGTTTTCCAAAATATACGGCTTGGCGTCGCTTCGCATCGGCTACGGCATCGGCGATCCGTCCGTCATTCACGCGATCAACCAGGTGCGCGAGCCGTTCAACACGAACCGGTTCGCCCAAGCGGCGGCCAAGGCGGCCGTGCAAGACCAGCAGTTCATCGCTTGCTGCCGCGAGCAAAACGCGAAAGGCATCGCGTATTTGACCGGCGAGTTCGACCGGCTCGGGCTCGACTATTACCCGGCTTACGGCAATTTCGTCATGGTCGACGTGAAGCGTCCGGCCAAGGACGTGTTCGAATCGCTGCTGCGCAAAGGACTGATCGTCCGCGGCGGCCACGCGCTCGACTTCCCGACGAAAATCCGGGTGACGGTCGGCAGCCAGGAGCAAAACGCGAAGTTTATCGCCGCGCTCGAGCAGGTGCTGGCGGAAATCGCGGTACAAGCCTAATTCTACGATAAAGAGTGAACGTGAAATGACCAAAGTCGCCATAATCGGCGTCGGGTTGATGGGCGGCTCTCTCGCGCTTTGCTTCAAGGGCAAGCCGGGCATTCGCGTCGCGGGGTTCGACATCAATCCGCTCGAATTGGAAAAAGCTTTGAAGCGCGGCGTCATCGACGACGCCTGCGCTTCGCTCGAAGACGCGGCGCAGGACGCCGACTTCGTTTTTTTATGCGTCCCGGTCGGGTATTTGCGGCATTACGTCGACAGGCTGCTGCAGCTGCCGCTCAAAACGGGGTGCATCGTTTCCGACGTCGGCAGCACGAAGGCGTCGATCGCGGAGTATGCCGCGGCCCGCGTCAAGCCGGGCGTCCATTTTATCGGCGGGCATCCGATGGCCGGCTCGGAACGGTCGGGCGTTGAAGTCGCCGCCTCGCATTTGTACGAAAACGCCTTTTACGTGCTCACTCCGGACGATTCGACTCCGCAGGAAGCTTACGACAAACTGGTCGAGCTGCTTCGGTACACGAAAGCGCAAATCGTGCGGGTCGACGCCAAGCATCACGACGAAATCGTCGGGGCGATCAGCCATCTGCCCCACGTCATCGCGGTGGCGCTCGTCAATCAGATCGCCCGCTACAACGAACGGGACGGCCTGTACGAGAGTCTGGCGGCGGGAGGCTTCCGCGACATTACCCGGATCGCCTCGGGCCATCCGGACATGTGGCGCGACATATTGCTGAACAATCGCCACGTCCTGCTGCCGCTGCTGCGCGATTGGAGCGCGGAGATGGACAAGTTCGCCAAGCTGCTCGAGGCCGGCGACGGCGAAGGCATTTACAAGGAGTTCGAGCAGGCCGGGGCGTTCCGCTCCAAGCTGCCCGAACGGCGCAAAGGGGTCATTACCGCCTTGTACGACGTTTACGTCGACGTTCCCGACCATCCCGGCATCATCGGCCAGATCGCGTCGCTGCTCGGCGATCATCGCATCAATTTGAGCAACATTCAAATTATCGAAAGCAGGGCCGACGTTCCCGGCGTGCTGCGGCTCTCGTTCCGCAACGAAAACGATATGGACGCGGCGATCGAGCTGCTCGGGCGGCACCGGTACGAAGTGAAGCTGTAGTCTCCTATTTTTGCCGATAAAGCGACGAAACGATGAAACCGTTTCGCCGCTTTTATCGTCTATAGAGATGAATGCAAGCGATTGCGAACAACCTAATATTTGGGAAACCGTTTTCAAAAAAACCGTTGACAAAATGTAAACGGATACATATAATAAAAGTACAGTATGGTTTCTCTCCACTCCTATCCGAAAATATGGCACTCTGTGCAACCACCGGATTCGGTGGTCTTTTTTTTGTGTTTTTTACGTAAAATGGATCGTTTGCAGCCGAAAGTTGCAATTTCCGTGTCGAAATAAGAAGGATTTTTCCTAGTATTTGCAGAATTGTTATAGCTTAAAGCGAAACCTCATCACGACGAACATATTTTTGCCGTTTCGCGCAACTTTTTGCTCCCGTCATAGTAAAACTAAGTAGACTATCGACTGGGAGCGTCACTCGGCAGGCAAGGAGGGGCGCTTGTAATGACCGATTCCCAGTTGATCCGGGAAATCAAGGACGGCAACGTGCAATATTACGAGGAATTGATGCGGCGTTACGAGCGCAAAATTTTGTCGTACATCTATCACATGCTGAAAAGCGCCCGCATGGAATCGATGGCCGAAGATTTGTGCTCCGAAACGTTTTACAAAGCGTACCGCAGCTTGCACTCCTTCCGCGAAATCGAAGCGTCGTTTTCGACTTGGCTATATACGATCGCCCGCAACACGGTTTTAAGCGAGCTGCGCAAAAATAAAGGCGCGAGCGTTTCGCTCGGGGACAACGGCGCGATGTCTGTCGCTTTGACGCTCGCATCGAGCGAGCATACGCCGGAGCAAACGATTTTGCGAAACGAAAAAGTGACGATGGTGCGCAACGCCATCAACAATTTGCCCGAAAAGCAGCGCTCGGCGCTTATTTTGCGGGAATACGACCAGATGGATTATCAGGAAATCGCCGCGATTTTGGGTCAAACCGTCAGCTCGGTCAAATCGCTCCTGTTCCGGGCGAGAGCGAGCATCAAGCTGCAGCTGGAGCCGTACATGGAACCCGTCTTCAAAGAGTAGAAGGGATGAATCAGCGATGAAATGCCAAGAGGTTCAGGAATGGTTGGGTGCCTACTGGGATTTGCCCGAAAACGACGAGCGGCGCCGAGCCGTCGACGAGCATATCGGGCAGTGTCCATCGTGCCGCGAAGAATTCGACATTTGGAACGAAAGTATGGAGCTCATTCGCGATACCGCGAAAAGCGTCGACGAACGGATTCATTACGCGCCCGTCTCGACGCAGGTGATGAACCGAATCTATACGGACGAATCGTGGCGGCTGCCGGTTCCGAGCAAGCTCTATGCGTTCTCTTATAAAATGCGCCGCAACTTGACCGCCGTCGTGGCGCTGTGCATGACGCTGTTCGTCTTCGGCTTCGTATGGTCCGTCATGGGCGGGGGGGCTTCCGACAATACGCCGAAATACGGCTTGAAGCCGGTCGCCGCCGTTACGGCGGATACGGGCGGCGTTTCCGGCAAGTCGAAGCCGCTGCCGGTCGCAACGGCCAGCCTGAAAGATCCGTACATGGTGACCGTCGGCCCGATCCGCAGCGTGCCGGATTATATGGTCGTCGTCTCGATGCTCGGCCTGACCGGCACGATTTTGATCATGAATTGGCTGTCCCGAACAAAAGCATAGCCGGCCGTTACGACCTCTTCCGCGGAGGTCTTTCTTTTCGGAAAAAAACGGGGCGCCACTTTACATACAGAGCTGGAGGAATTCGAATTGACGACAACGACGTTCGGTCTGGTCCGACACGGGACGACCGATTGGAATTTGGCGGGGAGGCTGCAAGGGCAAAACGACATTCCGCTGAACGAGGCGGGAAGATGGCAGGCCCGGGCGATCGGCGAGCGAATCCGCAAGGAGCGGTGGGACGCCGTCGTCAGCAGCGATTTGTCGCGGGCCAAAGAAACGGCCGAGCTTATCGCGGACATTGCCGGCATCGGACCGGTGCGCTGCGACCGGCGTTTGCGCGAACGGACGCACGGGCGGCTGGACGGGACGACGCTCGAGGATCGGATCGCCGCATGGGGAGCGGACTGGAGGCTGCTGGACCACGGCGTCGAGACGGACGAACGCATGTACGCGAGAGGAATCGAATGCATCGAGCAGCTTGCGCGCGATTATGCGGGCAAGCGCGTCCTCGTCGTAACGCACGGCGCCTTTATCGGCGTTTTGCTCAACCGCATGCTGGAGCGGATGCCGGAAGGCTCACTGCAGAATACGTCGCTCACGATCGTGGAGCGGACGGCCGACGGCGGCTGGACGTGCCCGCTGTTCAACTGCACGTCGCATATCGGATAACGAAACCGATTCGCGGGGAGTAACCCCGCCGGCCCGGATAGTTACGGCGAACGAACGATTCGCCGGAATATCCGGGCTTTTTTTGTTCGCATGGCAAGCAGGCCGCGTTTAATTTTTCCAAAAATAGCGATAATGGTTAGTAAAGCAAAGGAGGATCGCTATGAATTTGGCCGAGATGCTTTGCTATGCCGACATCGGACAGTTAAGCCGTATCGCGAATACGTATGACTGCAAGTGCAACGGACATTCGAAAAACGAGCTGATTCAATCGATATTGGCGCAGGTGGGCCGCAAGGACGTGTTCGAGCGGGAGCTCGGCGCCTTGCGGACGGAAGATATCCGCTTTCTGAACTCGATCATGTTCGAGATGAGGGACATGTTCAGCCTCGAGGAGCTGATCGCGAGGGCGCAGCAGTCCCACTTCGAGCCGACCGGCGAAAACCGCAATCCGCGGGACATGATCGCGAATTTCAAGCATCGCGGCTGGCTGTTCAACGGGCATTCGCAGACGACGAAATATTTGTTCCACTTCCCGCAAGATTTGAAGAAGCGGTTTACGGACGCGATGGTCCGGTCGTTCGGACGGAACCTGGAATTTGCGGACGACCCCGCCGTTTACCGGGACGAGCAGCGGCTCATCGTCGACGACCTGTACAACTTGCTTCATTATATATACCATAACGAAATCGTGCTTACGTCGGACGGAGCGTTCTACAAGCGCAGCTTGCTGCAGCTGCTCGACCGGCTGCTCATCAAGGAGGAGCCCGTAGCAAGAAGCGCCTGGAGGTTCGGTTACGGACGCAAATACCGCGATTTGCCCGACCGTCTGTCGTTTTTGTACGACTATTGCTACTACCACGATTACGTCGACGAGCAGCCCGGACGGCTGGCGCTGACGGACAAAGGGGTGCAGGCGGTTCTCGAAGGAAGGCGGGAAAACTTGGCGGACGTCTACCGGTTTTGGCTGAAGCTGTACAAAGGGCCGATTCCGAACCTGCAGTCGCTCGTGTTCTGGATCGGCAAGCTCGCCTCGGACTGGGTCGGCGCGAAATCGCTCTCCGCCGCGCTATGTCCGCTAATCCGGCCGTTCTATTACGATTCGCCGGAGTCGATTTTCGAGCAGCGCATCGTCCGCATGATGATGCATCTCGGGCTGCTGCGCGTCGGCGAAGACGAGGAGCTCGGCAAGACGCTGCTGTTTACGAAGCTCGGGGAGAGCATCGCTTCCGGGACGTACGTGCCCGACGAAGAAACGATTGCGCTGCCGATTGACAGTCCGCCGATCGCCTGATACAATTTTCTCCATTTCAAATCAATCGGAAACGGAGAGAGATATCCATGCTGCATCGATACAAGGACATTTACCCAAACGTGCATCCGGCCGCTTTCGTGGCGGAAGGCGTTCAGCTGATCGGCGACGTTCTCATCGGGGAGGAGGCGTCGATCTGGTACAACGCCGTGCTGCGCGGCGACTTGGCGCCGGTACGCATCGGGCGGAGAACGAACGTCCAGGACGGCTGCATCGGCCACGTCAATACGGACCAGCCGCTCTTGGTCGGCGACGACGTTTCCGTCGGACACGGGGCGATCATTCACGGGTGCACGATAGGCAGCGGCACATTAATCGGCATGGGGGCTATCGTACTAAACGGGGCGGAAGTCGGTGAATATGCTTTAATAGGGGCAGGGTCTCTCGTCACGGAAAATAAAAAAATACCGGGCTACACGCTTTCGCTCGGTTCTCCTGCCAAAGTAGTGCGCGAGCTGACGGAGCAAGATTTGGAGCGAATGAAACGAACGACGGAAGGCTATTTGCTGAAAGGAAAAGAATACAAGAGCGGCTTGTAGCGCACGCTTGTTTCCTCTTTCCGGCAGGCAGTATATCCATACAAGGAGGGTTGCTCTTTGGAAAAAATGGACGTTTCCGGTTATGCGGCCATGTTGGGACTTTTCGCGGAAATGGTACTGGATGAAGCGATACGCAAGCAGAAGGAGCAGACGCTTTACCGGGAAATCGACAGCGCGCTTGAGAGAGGGGACGAAAAGTCGTTTATTGCGCTTACGGAGCAATGGAAAGAGCTTCACTCCGGGCAATCCGGAGCCTAGGACGCATCCGGTCCGAAAAGACGGCGAACGCGGGTTCGTCCGTCTTTTTGTTTTTCGCGTCTTCATCGCATTCGGCCCGTCTTTGTGCTACATTAATATAGGCGCTTTCGGGCGCCTGCGGGAACCGAGAGACAAGGAGTGGACAAGCTTTGAAATTCAGCGATATCGAACGTTCCGATTGGGAAGGATTGAAGCCGTATTTGGACACATGCCTGCTGCCGGTCACCGGTCTGACCGGATTCGAGCAGCCTTGGGAGGCGACCGCGGAGCTGGAATTTTTGCGCGACGCGATGGATTGCCTCGAAGCACCGTACAAAGGGCGCGTCGTTACATATCCCGCCTTTCATTACGTCGAAGGGCCCGCTGCGGCGGAGGCGGTCAATTCGGTTTGCCGCAAGCTGAAGGGGGCGGGCTTCCGCTATGTCGTCCTGATGACGGCCAATCATTTGGTCGCCGCGGTCCCGTATCCGGATGCCGATCTGGTGCTGTGTCCGGAAACGGCCGGCGGCGAGACGATGAACATTGCCTCGTTTCGCGAGAAGGTCGCGGCGGACGTGCGCGGGCTGTGGCAATCCGGGGCGAAAACGGCCGGCGAATGAGAAACCGTTCCATTTCGCGCGTATGATCGGCCTCCAAATGGAGAAGGATAAGTTCAAGACGAACTTGTGACAATTTCGTTAAATGTTGGCTCGATCGATTCGAAACGGCTCGCAAATGCAAAGTCAACATTCTTGACGCCCTACATGTCCTAGGCTATTATAGTAATGTCCTAGTATGTGCAATGAATTTGTCGTTTTACGACGTGCGATAAATGGCGTAAAAGGGGGTAGAAGACGAATGAATGACGCAACTCACAGGCACTCTTCCGAACAACCGACGCGACGCGAAATGTCCCGCCGTCAGTTTCTGTCGTATGCCCTCGGCGGAACGGGCGCTTTCATGGTGGCCGGCGTGACGATTCCGATGATCCGTTTTGCCGTCGACCCGCTCTTGCAGCCGACCGGCGAAGGAGCATTCGTGAAGGTCGTGGAAGAAAGCAAAATTTCGAGCGAGCCGAAGTCGTTCAAGTTTCAAGTGCATCAAGTCGACGGCTGGTACGAGAGCGAAATCGAGCTGGAAGCATGGATCATGAAGGACGAGAAGGGCGCGATCTACGCCTTGTCGCCGATATGCAAGCATTTGGGCTGTACGGTAAACTGGAATGCGGATACACGGTACCCGAACCAATTTTTCTGTCCTTGCCACGAGGCGCATTATACGAAGGAAGGGAAAAATTTGGCCGTTGCGCCGCTGCCGCTGGACGAATACCAGGTCAAAGTCGAGAACGGATTCGTGTATCTCGGTAAAGTGCAGCCGAATCAGCATGTCACGAAATAAGGAGGCGTTACGATCAAATGTTCAAAAGCATGTATAACTGGATTGACGAGCGTCTTGATATAACCCCTTTATGGAGAGACGTTGCTGACCACGAAGTTCCGGAGCATGTCAATCCGGCGCATCACTTTTCCGCATTCGTATACTGCTTCGGCGGACTTACCTTCTTCCTGGTAGTCATTCAGATTTTGTCGGGGATGTTTTTGACGATGTATTACGTGCCCGATATTATCAACGCGTATACGAGCGTCGATTACTTGCAAAATAAAGTCGCATTCGGCGTCATCGTGCGCGGGATGCACCATTGGGGCGCGAGCTTGGTAATCGTCATGATGTTCCTACATACGCTACGCGTATTTTTTACGGGTTCGTATAAGGCGCCTCGCGAAATGAACTGGGTCGTGGGGATGCTTATTTTCTTTGTCATGCTCGGCCTCGGGTTTACCGGTTACTTGCTGCCGTGGGACAACAAAGCGTACTTCGCGACGAAGGTCGGGATCGGGATTGCCAACGCCGTTCCGGTCATCGGTCCGTACATCGGCATTTTCCTGCAAGGCGGCGAGATCGTAGGCGCCCAAACGCTCACCCGTTTCTTCGCGCTTCATGTATTCTTCTTGCCGGGGGTTCTCCTTGCGCTGCTCGCCGGTCACTTCTTCATGATCCGCAAGCAGGGCATTTCCGGACCGCTATAATCGAAGGGAGGACGAATACGTGGCACACGGTCATAAATCAGATGAAAAAGTGGTATACGTAGGGGATTCCCGCGTTCGTAAAAGAGCGCCGATGATTCCCCCCGATTATTCGGCGTATCCCGGCAAGTCGGAAGCGTTCGTCCCGAACTTCCTGCTGAAGGAATGGATGGTCGGCTGCGTCGTGCTTGTCGGCGTGCTTGTGCTCGTCATGCAGGAAGCGGCTCCGCTCGGATATCCGGCCGACCCGACCAATACGGCCTTTATTCCGATGCCGGACTGGTATTTCCTGTTCTTGTATCAGTTTTTGAAATATCCGTACGTCTCGGGCAGCGCGTTCAAAATCTTTCTCGGCTCCGTCGTCGTGCCCGGCATCGCGTTCGGCGCGCTGCTGCTCGCTCCTTTTCTGGATACGGGCAAAGAAAGACGATTTTACAAGCGCCCGATCGCATCGGCTTTCATGTTCGTCACGCTCATCGCTTGCATCCATTTGACGGTCGTCTCCTGGATGCACTACCAGCAAGAGCTGAAGGACAAAAACATTATTCCGGAGCACATCAAGCGCGAGGAAGAAATGAAGGAAGCCAAAAAAGCCGGCAACACGGAAGGCAGCGGAGGGACGAAAAAGCCGGCAACGGCGGCGATCGTCGCCCAAGACGATCCGGCTTACGAAATTTATAAAAAGGCGACTTGCGCCACTTGCCACGCCAACGATTTGAAAGGCAGCGCCGCGGCGCCTACGCTTCGCAGCATCGGGGACAAATACTCGAAAGACGATATTATGGCGATTATCAAAAACGGGAAAGCTCCGGGTATGACGGCTCAATACGACCCCAATATCCAGAAAGGCTTGACCGCGGCCGATATCGACAAAATGGCCGAATGGCTGGCGAAGCAAAAGAAACAATAACAGCATCGAACGGAGATTAAGCCTGACCGTGTTTCAGCGGTCAGGTTTTTCTGTAGCCTCGCCGCATCGGCGGGGGCGGTGAGGAGGAACGTCCTATGTCGCTATGGTATTGGTTTCATCGCGTTTTGCTGCACAACCGGTCGTTTCTTCTGGCGTTGTTCGCGATCAACGTACTCGGCACGATATACGGATACGTGTGGTACTGGGATCAAATCGTCTACACGGTGGAACGGATGCAGCCTTGGCTCGTACTGTTCGTGCCGGATAGTCCGACGGCCAGCTTCTGGTTCACCGTCTCGCTCGGCATTTTGCTCTTCGGCCGGGAAGCCGTCCATTCTTATGCCGCCGGCTGGATCGCGGCGCTCGGCGCCGTATCGTCCGTCAAATACGGCGTATGGGCGGTCGCGATGAACGCGGCCGTCGCCTACCAAGGCGAGGCGCTCGTATGGGAGGAATGGATGCTGATCGTCTCCCATCTCGGCATGGCCGTCGAGGCGCTGCTGTTCATCGGCCGGTTTCGCGTCCGGCCCGCGCATTTGCTGTTCGCGCTGCTGCTTATGCTGCTGGGCGATTGGCTCGATTACCACGCATCCATCTTTCCTTGGCTTCGGAAAATACTGCTCGACGATCTGGAAGCGATCGAGCTTTTCACCTGGTCGATGACCCTCATCAGTACGGCCGCCGTCGCGCTGGCGATCCGCTGGTCTAAAATCGGACAAACCCCCATAAGATGATGTCGAGGGGGGATGTCCGATGTTTGTTTTCGGATACGGGCGACTATGGACGACCGTCGCGGTCGCGCTGCTTGTCGCGATCGTTCTCGCCGGCTGCGGCAAAGCGAAAACGATCGAGTCGGCCCGGCCGGCGACGCCGGAGCAGTGGAAGCAGGTCGAGCAGCTGAACAAGACGGCGGACGACATGTACCGGTACGTGATGGACGGCGATATCGACAAAGCCCGCGCCAAGCTGGAGGAGCTGAGCGCGAAAATGACCGACATACGCTTCACCGGAATCGCTTCGGTGGAAGGCGTCGGCGCGCTAAGCGAAGCGATCGTGCAGGCGAAGCGGGCGCTGCAATCGGTGCAGGCGTCGCCCGAAGCGGGACAAGCGGCCGCGGCGAAAATTCGTCTCGCGACCGATGCGCTCACGCATGCGAACCAGCCGATGTGGCTGGACTACTATAAAACGATGAAGGAGTCCGCGAGCCGGCTGGCCCAGGCGGTGCAGGCGCGCGACAAGCCGGAGGCGGTCCGCCAGCTCGAGCAGCTGCAGCTTCGCTACGGCACGATTCGCCCGTCGCTGCTCATCAGCAAACAGCCCAGCGACGTGGAAAAGATGGATTCGCTGTTCGCGTTTTTGCAGGGGCAGCTGGCGAAAACCGAAATCGATACGAAGCAGTTGAACGGCGGCTTGACGCATTTGCACGCTTCGCTCGACGAGCTGTTCGGGCAAACGGATCGGGCCGCGTACGTTCCGATCGTCGAGAAGCGGGTCCCGCTCACCTGGGTGCTTCTGCTCGGCTCGATCATCGTCGCGGTGCTGTCGTTTGCGGCGTGGCGCATTTTCGATTTCGAACGCAATTCGTTCGGCGGGAGAACTCGGATGTGAGGCTAACGAACCGAGTAATGGCATGGACAGAAAAGGACCGTCCGGTGTATACCGGACGGTTTTCTTAGTCGGTCGGCACCGAAGCCGTCAACGCCCGCGAAAGCCTTCGCCGAGCACGTCGTGCACGTCGGATATGACGATGAACGCCTGCGGATCGATCCGTTTCACGATCGATTTCAGCTTTCGCGTTTCCTGTCGGGCGACGACGCTGTAAACGACGCTTTTGCTCGCCTGCGAATAGGCGCCCTTCGCCGGAAACAGCGTGACGCCGCGATCCATCTCGCGGGTAATCGTCTGTGCCAGCAATTCGCCGTGATCGGACATGATCGTGAACGCTTTGGCGGAATACGCCCCTTCGGTAATGAAATCGATCGTCCGGGAGGCGACGAAGACGGCTACGAGCGTATACAGCACTTTTTCTTTCGGTATATACAGCAAGGACGTGCCGATGACGAGCACGTCTACGCCGAGAATGACTTGGCCGATGCTCCAGCCTCTCGTTTTCGACAGCAAGCTCGCGATAATATCGGTTCCGCCGGTCGTCCCGCCGAACCGGAAGACGATGCCGAGCCCGATCCCGAGCGTAAGCCCCGCGTACAGCGTCGCCAAAAAGAAGTCGTGCTCCGAGCGAAACGGCACGATCCATCCGCGTCCGATCAGCAGCTCCATCGCCCTTAAAAAGAGCGACAGCATAACGGCGCCGAAAATCGTATTCAGCATCGCCGATTTGCCGATCGTTTTCCAGCCGATAATGAATAACGGTACGTTGAGGGCGAGCGTGGTGACCGACACCGGCCAACCGAGCGCATAGTTGAGCAGCAGCGAAATGCCGGTGACGCCGCCTTCCATAAGCTCGTTCGATATCACGAAATAGTGCAGGCCGAATGCATAGATGGCCGTACCGAAAGCGATCGGCAGCCAGGACCGGAAAAAATCGATCAGCCGTTTCGTCGTCATGCGCGCCCTCCCGTTTCGTTGACATGGTTCGCTAAACCGTAGTATGCCCGATTCCGCCGCGTTCGCCGACCGCGCCGGCCGGACGGAGCAAAAAAGATTGTTTTCGGCGGCCGTTTTGCGTTAACATGTATATATGTTGAACAGGGGCTGAAACATGCGCCGAATTCACGGAAAGGGGGAGCCTGATGTCCGACAAATCGCTGCGCGACATCCAACGCGAAGTCGACGCTTACATCTCGCAATTCAAGGAAGGCTACTTCAGCCCGCTTGCCCTGCTCGCCCGAATGTCCGAGGAAGTCGGGGAGCTGGCCCGCGAAGTGAATCACCACTATGGTCCGAAGCCGAAAAAGAAAGATGAAGCCGACAGCTCGATCGAGCTGGAGCTCGGCGACATTTTGTTCATAACGGTATGCTTCGCCAATTCGCTCGGCATCGATTTGACGAAAGCGCACGATGCCGTCATGCATAAGTTTCAAACGCGCGACGCCGATCGGTGGACGAAAAAGGACACCGAACAAGGCTAGCCGTCATATGCTGTACCATCCCGATTCGCAAGGCGAATGCCGCCTGCGACACCCGTATGCCGGCGAAATCGGCGTTCGGCGAACGAACGCCGGCCCCGGCGGAGGAGGCTATTTGGATGGACGGCGAAAACGAAATCAAGCAAGCGTACGCATCGTTATTGGACGCCGATTTCGAGAAGGCGATCGAATGGTTCGAGCAAGCGGTTCGGGTCGACCCGGCCAATGCGGATTTTCATTATAAGCTGTCGATGACGTATGCGCGCAGCAACAAGCTGGATAAAGCGATCGAGCACGCCATCCGGGCGAGCGAGCTGCGGCCGGATCACGAAGCGTACCGGTACCATGCGGCGACGCTCCGTGCGAGAGCGTTGATGCTGGAGGCCGGCAAGCGGATGGAAGCCGGCGAACCGCTTCGGTCGGCGCTGAATCTGCTTACGGAAGCGGTGAAGCTCGACCCTTTGCTGACGGAAGCCCATCTGCTGCTAGCCGTCACGTACGGCGAGCTGGAGCGGTACGAGCCGGCGCTGGCGGCGGCGAACGACGCGCTGAAGCTGGACCCGCACAATGCCGAAGCGATCCGCCTTGCCGGCGAATTCGACCGGAAGCTGAACCGGTATTCGCGCCACTAGAACCAGATCGGATCTATCAACCATCATCGCTTTCTTATTACTTACAATCGATAAAGGGGAACACGTATGGACGCGAAAATTCATGTAGCCGTAGCCGGAGCAAGCGGAAGAATGGGGCAGGAAGTCGTCAAGATGGTGCTCGCCGATCCGGAGCTGCGTCTCGTCGCAGCGGTGAATCGTTCGAACGAAGGGATCGACGCGGGCGTGCTCGTCGGCAAGGAGCGCTGCGGCGTTCCGATCCGGACCGACCTGGATGCGGCTCTGGCGGAAGCGGACGCGCATGTGCTGGTCGATTTCACGACCCCTCAATCGGTCATGTCGAACAGCCGCATCGCGATTCGCCGCGGCGTTCGTCCGGTCATCGGCACGACGGGGCTGACGCCCGAGCATATCGAAGAGCTGGACAAGCTGTGCAAGGAAAACGGCATCGGCGGCATCGTGGCGCCGAATTTTTCGATCGGCGCAATATTGATGATGAAATTCGCCGCGCAGGCGGCCAAATATATGCCTCACGTGGAAATTATCGAATACCACGGCGATCAGAAGCTGGACGCCCCGTCCGGCACGTCGATCAAGACGGCCGAGCTGATCGCTCGGAACCGCCAGGAGCTGCGCCAGGGCAACCCGCGCGAGGAGGAAACGATCGAAGGGGCGAGAGGCGGCTATTATAACGGCTTCCGCATCCACAGCGTGCGGCTGCCGGGCGTGTTCGCCCAGCAGGAGGTCGTCTTCGGGGGCTTCGGACAAACGCTGAAAATACGTCACGATTCGTACGACCGCGCAGGCTATATGCCCGGCGTCAATTTATCGATCAAGAAAGCGATGGAGCTGACCGGCATCGTGTACGGCTTCGACCATTTTATCGACTGACGATCCAGACAGAAGCGAACAGTGGAGGGAGACCAACGTGAACATCGCCTTAATCGCGCACGACCGCAAAAAAGAAGAAATGGTCAATTTCGCCATCGCCTATGAAGAAGTATTCCGCCACCACCAGCTGTTCGCGACCGGGACGACCGGCACGAAGGTGATGGAGGCGACGAAGCTGCAGGTGCACCGGTTCATGTCGGGGCCGCTCGGCGGCGACCAGCAGATCGGCGCCATGGTCGCCCGCAACGAAATGGATCTGGTCGTCTTTTTGCGCGATCCGTTAATGGCTCAGCCGCACGAACCTGATATTATCGCCCTGCTTCGTCTGTGCGACGTGCAAGGCATACCGGTCGCGACCAACATCGCTACGGCGGAGCTGCTCGTCCGCTCGCTCGGCCGCGGGGAATTCGGCTGGCGCGAGCTGAAAGACAAATATAAACCGGGTGTGATGTGACATGTCCGAGCGTCTGGACTTCCTTATATTCGGCGCGCATCCCGACGACGCCGAAATCGGTATGGCCGGAACGATCGCGAAGCATACGGCGGCCGGCTATCGGGTCGGCATATGCGATCTGACCCGCGCCGAAATGTCTTCGAACGGCGACGTGGAGACGAGGCGACTCGAAGCGGAGCAGGCCGGCCGCATCCTCGGCCTCGCGCACCGGTCGAATCTCGCGCTTCCCGACCGCGGGCTGTATATGTCCAAGGAAGCGGTCGACGCGATCACCGAACAAATTCGCCGGCTGCGGCCGCGAATCGTGTTCGCCCCTTACTGGCAGGACAGGCATCCGGATCACGTGGCGTGCAGCCATCTCGTGCAGGAGGCGGTATTCAACGCCAAGCTCCGCCGGTATTTGCCCGGCTCGGAACCGGTGACGGTCGAGCAAACGTTCTTTTATTTCATCAACGACGTAATCGATCCCGATCTGATGGTCGACGTGACGGCCGTTTACCCGGCCAAAACCGCCGCATTGCGGGCGTACGTCAGCCAATTCACCCCGGCGGCCGGCGATAACGGGTATGTGGCGACTCCGCTCAACCAAGAGTACGTGGAGCGCGTCGAGGCGCGCGACCGGCTGCTCGGGCAAAAACGGCTGGTCCCTTACGCGGAAGGCTTCGTATCCAAGCTTCCGTTCTTAATCGACCTATTTTGACGGCGAACGGAATATAGTGAGTAGCGAGGGAGGGACTGTGACATGGGCGGCGACCGTTTGAAGATTGGCATCACATGCTACCCTTCGCTGGGAGGCTCCGGCGTCGTGGCGACCGAGCTCGGCAAGCTGCTTGCGGAGAAAGGGCATCAGGTCCATTTCATTACGCACAGCGTACCGTTCAGACTCGGAAAATTTCATAAAAACATTTTTTATCACGAAGTCGAAGTGAACGACTATTACGTATTCAAATACCCGCCCTACGATTTGTCGTTGGCGAGCAAAATGGCGCAGGTCGCCCAAATGGAAAAGCTCGACCTGCTTCACGTCCATTATGCGGTGCCGCATGCGGTTTGCGCTTTTCTGGCCAAGGAAATGGCCGGCTGCGATCTGAAAATCATTACGACGCTGCACGGAACGGACATTACGGTGCTCGGTCACGACGAGTCGCTCAGCGATTTGATTCGTCTTGCGATCGACCGGAGCGACGCGGTGACCGCCGTCTCCCAAGACTTGATCCGGGAAACGCGCGAGCTGCTGGCCATCGAGAAGCCGATCGACCTGGCGTACAATTTCGTCGACAAACGGGTGTACTACCCGAGGGACGTATCTACGCTGCGGCGCGATTACGCGAGGCCGGACGAAAAGCTGCTGCTGCACATCTCCAACTTCCGCCCGGTCAAGCGGATCGCCGACGTCGTCGACATTTTCGCCAAAGTCAACGAGCGGATTCCGTCCAAGCTGCTGTTCGTGGGCGAAGGGCCGGAGCTGTCCAAAACGATTTGCAGAGTGAAAGAGCTGGGACTTACCGAACGCGTCATCTTCGCGGGAAAACAGGACGACGTGGCGCAGGTGATCTCGCTGGCCGACGTGATGCTGCTTCCTTCGGAGAAAGAAAGCTTCGGTCTCGTCGCCCTGGAGGCGATGGCGTGCGGCGTTCCGACGGTCGGCTCGACCGCGGGCGGCATTCCCGAGCTCATTACGCACGGGGAAACCGGATTTTTGGCCCCGATCGGAGATACGGAACGGATGGCGGATTATGCCGTTCGTTTGCTCAGCGATGCGTCGTTGTACGAGACGATGTCGAAAGCGTGCCTGGAACGGGCGCGTACGACATTTTGCAACGACTTGATCACCGCGCAGTACGAACAAATCTACTATCGCGTGCTCGGACGGCCCGTGCCGGAAATCAACGCGGCGGAAATGTGCCGGGCCTGACGAGCCGGCGAACGTAACGATGCAGGAAGGAGGCGTCCGATGGAAGAGACGATGGAGCGGGAAGGCAAGCAAGTGCTGGACCGGCTGATCCGGGCCGGCCACGAAGCTTATTTCGTCGGCGGCTGCGTCCGGGACAAGCTGCTTGGACGACCGCTGAAAGATATCGATATCGCGACGGCCGCGCTTCCGGAGCAAGTGATGCGTCTCTTCGCCAAAACGGCGCCGACCGGGCTGCAGCACGGCACGGTCACGGTCATTATGGATACCTATACGTTCGAAGTGACGACGTTCCGCAAAGAATCCGAGTACGAGCAATATCGCAAGCCGAAATCGGTCGAGTTCATATCCGATTTGAACGAAGATTTGCGGCGCCGCGATTTTACGATCAACGCGATGGCGCTTGCGGCGGACGGAAGCACGATCGACCCGTTCGGCGGCGCCGAGGACTTGCGGTCGAAGCTGATTCGCGCCGTCGGCGATCCGCACGAACGGTTCCGCGAGGACGCGCTTCGCATGCTGCGGGGCATCCGGTTCGCGTGCGAGTACGGCTTCGAGCTGGAGCCGGCCACATGGGACGCTTTGATCCGCCATGCGCCGCTGCTCGCTCACGTCGCGATGGAGCGGGTGAGCGCGGAGCTGGATAAAATGATCGAAGGCCGCGCCCCGGACCGGGCCGTCGATCTGCTGCATCGCAGCGGGCTGCCGCGTCATTTCAAGCAGCCGATCGATTGGCCGCTTTCCGCCCGCGAGCCGCTTCCGGCTCCGATCGCTCGCGGCAAGCTGGAGCGGGTGTCCGGCGCGGAGCTGCGCTGGGCCGCTCTGTTCGCCGGGTTGGGGATGGACGCCGACGCGGCGCAAACCGCGATGAAGCGGCTGAAATGCTCCGGCAAAAAGACGGAGTCGGTCGCGAAGCTGCTCCGCGTCGACGCCTGGATGCGCGGCAAGGTTGCCGCCTTTGGCGGCGGAATCGGCGCTCCCGCGGAAACGGCTCGTCCCCGGCCGCTGCCGGACGAGACCGGCTACGAATGGACGGCGCTGGGCTGCGTCCAATTCGGCAAGGCTGCCGTGCGCGATTGGCTGTCGTTCGCCGCATGGCGCGCCGAAGCGATGGACGAGCGCGGCTGGCCGCCTTTCGTTCGCCGGGCCGCCGATTGGCTGGAACGCGTCCCGGTCGAGCGGGTAACCGACCTGAACGTGAGCGGCGGCGACGTTGCGGCCGAATTGAACGGCAAGCCGGGACCGTGGCTCGGCGATCTGCTTCGCGACCTGCTGGTCGACGTCGCGCTCGGCAAGGTGCCGAACGAGCGGACAAGCCTGTTGGAACGGGCAAAAATAACGGCAAAGCGGGAAGACTGACAAATGGAACAATTGATATTGGCCTATTTCGAGCAGCATCCGAACGAATACATATCCGGCGAGCAGCTCAGCGAAAAGCTCGGGTGCACCCGGACGGCGGTATGGAAACATATCAGCGCGCTCCGGGAGCAGGGCTATTCGTTCGAAGCCGTACCGCGCAGAGGCTACCGGCTTACCGGCGTACCGGACCGGTACGATGCGGCGGAGCTGCTGTCGCGGCTGAACACCCGTACGATGGGGAGGTCGATCAAGCTGTTCGATACGGTGGAATCGACCCAGACGATCGCCCATAAGCTGGCGGAGCAAGGCGCGCCGGAAGGAACGCTGGTGCTCGCCGAACAGCAGACGGCCGGCCGCGGCCGGATGGGACGCAGCTGGCATTCGCCGAAAAGCAAAGGCGTATGGATGAGCCTCGTTTTGCGGCCGCAGGTGCCGCTTCATTTTACGCCGCAGCTTACGCTGCTCGTCGCCGTGGCGCTGTGCCGGACGATACGCCGGATCGAGCCGCTGCCGGTGGCGATCAAATGGCCGAACGACCTGCTGATCGACGGTAAAAAAATAAGCGGCATCCTGCTCGAATCGAGCGCCGAGGACGAAAGGCTGCTTTATGTGATCGCCGGCGTCGGCGTCAGCGTCAATTTGCGCCGGGAGGACTACCCGGACGAGCTGGCCGAAGTCGCCACGTCGCTGAGCATCGCCTCCGGAGGCAAGGAGTGGAGCCGGAGCGAGCTGATCCGGACGTTTCTGGAGCAGTTCGAGCAGCTGTATGCGCTGTACAACGAAGAAGGGTTCGAACCGATCCGGTCCGCCTGGGAGGCGCTCGCCGTCTCGCTCGGCCGGCCGATTCGCGCCCGCACTCCGAAAGGAAGCGTGGAAGGCGTCGCCGAATCGATCGACGACATGGGCGCGCTCATCGTCCGGCATCCGGACGGTTCCGTCACGAAGCTGTATTCCGCCGAATTTTGACGAAAAAAGGATATCGTATCGGCGAGCACTCTGGTATAATGAAGGGAAAGAGGCGGTATCCTAGCCGGAACTGCACTCTCAGCTTCAACCGGAAGCGCCGGTGCGCTTCGCGCAATTCCATCGTTTTATCGCTTTATTCTGCTCTGAGCCTAAAAGGACCGAGACGGAAAACAAATTGTTCAAGCGATTCGTTTCCTGTTGCAACGGACTCCTTTTGGCTTTGCGGCCAAAAGGTTTTTTTGCGTTGCTTCCATCGGTTCGGGCCATCTTAACGAAAGCGGGTGTTCCCGGATGGAACCGAAAAAAATGAGTACGACGAAGTTGAAAAAAATGAAGGCGGACGGCGTGCCGATCTCGGTAATAACGGCCTACGATTATCCGTCGGCCAAGCTGGCGGAGGAAGCCGGCGTCGACGTGATCCTGGTCGGCGATTCGCTGGGCAACGTCGTGCAGGGGCAACAATCGACGCTGCCGGTCACGCTGGACGAAATGATTTATCATACGAAAATGGTGACCCGCGCCGTGTCGTCGCCGCTCGTCGTCGCCGACATGCCGTTCATGACGTACCACGGCTCGGCGGACCGGTCGCTGGAGGCGATCGGGCGCCTTATGCGCGAAGGGCTGTGCAAAGCGGTCAAAATGGAAGGCGGCACGGAAATCGCGCATACGGTCGAAGCGACCGTCAAAGCCGGCGTTCCCGTCATGGGGCATATCGGGTTGACCCCGCAGTCGGTGTACCAAATCGGCGGCTACAAGGTGCAGGGCAAAAATAGCGAGCAATCGAAAAAGCTGCTGGACGACGCGAAAGCGCTGGAGCAAGCCGGCGCGTTCGCGATCGTGCTGGAGCTGGTAACCGACGAGCTGGCGGAACAAATCACGAAGCGGCTGTCCATCCCGACGATCGGCATCGGCGCGGGACCGCACTGCGACGGTCAAGTGCTCGTGTTCCACGATTTGCTTCAGTATTCGTCGCCCTTGTATCCCAAAAAATTCGTCAAAACGTACGCGAACATTGGAGACTCTATACGTAACGGCATCGCGGAGTACGTCAAGGACGTGAAAAACCGCAGCTTCCCGGCCGAGGAGCATACGTTCCACGCCGAGCTGGAAATCGCCGGCCACCTGTACGGCGGCGACACGAACGGCAAGTAAGGGAGAGGACGCGGACATGCGCACTTTGCATACGATAAACGAAACGCGCGCCGCTTTGAAGGAAGCGAGACGCGCCGTCGAACGAACGAAAGAGACGTCGACCGTCGGGATCGTTCCCACGATGGGGTATTTGCACGAAGGGCATATGAGTTTGATCCGGCGGGCGAAGAGCGAGTGCGACATCGTCGTGGTCACCGTATTCGTCAACCCGCTGCAGTTCGGTCCGAACGAAGATTTCGACAAATATCCTCGGGATGAGCGGCGCGATCGCAAGCTCGCCGAGGAGGCTGGCGCCGACTTCATGTTCATGCCGAGCGTAAACGAAATGTATCCGGCGCCGACGAAGACGAAAGTGATCGTCGCGAACATTACGGACGTGCTGTGCGGCGCGTCCCGGCCCGGCCATTTCGACGGCGTGGCGACCGTCGTCACGAAGCTGTTCCATATCGTCCAGCCCGACAGGGCGTATTTCGGCATGAAGGACGCCCAGCAGGTCGCCGTGATCGAGCAGTTTGCGTTCGACTTGAATGCGCCGGTCCGAATCGTCCGCTGCGAAACGATGCGCGAGCCCGACGGCCTGGCGATGAGCTCGCGCAACGTCTATTTGAACGACGAGGAGCGGGAGCAGGCGACCGTGCTCATTCGGACGCTCCGCCGCATCGACGACTGGATTCGGGAGGAAGGCATGACGATCGAACGTCTGGCCGGGCGAATCCGCGAGCATATCGAGACCGCGCCGCTTGCGCGCATCGATTACGCGGAAATCCGCACGTATCCCGGACTGGAGCCGGTCGTTTCGATGGAGCAATGGGACGGATCGCAGCCGATATTGGTCGCGCTGGCGGTCAAATTCGGCAAAACGCGCCTGATCGACAATCGCATCTTTTTCCCGGAAGGAGAGGGCCGCGCATGATGCTTACGATGATGAAGTCGAAAATACACCGCGCCACCGTGACGGAGGCGAATTTGAACTATGTGGGCAGCATAACGATCGACGAAGATTTGATGGACTTGGTTGATCTTTTGCCTAATGAAAAAGTGCAGGTTGTAGATAATAATAACGGAGCACGCCTCGAAACGTACGTTATCCCCGGTCCCCGGGGCTCGGGAGTGATCTGCTTGAACGGGGCGGCCGCCCGCCTCGTTCACCCCGGCGACACGGTCATCATCATTTCGTACGCCGCGATGACCCGCGAAGAGGCGAAAGCTTACAAGCCGCGAATCGCCATCATGGGGGAAGGCAACCGAGTTATCGACACGCTGAACGTCGAGACCCATTCCACGATTATGTAACGGCACCGCGATTTCTCAGCTAAGGTGGGATCAGGTCATGTTGAAGCAGTTGTTCGCCACGATGAACGACACGTTGGACGAAGTGATGAAGCATTATCCGAACGCCGACGCAGGCGGAAAGCAGGATCTGCACAAAAAGCTGGAATTGTTGAAAACGATGAGCGATTCGTTTATCGAAGAATGGCTTCATTTCGAAGAGAAGCTGTCGCGGGCGCTCGATTGCGTCAAACCGGGCGGGCCGTCGCAGGCTCACGCCGCGGCTTCCGCCCCGAAGCCGGACCCCCTCGAATCGACCAACGCCTTTAAAAAAGGGCAAGGCTACTATCAATTGCTCATGTTCGACAACGCGGCGAAAGAATTCGAAAAAATGATCGAGCAGCATCCCGATTTTTTGCTCGGACGCCTTTATTTGGCGATGAGTCAGATGCGGCTCGGCAACGACGTGGAAGCATACCGCCATTTTCGATTTATTACGTCTTTCGGGGATCAGGCGCAGATGAAAGCCGTCTGCTACAATGCGATGGGCTGCATTCAGGCGAAAAACGCGAATATGCACGAAGCCCAGCAGCTGTTCAAGCTCGCCTTCGCGCACGATCCGACGAGCGTCGAGCCGATGATCAATATGGGCATATGCATGTCGCAGCACGGCGGCGCATGGTCACCCGGCAACGGATTTATTCATTGATACGATATACCGGAAGCCCCGCAAACCGTTTTTGCGGGGTTTTCCGACCAAACAAGCATTCGTAAATCTTTCCTTCCCTTTTCCGTTTCGAATTTGGTATGCTAAGATAAGGAATCGGAATCGAAGGGATTGAACAGAAGCCGGATGAGATATGCGGTAATCGATTTGGAAACGACTGGAGACCAACCTTCGGATGATATCATACAGGTTGGTCTTGTTGTTATAGAAGACGGCGCAATCCGCCAAAGATACGCCTCGCTCGTAAAACCGAATAAAGCGATACCCGAATTTATCGTACAGCTGACCGGCATTACCGACGAAATGGTGGCGGACGCGCCGCCGATCGAGGACGTTTTGACCGATATGCTTCCGCTGCTGGAGGGAAGCGCCCTGGTCGCGCACAATGCCGGGTTCGACCATATGTTTTTGCGATACGCTTGCGAGAGAAGCGGCTATTTGCCGTTCGACGGACGGGTCATCGACACGATCCCGGTGCTGCGCATTTTGTTTCCGGCGCTGACGAGTCTTCAGCTGTCGATGGTGAGCGCGGCGTTCGAGCTGGATCACGATCGTCCCCATCAGGCGGACAGCGACGCCGAAGTGACGGCGCTTATTTGGATCAAATGTTTGGAAAAGTTCGACAGCCTGCCGCTGCTGACCGTTCAGCGAATCGCCCAGCTGTACGAAAACGATCCGAGCGATATGGGTTGGTTTATGCAGGAAATGCGTTTGCGCAAAGAGCTGAACGTCAGTCTCGATCCGGACACGAACCGGTATTTTCGCCAATATGCGCTCAACGTGGACGATTGGGACGAAGAGAAGCCGGCCCGTGAAGGCAAAGATGGAGCGGCCGGGCTGAAGGACGAGCCGTTCGCCGATTTTTACGAACGGATTCAAGCGAATTTGCGCAGCAAGTTCGAGCATTACGAGGACCGGGAAGCGCAAAAGCAGATGATCATGGAGGTCGAGCGCTCGTTCGACGCCGAACGCCATCTGATGGTCGAGGCCGGTACGGGAACGGGCAAATCGCTCGGGTATTTGATCCCGTCCCTCTATTACGGCATCAAGGAAGACAAGAAGGTCGTCGTCAGCACGCATACGATCAACTTGCAGGAGCAGCTGCGCGGGCGGGACATTCCGCTGCTTCACGACATTTTTCCGGTGCCGTTCCGGGCCGCGGTGCTGAAGGGGCGAAGCCATTATTTATGCCTGCGGAAGTTCGAGCAAAAGCTGTACAACCGCGACTTCGCGAACGAAAAGGAAGATCGGGTCAGCGCCGCGCAGATGATCGTCTGGCTCGGCGAAACGAAGCACGGCGACGACGAGGAGCTGTATTTCGCCGGACGCGGCGCCGAATTTTGGCAGACGGTCGCGAGCGACACCGATTCGTGCCTGAACCGGATGTGCCCGTGGTTCAAAAAATGCTTTTATCACAGAGCCCGTCACGAAGCGAACATCGCCGACGTCATCATTACGAATCATTCGCTCCTGTTCACGGACGTACAGGCGGAAAACCGGCTGCTGCCGGCCTACAAGCAGCTGGTCATCGACGAGGCGCATCATTTCGAGGAAGTGGCGAGCAAGCATCTGGGCATGGATTTGCATTACGGCTCGCTCGTCAATACGCTGCTCTGGTTGTACAAAGATGCGAAAAGCGGGCAGCTGCCGAACCTGCAATTCCGGCTGCAGCGGGGGACGGAGGAGAAGGCGGCGGAATGGAACGCGGTCATCGAATCGGTTTATCCGCGGCTGATCCGGATCAAGGAAGAATGGGACAAGCTGACCGAGCTGCTGTATTTGCTCGTCAGCGAACGCAGCGACGCGGCGGGCAGCGAAACGGGACAGCTCGTCATGCGGCTGAAGCCGGACGCGCTGCCGAAGGCGTGGAGCTCGCTGCTCGTCATCGAGGAAAACATTTATCTCGAAGCGACCGAGATCGCCAAAAAGCTCGATCGGCTCGTGGCGGAGCTGAAGGAGGAAACGGACGAGTTTACGACGAGCAGCGTGCTGACCGATTTGTCCGGCTCGGTGAAGCAGCTTGTCCGCCAGCGCGACATTTTGCGTTTTTTTCTGCAAATGCCGCAGTCGGATTACGTATATTGGCTCGAGGCGTCGCCGTTTTACAAAAGCAAATCGCTGCAGCTGTTCGCGGTGCCGCTCGACGTCAGCCATTTGCTGAAGCAATATTTTTTCGAAACGAAGGACAGCGTCGTGCTTGCGTCGGCTACGCTGACGGTGAACAAATCGTTTCAATACAGCGCCTCCCAGCTCGGCCTGCAGCCGTTGTCCGACGAGGAGAAGGTGAAAACGATTCAGCTTCCTTCGCCTTTTCAATACCGCCGGCAGGCGCTCGTGCTCATTCCCCGGGATTTTCCGAGCGTCAAGGGGGCGACGGCGGACGCCGCCTTCCTGGACGCTCTCGTCGGCTCGCTGGCCGACGTCGCCGTGGAAACGAAGGGACGGATGCTCGTGCTCTTTACGTCGCACCGGATGCTGAAGCAGGTGCATCCGGAGCTGAAGGAGAAGCTGAAGCCGCATTCGATCCAGGTGCTCGGCCAAGGCGTGGACAGCGGCAACCGGAGCAAGCTGATCCGCATGTTCCGTTCGCAAGCGGCGAGCGTGCTGCTCGGCACGAGCAGCTTCTGGGAAGGCGTGGACATTCCCGGTGAGGCGCTGACCTGCCTCGCTATCGTGCGTCTGCCGTTTCAGCCGCCGAACCATCCGCTCGTCGAGGCGAAAAACGAGCAAATCAAAAAGAACAATCAAAATCCGTTCACGACGCTTTCCGTGCCGCAGGCGGTCATCCGGTTCAAGCAAGGATTCGGACGGCTCGTCCGCACCGCGCAGGACCGGGGCGTCGTCATCATTTACGATACGCGGGTGTTGGAAACGTCGTACGGGCGTAACTTCCTGTATTCGCTGCCCGGACCGAAAATCGAGCATATGTCGACGCAGCATCTGGTAACGAGAATTTCCGGTTGGATGGGAGAAGAGAAGGAATGAAGACGCCGAAAATATCCGAAGCCGTCGTCAGACGGCTGCCGGTTTATTTGCGATATTTGAACGAACTGGCGAGACGCAACGTGCAGATGGTGTCGTCGCAGGATTTGGGGCAAAAGCTCGATCTGAACCCGGCGCAAATCCGAAAAGATTTGGCCTACTTCGGCGAATTCGGCAAAAAAGGAATCGGCTACGACGTCGCGTATTTGATCGAGAAAATCAGGCAAATTTTGAAGCTGGATCAGATCATTCCGGTCGCTCTGGTCGGAGCGGGCAATCTCGGGCGGGCGCTCTGCAACTATAACGCCTATTTGAAGGACAATATGAAAATCGTCGCTGTGTTCGACAGCTTCCCGGAGAAGATCGGCGTGCAAATCAACAACTTGACCGTGCAGCCGATGGAAGCGCTGAACGATACGATTCGCGAGCATAAAGTGCGGATCGGCATCATTACGGTGCCGGCGTTCGAGGCGCAGCTCGTGGCGAACCAGTTCGTCGAGGCGGGCGTGGAGGCGATTCTCAACTTCGCCCCGGTCATCATTAAAGTGCCAAACGATGTACGCGTGCATCACGCCGATTTTACGACCGAGCTGATGAGCCTGGCCTATTATTTGGATCATCCGTAACGGGCGGTCCGGCGACCTTGATTAACCTTCCGCGGCTGCTTGCTGCGGAAGGTTTTTTGTTCGCGCCAAGCTGGACAACGGGAGGAAAATGATGTAACTTTATACCTAGTAAATCTATGCATTGAATGACGAGGTATAAGGAGGAGGATCCGCCTGAATAAAGAGCTGCTGAAAGGGAGCACCGGCACGATGATTTTATCGCTGCTCGAACGGCGCGATTTGTACGGATACGAGCTCATCAAAGAGCTGGAACGCAAATCGGCCGGCGTCTTCGCCTTGAAGGAAGGCACGCTGTATCCGATTTTGCACGCCATGGAAGCGGAAGGCTGGGTCGAATCGTACTGGATCGAGGCGAGCGGACGAAAGCGGAAATATTACCGGATCACGCAAGCCGGCCGGAAGCAGTCCGAACGCAAAAAGGCGGAATGGGCGGAGTTTCGCGGCGCCGTCGACCTCGTAATCGGGGAGGGAAATGCATGACGCGAAATCAGGAACGAATCCGCGACTTTTTGGACGACGTATGCAGCCAGATTAAAGCTCGCGAGGCGCATCGCGACATACGGCGCGAGCTCGAAAGTCATCTCGAGCAGTTGGCGGCCGAACGCGAGGAGGCCGGAGCCGATCGGGAGGAAGCCGTCCGCTATGCGGTCGAGCAAATGGGGGACCCGGTTCAGCTCGGCAAAGAGCTGCATCGCATTCATCGGCCGAGAACGAACTGGGTCATTTTGTGCGGTATGGTCATGTTCTCCGTTTTCGGCATCGTAGCCATGATTGCAGCGGAAGGCGGCCTGCGAGTCGCATTTCCCCATCGAGATTATTCGCTTGTATGGAATAAAGCGATCTCCGTCTGCATCGGCCTTCTCGTTGCCGGCTTTCTATACTTTTTCAAGCCCGATCGACTACGAAATTACTCGTGGCTGTTTTATATTACGGCATTGGGCGGCATGCTTCTATGCCATTTATGGGGAGCGCAAATAAACGGATCACCTTCCTATTTTCGAATCGGCCCGTTTGTTATCGATTGGGTTTGGGTCAGTACGTATTTATTGATTTTAGCGGCCGCGGGATTTCTAGCCGATAGAAAGCAAAAACCGTTTTTTGGGCTTTTTACGATAACGGTAGTCGTACTCGTGCCCATCCTGTTTTTGGCCAGCTTGACGCGGTTTCCGTGCATCGTGTTGTACGCGATCGCCTTGTTCGCCATGACCGGTGCATTGATCCGAAATTGGACGAGAGCGGCATTGCTGACATTGCCGCCCTTTGCCGGCATGATCGCCTTGCGATTTCTCCGGAGCGAGTCGGTAAGGGATCGGCTCGGCGCTTTTTGGAATCCGCATCAAGATCCGCTCGGGTCCAGCTACATGTACGTCCAAATCGAACGGGCGATCCAAAGCGCCGGCTGGTACGGGAACGGGTTCGCCGCTCCCGCGCGATATTTACCCGATATCCAAAGCGACATCGTCTATGTTTACCTGATATACAGCTTCGGCTGGCTGGCGGGCATCGGTCTCGCGATCGGATTTGCCGCTTTTGCCGGATGGCTCGTCCGCTCCGCGCTTCAAATCCGGGACGAGTACGGGAAAACGCTCATGTGCGGCATTGCCGCCACGATCGGCTTCCAGATCGCGTATAACTTTCTCATGTCGTTCGGTATCGTGCCGCTGATCGGCATTCCGCTTCCTTTCGTCAGCCACGGGTTCAGCCATTTCGTGGCCGAAATGGCGTTTCTCGGCTTGGCGCTGGCGATTTACAGAAGGAGGCTGATCGCGCCGTCAACGGCAAGCAGCGATTAAGGCGGGGTTACGGCTCCGCTTTATGCGGAAAAGTCCGCTTCCCGCAACAAAGGGAACGAGGGGGACGGCTAGCGAATCGGTGGATGCGTATCGGCACAAAAACGTTCGTTTTTCCAGCCTAACGAATCGAGACACCGTTATCGAGCCGAAATTGGAAGAAAACGATGCGATTTGCCGGCAATAACGTTATGGGAGTTCGTTACAAATTCAAGCCTCCGCATTCACCTTCGATAACGATTGCCAGGTTCGTTAGCCGTACTTTCGATAACCGGAAGCAGCGAAGGGAAGCCGAAATCCGCTCGCGGAACCTCCGAGGGAGCTTTACCCGCGCGCCGGCGCATCGGTTGACACAACAATAAACACCGTCCAGATTGGTTCTGGACGGTGTTTATTAAAAGATCGCAAATATAAGCTTGTACAGCACGAAAGCGAGCGCCATGCTGATCGGGATCGTGATGACCCACGTAATGACCATCCGGCCGACCGTGCCCCATTTCACGTCCTTGAACCGGATGACGCTGCCGGTGCCGATAATGGCCGACGTGATGACGTGCGTCGTCGAGAGCGGCTGGCCGATCGCCGTCGATGTTTGGATGACGATCGAGGACGTCAAGTCCGAAGCGAAGCCGTTGACCGGCTCGATTTTCATAATTTTTTTGCTGACCGTCTTGATGATTTTCCAGCCGCCGATCGAGGTGCCGAGCCCCATGGCGGTCGCGGCGGCCAGCTTCACCCAGAGCGGCACGTCCAGCGTCGACTGAAACCCTCCGGCCACGAGCGCGAATACGATGATGCCCATTGCCTTTTGGGCGTCGTTGCCGCCGTGGGAAAACGACAGCAATCCGGCGGACAACACTTGGAACGAGCGGAATCCCCGGTTCAGCTTCGAACGGGACTTGTTGCCGCTCAGCAAGATGACGTACTTGATGATGCCCATGACCAGGAAGCCGAAGGCGAAGGCGATAATCGGGGACAAAATCAAAATTTTCACGATGCCGAGAAAGCCGTCCCAATTGAGCGACTTCGTTCCCGCCCCGGCCAGCACCGCGCCGGCCAACGAGCCGATCAGCGTATGCGACGAAGACGAAGGGATCGCATAATACCACGTAAGCAAATTCCACGTAATCGCCGCGATAAGGGCGACCATGACGACCTGAATGCCGTTGTCGATATCGGCGGGGTTGGCGATGCTCCCGCCGACCGTTTTCGCGACCTCGGACGATAAAATCGCCCCGATAAAGTTCAGCACGGCCGCGTAAAATACGGCGAACCGGGGCGACAGCGCCCTGGTGGAAATCGAGGTGGCGATCGCGTTCGCCGTATCGTGGAAGCCGTTGATAAAATCGAACAATAGCGCCAACAGAACGACAATGATAACTAAAGTAAGCATGATTTTCTCCTAACGCTTGGATTCGCATATGTCTGGCGTGCTTAACGTTTGCCGATAAAGGCCTGTCCCGTCCGCGAACGCGGAACGGGCATCCGGCGAACCGGTCTCAGGCATAGCGAAGAACGACGCTCTCCAATATGTCGGCGACGTCCTCGCAGCTGTCCGTCGTTTGCTCCAAACGTTCGTACAGCTCTTTCAGCTTGAAATCCTGGTACGGATCGGTCGGGTGGGTGAAAATTTCGCGGATGCCTTCCCGCATAAGCCGGTCGCCTTCGTTTTCAAGGCTGTTGATGTGAACGGTATGCTCCTGGATTTGCATATACTTCTTTTTGGAAAGCAGCTTGAAGGCGGCGAGCAGATGTTCGCACGACGAGACGAGCACTTCGGAGAAATCTTTCATGTACTGGTTCGTAAACGTAATGTTCAAATAGTCGAAACGGGCGATCGACGCTTCGATTCCGTCCAGCACGTCGTCGAGGCGGACGGCCAGCTCCATAATGTCTTCGCGGTCGAGCGGCGTTATGAACACTTTGTTCAAGCCTTTGAATATTTCGTGGGTATACGAGTCGCCTTTATTCTCGATTTCCTTCAGGGCGTCGAAATATGTAGCGGGCGGCTCGCTGCCCATCATGGCGCTGCGGAACATTTGCGCCCCCTTGAGCGTATTTTCCGCGCTTTGAATGAGCAGATTCAAAAAATCGATCTCGCCCTTTTTATTGAAAATCATCAAGCGTAAAACCCCCATTGTGGATTGATGAGAACAGCCGTTTACACAAATTTAAAATTATCATATCGCAGCGGAAAAAAGCAAACGAAAATCGCGCGGCGGCTCTCGCCGATTTCGACCCGCGGACCTTCGCCAAGCTTGATTTTGTGCGAACGACGCGGTACTATTTGAAACGAACGCTATGATTCGAATTATAATCGGAAAGGCTGATAGCCATGGCAAAACTGTTAATCCGGAACGGCACGTTCGTCACCGTTACCGAGGAAGCCCCGATCGTCCGCGGATATATGGCGATCGAAAACGATACAATCGCTTATATCGGAACGGAACAACCGGAGCCGTCCGAATCGTACGATACTATTATGGACGGAACGAACAAATTGTATATGCCGGGCTTGGTCAACACGCATTGCCATGCCGCCATGTCGCTGCTTCGCGGATACGGGGACGATTTGGCGCTTCAGGTGTGGCTTCAGGAAAAAATGTGGCCGAACGAAGCGAAGTTTACCGGCGAAGACGTCCAGTGGGGGACGCTGCTTTCGATTCTCGAAATGATCAAAGGCGGCACGACCAGCTTCGTGGACATGTACGACCATATGGACGAAGTCGCGCAGGCGGTCGAGCAATCCGGAATGCGCGGCTGCCTGACCCGCGGTGCGATCGGACTTTGTCCGCCCGACGTGCAGCGGCAGAAGCTGCAGGAGGCGATCCAATTCGCCAAAGATTGGCACGGCAAAGCGGACGGCCGCATTACGACGATGATGTCACCGCATGCGCCGTATACGTGTCCGCCCGATTTTATCGAAAAATTCGTGCAAGCCGCGCACGACCTGGACTTGCCGATGCATACCCATATGTCCGAAACGCTGCACGAGGTGCTGGAAAACGAGAAGCAGTACGGCCTGCGTCCGGTCGACCATTTGGCGAAGCTCGGTCTGTTTTCGCGGCCGTCGCTCGTCGCTCACGCCGTTCATTTGACCGACGCCGAAATCGAAACGCTTCGCGCGCATAACGTGCACGTATCGCATAACCCGGGCAGCAACCTGAAGCTGGCCAGCGGCGTCGCGCGCGTGCCGGACCTGCTGAAGGCGGGCGTGCTCGTATCGCTCGGCACGGACAGCTCGGCCAGCAACAACAATCTCGACATGTTCGAGGAGATGCGTCTTGCGGCGCTCATTCATAAAGGGGTATCCGGCGATCCGCTGGCGGTTCCGGCCAAGGAAGCGCTGAAGCTGGGCACCGTAAACGGCGCGAAATCGATATGGCTGGACCGCGTCGGAACGCTCGCGCCAGGCATGAAAGCCGATTTTATCGCGCTTAACGTCGATCAGGCGCACTTTTTGCCGAAGAGCGATTACGTGTCGCATATCGTCTATTCCGCTTCGGCCGCTGACGTGAGCGACGTGTTCGTCGACGGCAAACAGCTCGTCAGGGACAAACAATGCTTGACGCTTGACGAGGAGCGGATCAAATTCGAAGCCCAGCGCCGCTTCGAGCTTCTGACGAATTGAGCGAAAGCATCGGACGGAGGGAGAGAAAACGGCGATGGCCAAAAAAATCGGTTACGGCTTGGCGGCGGCGCTGGTGCTAATCGCGGCCGCGCTCGTTCTTCTCTACCGGACGATTCACGGCGAAGAGTGGGACAAGCGGGCCGACGCGGTGACTACCGTTACGTACAGCACGTACATACGGACCGTGGACCGGGTCGAAACGTTCGTCGGCGACGCCCCTTACCGGATCGTTTTCGGCAAAGACGCCGAGGGCAGGCCGGCGATCGCCTGGGTCGGCGATGACGGAACGCATATGGAATACGAAAGCGCCGGCGTCTCGGAGGCCGCCATTCGCGAGAAGGTGATGGCGCAAAACGCGGACAACGACATATTGCGCATCCTGCCGGGCGTGCTGGACGGTACGTACGTCTGGGAGGCGCTGTATAAGCGGAAGGAAGAGGACGGTACCCGCTATTATTACGGGTATTACCGGTTCGACAACGGCGCCGAAATCGATACGTGGCGCATGACCAAACGATAGCGCAAAAAAAGCCGGTTCCAGGCAAAGCTTCGGAACCGGCTTTTTTTGTTTTTTGCATGTCACGCGCGCGCCTTTACGTTCCGGAACGCGTTGATCAGAAACAGGACGACCGACGCGATCACGAGCAGCCCGCCGATCGAAGCAAGCGGAATGCCGACGCCGATCACCCCGTTCGCAAACAAAATCATGCTGACGATCAGCAGCGGAAGGCCGATATTGTGCAGCCAAAACTGCGCGTTCGCAAGCTTCGTTTTGCCCGCTTCCGGATAAATCGAATAAATGACCCCGACAATCGCCAAAGACGCCCAACCGAGCAAGTTGATGTGGGCGTGCGCGGACGTATATTGAAAAGCTTCCGCGATTCCCATGACGAGCCCGACGACGACTCCGATCAAAAAGTAAACGGCCGATACTTGAATAAAGCGAGCGCCCATTTGCGTCTCTCCTCCTCGAATCATTCGACAAAATCCACTACGATATACCTATTCGCCAAGACCCATAATATTCCCTTTTTATTCCTGCCAATCAAATAACGGGTGCGAATCGCGCAGCCGTGGCAGCTTTTCCACACATTGCATCGGAATTGAGGCTGCGCTATGTGATATACTTGAATATATCAAACGGATTATACAAATTTTATATATATGAAAGGGGGACGTCCGAGTGAAATTGCGTCTCTTGCCGATCGTAACGAGCGTAATCGTATCTTCGGCCGTATTGTTCGGCGGTTGGTTTCTATACGACAGCCTGGCGATGGAAAATCCTCTTTCCCGTATCGTACAGGAGCAGGCCGGCGTCGATCATTCGCAGATCAGCATCGGCAGCTCGAAAGTGACGATTGAAATTACGCCGAAGCCGGATGCGAGCTTGCGCGAAATTTATAAATCGATTACGGAACAAGGCGGTTCGATTATCGGCAATCGCGAGGTCGAACTGGTCGTGAAAGATACGAGCACGCCGGAGCTGGACCGCTGGTGGTCGGACGCGCTGTTCGACGTGGCGGAAGCGATGGAAAGCAAACGTTACGCCGCCATTCCGATGGCGCTGGAAGCGAAAAAGGCGGCATTTCCGGGCTTGCAGGTCACGACGGAAATGGACGAACGGTACGTGTACGTTCATATGACCGACGGCACCAACCACAAGTTCAAGCTGCTGCCCCGCACCTCGCCGAAGATGGGGGTGTGGCCGAATGAGTAAGCTGGGCAAAGAAATGCTCGTTGGCTTCGTGCCGGTACTGATCGTTTTTTTGATCTTTTTGGGCGTGAACGTCGTTCCGGTCGTCCTGGCCGGCGTCATTTTGTTCTCGCTGCTATATTTGACCCGCATGCGCGGCAATTTGGGGGTGTCCTCCTCCGAGCGCAAAGGAAAAAACCGGGCGCCGTCTTATTTGACGTTCGACGACATCGGCGGCCAGGAGCGGGCGAAAAACGAGCTGATCGAAGCGCTCGATTTTTTGATCAAGCATGAAGAAATAAGCAAATTCGGCATTCGTCCGCTGAAAGGCATCCTGCTGACGGGGCCTCCGGGAACGGGGAAAACGCTCATGGCGAAGGCGGCGGCCCATTACACGAATTCGGCGTTCGTCTCCGCCTCCGGTAGCGAATTCGTCGAAATGTACGTGGGCGTCGGCGCCAGCCGCGTGCGCGATCTGTTCAAGGAAGCGCGCAGTCGCGCCGCGAAGGACGGCAAAGACAGCGCGATTATTTTTATCGACGAAATCGACGTCATCGGCGGCAAGCGGGAGGGCGGCCAGCATCGCGAGTACGATCAGACGCTCAACCAGCTGCTGACCGAGATGGACGGCATCCATACGGCCGACACGCCGCGCATTTTGATGGTCGCGGCCACGAACCGCAAAGAAATGCTGGACAGCGCGCTGCTCCGTCCGGGACGGTTCGACCGGCACATTCAAGTCGATTTGCCCGACAAAAAAGGGCGCATGCACATCCTGCAAATTCACGCCAAAAACAAGCCCGTTGCGGACGAAGTCAGTCTGGAGCGGGTCGCCGGCGAAACGTTCGGCTTTTCCGGCGCCCAGCTGGAAAGCGTCATGAACGAGGCGGCCATATACGCGATGCGGGACGGCCGGCCGGATATCGGGCAGCATCATTTTTCGCAGGCGATCGATAAAGTGATGATGGGCGAAAAAACGGACCGCGAGGCGACGATGGAGGAGCGGAAGCGCGTCGCGCTTCACGAGCTCGGACACGCCATCGCGGCGGAGAAGGTAAGGCCCGGCACGGTGTCGATGGTGTCGCTCAGCCCGCGCGGACAAGCGCTCGGCTACGTGCGGCACAACCCGCAGCAGGATCAGTATTTGTATACGAGAGCGGAGCTCGAGCAGCAAATCATGATCGCGCTCGGCGGCGCCGTCGCGGAGGAAATGTTTTACGGCGGACGGAGCACCGGCTCGCGCAACGACTTCGAGCAGGCGCTTCAGCTCGTGCGCACGATGATGGACTCCGGCCTTACCGCGCTCGGCATTATCGACCGCCAAATGGTGACGAAAGAAGAGCTGATGAAAGAAAATTCGGCCATTTTGGACGAGCTGCATGCGAAAACGCGGGATATGCTGGAGGCATATCGGCCCGCGTTCGAGCAATCGCTCGACATTTTGATCCAGGAAGAGGTGCTGACGGGGGATCAGTTCCGCGCGCTGCTCGCATCCGTCGAAACGACGGCGCAGACTTCGGCGTAGCTTGCTCGGGCGATTCGCGCTGCGCGCCGATCATGCACGAATGGAAGAGGCTATCCGGCCGGGCTTTGGACGCCCGGGGGGTAGCTTTTTTTGTTTTGCGACCTTTTTGTGACGGCGGATGAAATCTTTCGCCGTTCGGTGTATCATTTGTAGTAGACAGTTCAGTCATCAACAGGTTTAGGCCGCAAAGGAGAAGGACCGTGCAAATTGCGAAAATCGGGGTCGTCGGCGCCGGCACGATGGGGCAGGGCATCGCCGAAATGCTCGCCGCCAAAGGCATCGACGTGCTGCTGCTGGAAGCCGGCCCGGAGCAGCTGGAGCACGCCTGGCGGAGCATCGAGCTCAGCCTGCTCAAGCAGCTCGAGAAATGGGCGATAACGGAAGCCGAGCGGCGGCAAACGCTCAGCAAAATTCATAAAACGCTCGCGATCGAGCAATTGGCTTCCTGCGATATGGTCATCGAAACGGTAACGGAAGATTTGGACGTCAAAAAAGCGGTGTTCGCGCGGCTCGACGCCGTTTGTCCCGACGCCATATTGGCGAGCAACACGTCGACGCTGAGCCTGACCGAGCTGGCCGGGGAAACGAGCCGCCCGGAACGGGTGATCGGGCTCCATTTTACGTATCCGGCCGGCAAAAGCCCGCTCGTCGAAATCGTGCGCGGGTTGAAAACGTCCGCCGAAACGTACGACATCGTGCGCCGGTTCGTCGAGCAAACGATTCAAAAAACGGGCATCATGGTATACGAATCGCCCGGCTTCGTGACGACCCGGCTCATCTGCACCCTGATCAATGAAGCGATGCACGCGCTGTCCGAAGGCGTCGCCTCCGCCGAAGACATCGACACGGCGATGCGGGTCGGCTACGAGTTTCGTTACGGTCCGTTCGAGATGGCCGACCGGTTCGGACTGGACGCGGTGCTGGCGGCGATGGAGCGGATGTTCCGGGAATACGGCGACCTGAAATACCGGCCGTCGTTTATGCTGAGGCAGATGGTGCGCGCCGGCCATCTCGGCGTCAAAACGGGCGAAGGCTTTTTTCAATACGACGAGGACGGCGACAGATTATGAACATACTGGTCATCAACGCAGGAAGCTCGTCGCTCAAATACCAGCTGTTCGACATGGTGCGGGAACGCGTCCTGGCCAAAGGGAAGGTCGAGCGCATCGGCATGGAGACGGCCATGCTGACGCACGAGCCGGCGGATCGGCCGGAGCTGCGCGAGGTGAGCGAAATTTTGGACCATACGGCGGCGATCCGCAAAGTGCTGCGCATTTTGACCGATCCGAAGGAGGGCGTCCTCCGGTCGATCGACGACGTTCACGCGGCGGGCCATCGCGTCGTGCACGGCGGCGAGACGTTCTCGGGCTCGGTGCGGATCGACGACGACGTGAAGCGGGAAATACGCCGTTTGTACGATTTGGCGCCGCTGCATAATCCGGGAGCGCTGACGGGCATTCTAGCGGTAGAAGCCAACCTGCCGCACATTCCGCAGGTGGCGGTGTTCGATACGGCGTTTCATCAGACGATGCCGCCGGCGTCGTTTCGGTATGCGATTCCGCACGTCTTTTACAAAAAGCACGGCGTCCGGCGTTACGGGTTTCACGGCACGTCCCACCAATACGTAAGCGAGCGGGCCGCGGAGCTGAGCGGGAAACGGCCCGACGAGCTGAAAATCGTTTCGTGCCATATCGGCAACGGGGCGAGCGTAACGGCGATCCGCTGCGGGAAGTCGTTCGATACGAGCATGGGGATGACTCCGCTCGAAGGATTGATGATGGGGACGAGAAGCGGGGACATCGACCCGGCCATCGTGCCGTTTGCGATGGACAAGGAAGATTTGTCGGTCAGCGAAGTGAATTCGATGCTGAACAAGCACAGCGGGCTGTTCGCCGTCTCCGGGGGACTCGGCGACATGCGCGAAGTGCTGGAAGCCGTTCAGGACGGAGACCGCAGGGCGAAGCTCGCGTTCGACATGTACGAATACCGGCTCCGCAAATATATCGGGGCCTATGCGGCCGCCATGAACGGCTTCGATACGCTGATCTTTACGGCCGGCGTCGGGGAAAACAGCGCGCTGCTGCGCAAAACGGTTTGCGAGGGGCTGACCTTCCTCGGCCTGAGGCTGGATGCGGAAGCGAACGAGCGAGGCGGGGGCGGGGAACGGAAAATATCGACCGCCGATTCGGCCGTCGACGTCTGGGTCATCCCGACGAACGAGGAGCTGATGATCGCGCGGGATACGTTCCGCATAAGCGGAGGCCGTCCGTTGCAAGAAAACCCGTAAACCGTCCGCCGGGCACGGCGGCGAAGGCGGCAACGATCATTATTCGACAGGGAGGAACGAGGATGGAGCTGACTACGATTCGGGAAGTAAGCCGGCATGTCGGTCAAACGGTACGGATCGGCTGCTGGCTGCACAACAAACGGTCGAGCGGTAAAATTCAGTTTATGCAGCTGCGCGACGGAACCGGATTCATCCAGGGCGTCGTCGTCAAAAACGAAGTCGCCGAACCGGTATGGGACGAGGCGTCCAAGCTGACGCAGGAAAGCTCGCTCTACGTCACCGGAACGGTGCGGGAGGACGCCCGCAGCCAAAGCGGCTACGAGCTGACCGTAACCGGCGTCGAACCGATTCAGGTGGCGGTCGATTACCCGATTACGCCGAAGGAGCACGGCGTCGATTATTTGATGGACCATCGCCATTTGTGGCTTCGTTCCCCGCGGCAGCGGGCGATCATGGTCGTCCGCTCGCACATCATTCGCGCCGTGCAGCAATTTTTCGACGAGAACGGCTTCTATCTCGTCGACCCGCCGATTTTGACGCCTTCGTCGTGCGAAGGGACGACGAATTTGTTCCATACGAAATATTTCGACGAGGACGCCTATTTGACGCAAAGCGGCCAGCTTTACATGGAAGCGGCGGCGATGGCGCTCGGCAAGGTGTATTCGTTCGGCCCGACGTTCCGCGCCGAAAAATCGAAGACGCGCCGCCATCTGATCGAGTTTTGGATGATCGAGCCGGAAATGGCGTTCGTCGATCACGAGCAAAATTTGATCGTGCAGGAGCGTTTCGTTTCGTTCGTCGTACAATCGGTCTTGGCGAACTGCCGCAAGGAGCTCGAAACGCTCGGCCGCGATCTTTCGAAGCTGGAAAACGTCAAGGCGCCGTTCCCGCGCATCACGTACGACGAAACGATCCGGCGGCTGCAGGAAAGCGGTCACGAGATCGCCTGGGGCGAAGACTTCGGAGCGCCGCACGAGACGGAAATCGCGCGGCAGTTCGACAAGCCGGTATTTATCACCCATTACCCGACGGACATTAAAGCGTTCTACATGAAGCCCGATCCGAACCGGCCGGAAGTCGTTCTGTGCGCGGATATGATCGCGCCGGAAGGCTACGGGGAAATTATCGGGGGCAGCCAGCGGATCGACGACCCGGACTTGATGCAAGAGCGCTTTGCGCAGCACGAGCTGGGCGAGGAAGCGTACCGCTGGTACTTGGATTTGCGCAAATACGGCACGGTGCCCCATTCCGGCTTCGGACTCGGGCTGGAGCGGACGGTCGCCTGGATTTGCGGGCTGGAGCACGTCCGGGAAACGATCCCGTTTCCGCGGCTGCTGAATCGGCTGTATCCATAATTGCGAAAGGGGCGTTTGCATGGCGAGAGGGGAACAACGCGGGCCGCTCGAAAGCGAGCTGGCGGCGGCGCTGCAAGCCGGCAGCGCATCCGTTTCGATGCTGCTGCTGCGGCTGTACAAGCGGCTGGACATTTCCGATACGGAAGCGATGCTGCTCATTCATCTGATCGCGTTCAAGGAGAAGGAAGGGAAGGAGTTTCCGACTCCCCAGGAGCTGCAGAGCCGCATGTCGGCGCCTCCGGAGGCGGTCATCAAGGCGCTGCAGCGGCTGCTGAAGGAGGAGCTGCTGCAAATCGACGAGGCGATCGATCCGTCGACGGGCGTGCTCAGCGAAACGTACAATTTGTCGCATTTGTACCGGAGGCTGGCGGGCGCATGGCTTGAGGAGACGGGCGCAGCGGGGAAGGCGCCGGCCGCGGCGAAAGCGGCTCCGGCCAAGGCGGGCGAAAGCGACATTTTCACCATGTTCGAGAAAGAATTCGCCCGGCCGCTCACCCCGATGGAATGCGAAAACATATCGCAGTGGCTCGACCGCGACCGGTATCCGGAGGAGCTCATTTTGCTGGCGCTGAAGGAGGCGGTATTCGCCGGCGTCGTCCATTTCCGGTATATCGACCGCATCCTCCTCGAATGGAGCCGCAACCGGGTGCAGACGCCGGAGCAGGCGAAGCAGTATACGCAAAAGTTCAGAGGGGCCCGTTAGCCAATCGCGGGCCGAAACAAAATAGCGGACTTTGGGACTTCTTTCTTTCGCGAATCGAACCCGACAAACGGTCGGATCGAGCGTGCGAAAGAAAAGCGTCCCATCGTCCGCTATTTTTGCATCCGCTCCGTAAGCGGATTGACGGTCAAAGGCGCAGCGCTTTCCAGCGGTACGCGTACTCGAACAAAAATTCGAAAGCTTCCAAATGCCGCTTCGCCTCGAACACGTTCGCTCCCCAGGCGTATATGCCGTGATTGCGCAGCACGATGCCCGGAACGTCCGGCCGGAGCCGCTCCTCGACAAGGGCGGCGATCCGCGGAATTTCCGCGTAGTTGGGCAATATCGGCACTTCGATCCGCGCGTTTTCTTCCCATATGTTGAACGCTTTGATCAGCTCGACTCCCTGGAACGGCACGCTGCCCTGCTCCGCGTACAGCTCCGAGACGATGTTGTTGAAAACGGTGTGGACGTGAAAGACGGCGCCGCAGCCGGTCAGCCGGTATAGTTCGCAATGGATGAGCGTTTCGGCCGAAGGCTTCAGCTTCGTCGGCTCGATCGGGCGGCCGGCGCCGTCGACGATCAAATAATCGTCCGGCGTATGCTTCGATTTGTCTTTGCCGCTCGACGTGACCGCGAAGGCGAATCGGTCCGCCGCGAAGGCGCCGACGCGAACGGACAAGTTGCCGCTCGTCGCGGGAAACCAGCCGCGCGCCGCCAGCTCGGCTTTCGCTTCGCGCAGCTCGGCGAACGCTTGCTGGCGCTGCTCCAGCGTATAGATCGGATCGTTCAAAAGTTACACCCTTTCCTGGATCGTTTGCAAATGGCGGACAACGTCGAGGAACGTTTCGAACGGGACGAACGGCAAGCCGAGCTGCTCGCATTTCGCGATCAGATGCGACCTGGCGAATACGAGGTCGGCCAGCTGCGCCCCGGCGAAGTCGGTGACGCTGTCGCCGATCAAAATGCGGAAATAATCCGTTTGCGGGTAACGGCGAATAATCGTCGTCTTGCACATGCCGCAATCGTTCGCGCAATGTTCGTCGCACCGATGCGGCCAGACGATGCGGATGCGTTCCCCGGAAAAGTCGCTCGCGTTGCAGTAAATGCGGCCCGGATCGATCGGAAACGGCGCCAGCAGCGGCAGCAGGAAAAAGTCGATGCCGCCGCTCGTGACGAGAAACTCGATGTCCCGCTCCCGGCAAAACTGCAGCAGCTCCGGAAAGCCGGGTCGAATGTTCGCGGTCCCGAAGACGAATTGCGCCACTTCTTCCTTGCTCGAAGACGGGAGAAGCTCGAACATGCGGCCTACGCCTTCCCGGATGCTGATCTTGTTCGTAACGACCTGTTCGACGAGCGGCTCCCAGCCCGGCGGATCGAAATGCTTCATGATCGCGACGATATTGTCGCTCTCCGTAATCGTCCCGTCGAAATCGCAGAAGATGACAGGCCGTTTCATTGCTTCGCCCCCCATAGCCGGATCGCATCGGCGAGCTCCGGATGCGTTTCCGCGTAATCGGCCAGCGTCCGGCCGCCCATGACCGCGTCGATCGCCTGGCGGAACGCTTGTCCGCCCGCGGCCGTGCCTTGCGGGTGACCGTGTATGCCGCCGCCGGCGTTGACGACGACGTCGACGCCGAAGTCGCGCACGATCCAGGGGACGAGCCCCGGGTGAATGCCGGCGGACGGAACGGGGAAGCTTTCGCGCAGCGCGAACGGCGCCGGCGTCTCGCCGCCCTCCGATGCATCCGGCCCCCTGTACACATAGTCGTCCTCCAGCCGATCGGTGACGAGGGCGCGGCGGATCGCCATGTTTTCCTCCTTCGGCATGACGACGGAGCCGTACGGGGAAGGGAACAGGACGAGATCGGCGCCGCACAGCCGCATCAGCTTGCCGAGCAGCACGGAGGCGGCGATGCCGTAATGCGGCGACGGGTACATCGCGCCGGACAGCGCGGGATGCGCCGCGATCGGGACGCCGATCTCCGGATCGGCGCTCAGCTCGCGCAGCGTATCGAAGCCGTAGGCGAGCACGTTGAACAGAAGCGCGTTCGCTCCGGCATCGATCGCCTTCTTCGCCTGCTCGGCCAGCTTGGACGCCGGCCCCGTCACGTTGACGGCATAGAGCAGCTTTTGCCCGGTCCGTTGTTTTGCGCGTCCGGCCGCCTTCATGCAAGTTTCGACCCGCTTCTCGATCGGGGTGAGCGGATTTTCGAACAAAATTTCGTCGTCCTTGATCAGATCGACCCCGCCCGCGGCCTGTCCGTAAAACTGCTCGCCCAGCTCGTCCAGATCGTGCCCGACGACCGATTTGAAAATGCTCATGAGCAGCGGGCGGTCGTGAACGCCGAGCCAGTCGCGCACGCCCCGGATGCCGAACTTCGGACCGGCGAAGCCGCTTAAGAAGGCGGGCGAAAATTGCAGGTCGATCAGCTTGATTTTGCCGTCCATCGACAGCTTGCCGAACACGGTGACGAGCAGCGCCGGAATATCCCGGCTGAAGTTGATGTCCGGATAGGCGATGCGGATATCGGCGTACCGATCGCCGGAAGCTCCGGCGGTTTCGGACGGTTCGTGCACTTCGACGGAGAGGACGACGCCGAGGTGCTTCTCCATCTGCTTCTGCTTCGCCGCCGGCAGCTCGGTCCAGCTGCCGACCGTCAAGCCGATGGCGATCGACTGCGCCTTCTTATGAAAATCCGCTTTCTCGTCATGACAGCGGTATGTGGCGACGCAATAACTCATGGGGCTACACCTGCTTTCCGCTTGCAATCGTTTGTTCGGCCAAATCCCGGCCGATTTCGCGCGCGCGCTCGGCGGCGCGCAGCACCGCGCGGCCGATATGATCGCCGACGCCGTTTGCCTCCAACAGCTCGATCGCGGCCTGCGTCGTGCCGTTCGGCGACGTCACTTTCCGCCGCAGCGCTTGCGGCGTTTCGTTCGTCGCTTTGACCATCTGCGCCGCTCCGAGCACTGTTTGCACCGTCAGCGCCCGGGCCGTTTCCTCGGTCAAGCCGCCTTGGACGCCGGCGGCGATCATTGCTTCCATGACGTAATAAATGTAAGCCGGACCGCTGCCCGACACGCCCGTCACGATGTCGAGCCGGTCTTCGTCGACGACGCTCGCTTCGCCGATCGCCCGGAACAGGCTCAGCGCCGATTCGCGCTGCGAAGGCGCGACGCCGTCCGAGAAGCTGACGCCCGCAGCCCCGAGCCCGATCGCGCTGGACGTGTTCGGCATCGTGCGGGCGACGGGGAACGAGCCGCCGAGCAAGCGGCGAATCGTCGCGACGGATAGTCCGGCGATCACCGAAACGATAAGCTGCTCCGGACGCAGCAGATGACGGTAGTCCGCGACGGCGGCCGCGGCATCTTTCGGCTTCATGTTCAGAACGACGATCGCCGCGCCGCGAATCGCCTCGTCCCGTTCCTCCGGCATGCGCGACGCGCGGATGCCGTATTTGCCGCGCAAATAGGCGAGCCGCTCGTCGTTTTGCCCGTTGACGGCGAATATTTGCTCGGGCGAGGCGATGCTTTTTTCGATCATGCCGCCGATCAACGCTTCGGCGATCGAGCCGGCGCCGATAAAGGCGATCGTCCCGTTTATTTTCGTATCCTGCATGTTCGGTCACTCCTTGCCGAGCGGTTCGGGTACGCCCGCTTGCTTAAAGGCAAGCGGGGCGCGCCGGTTCAACCGCGAATTTGTCCGCTTCCGCAGACGACGAATTTGGTCGAGGTAAGCGCCGGCAGCCCCATCGGGCCGCGCGCGTGCAGCTTTTGCGTGCTGATGCCGATTTCGGCGCCGTAGCCGAATTCGAACCCGTCGGTAAAGCGGGTCGAGGCGTTATGGTAAACGGCCGCGGCGTCGACTTCGCGCAGAAACCGTTCGGCGCGGTCCCCGTTTTCGGTGACGATGCATTCCGAATGAAGCGTGCCGTATGCGGCGATATGCTCAAGCGCTTCGTCCAGGCCGCCGACGACTTTGACGGACAAAATGAGGTCGTTGTATTCGGTGCGCCAATCGTCTTCCGTCGCTTCCGCCATCCAAGGCACGAGCGACCGGCTCCGTTCGCAGCCGCGCAGCTCGACGCCGAGCTCTTTCAATTTGTCCGCCAGCGGGGCCAGGCGAGTTTCCGCATAACGCTCGTGCACGAGCATCGTTTCCATCGCGTTGCAGACGGAAGGACGCTGCACTTTGGCGTTGATGACGATCGCTTCGGCTTTCTCCGGATCCGCTTCGTCGTCCAGGTACGTATGGCAAACGCCTTCTCCGGTTTCGATGACCGGCACCGTCGCGTTTTGGACGACGTTTTGGATGAGGGAGCGGCCTCCCCGCGGGATGATGACGTCCAGCAGCCCGTTCAGCTTGAGCATTTCGTCGACCGACGACCGGTCCACGCTTTCGATCAGCTGCAGGCCGTCGACCGGCAGGGCGGTGCGGGACAGCGCCTCGTGCATGATGCGCACGATCGCTTTGTTCGACTCCAGCGCGGCCGACCCTCCGCGCAGCACGACGGCGTTGCCGCTTTTCAGGCACAAGCCGGCCGCGTCGACGGTGACGTTCGGCCGCGCCTCGTACACGATGCCGACGACGCCGAGCGGAACGCTGTATTTGCGGATGACGAGCCCGTTCGGGCGCGTCGTTTCGTCCAGCAGCAGGCCGGTCGGGTCCGGCAGCTCGATAATTTGGCGCAGTCCTTCTGCGATCGCGCCGATCCGTTTGTCGGTAAGCGCCAGCCGGTCGAGCAGCGACTCGGAGGTGCCGTTTTGCCTGCCGTTCGCCAAATCGATCGCGTTCGCCTCCAGGATGGCGGAGCTTTCGGCGACAAGCCGGTCGGCCATCAAGGCGAGCGCTTCGTTTTTTTGCCCGGTCGTCACGCGGTTCATCGCCCGCGCGGCTTCCTTCGCCCGGGCCGCTTTTTCGCGAACTTCACTCATGTCAATTCCTCCCTCGGGGCGATCTGTATTTGTGAAAACCTTCTTCATGCATTCCGCACGAAATCGTACAGCTTCCCGGCTTCCAGCTCGAACGAATCCGGTTCGCTGCGCAGCCTGCATTCGACGATGCCGTCCGCCGCCCGCTTGCCGACGGTGACCCGGATCGGCAGCCCGATCAGATCGGCGTCGGCGAATTTGGCGCCGGCCCGCTCGTCGCGGTCGTCGAACAGCACGTCGACGCCGCTGCGGCGCAGGTCGCGGTACAGCTTCTCCGCCAGCTCCGCTTGAACCGGATCCTTTTTCTGGATGACGATCAAATGAACGCGATAAGGCGAAAGCTCCGCCGGCCATACGATCCCGGCATCGTCGCAGTGCTGCTCGACGACGGCGGCCACCAGGCGGGAGACGCCGATGCCGTAGCATCCCATGACGTACGGCAGCGACCGCCCGGTATCGTCCAGAAACGTCGCGCGCATCGAATCGCTGTATTTCGTGCCGAGCTTGAACACGTGTCCGATTTCGATGCCTTTGTCGAACGAAAGCGGCTCGCCGCAGCGCGTGCAGCGGTCTCCTTCGGCGGCGGAACGAATGTCGCCCCAAACGTCGACCCGGAAATCGCGCTCCGGCCTGACGCCGGTCCGATGACGGTCGGCGGCGCCGGCACCGACGACGGCGTGCGGCATGCCGCGAATTTCTTCGTCGGCTGCGATCGCGACGTTCCCCGGAAGACCGACGGGGCCGATGTATCCGGCGACCGAGCCGAGCTTTTCGGCGACGTCGGTTTCCGTCATCATATCCAAGCTATCGGCGCCCAGCAGCCGTTTCAGCTTCGTCTCGTTCAACTCGCGGTCGCCGCGCACGAGGGCGACGACCGGGCGCCCGTCCGCGACGAGCGCGATCGATTTGACGATTCGCCGCGATTCGACGCCGAGAAAACGCGTCAGCTCGGCGATCGTCCGCACGTTCGGCGTCTCGATCTCGCGGACGACGGGCGGGGCGCCTTCGCCGCTATCCGCGGCACCGGCCGGCGACGGAGACCCTTCGCCGCCGAGCGATACGGCAAGCTCCATATTGGCCGCGTAGCCGCATCCGCGGCAGTGGACGATCGTATCTTCGCCGACGTCGGACAGCGCCATGAATTCATGCGTGTCGGTGCCGCCGATCGAGCCGGAGTCGGCTTCGACCGCCCGGAACGTCAGCCCGCAGCGGGCGAAGATGGCGGCGTAGGCGTCGTACATCCGCTTATAGCTGCGGTCCAGCCCTTCCGCCGACGCGTCGAACGAATACGCGTCCTTCATTATAAATTCGCGTCCGCGCATCAGCCCGTACCGCGGCCTTCGTTCGTCGCGGAACTTCGTCTGGATTTGGTACAGCGTGAGCGGCAGCTTTTTGTACGACTTGACCTCGTCGCCGACGAGCGACGTGATCGCTTCCTCGTGGGTCGCTCCGAGCGCGAACGGCCGGCCGTGCCGGTCTTTCAGCCGCATCAGCTCGTCGCCGTACGCGTCCCATCGTCCGCTTCGCTGCCACAGCTCGGCCGGGTGCAGCGACGGCAGCAGCGCTTCGACGGCGCCGGCGTTATCCATTTCCTCGCGGATGATGCGTTCGACGTTGCGCAGAACGCGCAGGCCGAGCGGAAGGTACGAGTAGACGCCCGCGGCCAGCTGCCGGATGAGACCGGCGCGCAGCATGAAGCGGTGGCTGTTCGTCTCGGCGTCCGAAGGGTCGTCGCGCAGCGTCGGAATCAGCGTATCGTTCCATCGCATGCCCCGTCACCTCCCCGCAAATACGATCCATTCGTCGCGATGGACGACTTCGATGCGCGGCACGTCCACGCGCTTGCGCACTTCCTCGGTCGACAGACCGGCTACCGCTTTCAGCTGCCAGGAAGCATAGTTCACGACGCCCCGCCCGAGCGTACGGCCGTCGGCATCGGTCACTTCGACGACGTCGCCGGGATGGAAGTCGCCGTCGACCTCGGTGACGCCGGCGGGCAGCAAGCTTTTGCCGCCGTCGACCAGCGCCCGCTCCGCCCCGGCGTCGACCTTCACCTTGCCCTGCGGATCGGAATGGAAACCGATCCACTGCTTTTTCGTCGACAGCGTATGCGCGCTCGTATCGAAATACGTGCCTTTGCCTTCGCCCCGGACGGCGTGCAGCAAATCGTCCGGCTCGCTCGCCCTGCCGATGAATACCGGCACGCCGCAGCTCGTGGCGATGCGCGCCGCCTCGATTTTCGAGCGCATGCCGCCCGTGCCGACGGAAGAGCCCGAGCCGCCGGCGATCCGATAAATGTCCTCGCTGATTTCTTCGACCCGCTCGATGCGCCGCGCGCCGCTGTTTTTGCGCGGATCGTCGGTATACAGCCCGTCGGTGTCGGTCAATATGACCAGCTTTTGCGCCTTCAGCAAATTGGCGACGAGCGCGGAGAGGGTATCGTTCTCGCTGAACTTCAATTCGTCGACGGCGACCGTGTCGTTCTCGTTGATGATCGGAATCACGCCGCGGCTGATCAGCTCCTGCAGCGTCATGAGCGCATTATGGTTGCGCTGGCGGCTACGGAAATCGGAGCGGGTGAGCAATATTTGCGCGACCGTCAGCCCGTGCCGGGCGAACGCTTCGTTGTAGCGCTGCATGAGCAGCGCCTGCCCGACCGCGGCCGACGCTTGCTTCTCGTGCAGCGCCTTCGGCCGTCTGGCGTAGCCGATTTGGCGGAAGCCGGCGGCGACGGCGCCGGAGGTGACGAGCACGACGTTCCAGCCGGCGTGCTGAAGCCGGGACAGCTCTGCGGCGAAATATTCGATTTTGGCTCGGTTCAGGCCGCCTTCGTCGGACGTAAGCGAGCTGCTGCCGATTTTGACTACGATTGTTTGTTGCACGGTTGATCCCACCTTGCTTTCGCATAATGACGTCCGCCGGCGCTTCGCGCATAAAACAAAAAAGACTCTCATCCTTGTTAAGGACGAAAGTCCGGCTTCCGCGGTACCACCTTAATTAACGGGCGCGGGTAAAACGGCGCGCGCCGCCATCTTCAGTCCCTGGTAACAGCAGGGTGCTGTCCAACTCGTCGTTGGCCGTTCGGGGGTGGGGTTCGGCTCAGCCGCCTGCGGCGAATTCTCGCAGCCATCGGAATTCGCTCTCTGATCGCGCGGGCTGTGCGTACTGGTCCCGTCATCACGTTAAGTTCGAAATTGTTACTAACTAGAATAGCATCCCGCGTCGCGTTTGTAAAGACGTCGGCACGACGGCGAGTCGCTTTCGCCTCGGTGCGGACCGCCGCGCCGCATGTATAGTGCGCTTAGGAGCGCTAAAGCGGCCTAAACGTCGGGCTGTACGCGCGGATAACGCTCTTTTGCGCATTAACCGCCTGCATTCGCCATGATGCGGACGCCGCGCCGCATGTATAGTGCGCTTAGGTCCGCTTTAGCGGCTCAAACGTCGGGTCGTACGCGCGGATAACGCTCTTTTGCGCATTAACCGCCCGCATTCGCTTGAAGCGGGAGCCGCGCCGCAAGCATCCCGCCGGTCGGCGGAAGCGGTGCTCCCGATCCGAATCCGTCTCCGATCGCGGATCGGCGGCGGGCTATTTGGCCGCCCAGCCCGTATTGCCGACGCCGCTTTCCTTCACATACAACGTGGAGCCGGGACTCCCGTCGGCACGCAGGTAAAGCGATCCTACCGGTGCCGTTACGACTCCTTCCGGGCTGCCGGAACCGTGAAATAGGCCTTTGTTGTCGGCGCCGAGCATAAGGCGGTCGACTTTCAGCGGACCGATGCCGGCTCCTTTATAGACGGCCAGCGATTGCCCGTCCGCTCCAAGGCTTGGCGCGCTCGTATCGGCGCCGAAATATTCGCGTCCGTTTTTCAGGAACCAGCGGGTATGGCCGGTCGCCGTATCGACAGCCGTAATCGCATTGTAAGAGGGGACGCACTTGATTTTGGCCGCGCCCGTTTCGATGCCGAGCGGGGAATTGTTGATGAAAGTCTGCTTGCGTTCCGACTGGTCGTCGATCAGCGCGACGCCGGCGGTTCCGGACGGCTGGCGCACGCCGTCGATTGAAGTCAGCGGCAGGATGCCCGTTATTTTTACGGCGCTGCGCACGTTTCCGAATATTTGCACATTTCGGACGGAGCACAGTTTAATATTGGTGGAAACGACATCGATGGCGGTTTCTCCTTTGGCGGTGCCGTAATGAACGCCGTCGATCGTGACGGTCGTGCACGGGTCGGACAACGCCCATACGGCGCCGCAGCCGACGTTCGGCTTTTCGATATACGTATTTAAAAACGTCCATGCGCTGCCGCCGGACAATACGATCATCCCGGACGGACTGCCGCACCACTGGATGACATTGCCCGAGAAAAGAAGCGCCGCCGAGTTTGCCGCCTGCACGCCGCACGTAATTCCTTCGGCCTCGTGACCGCTGATGTAATTGCCGATAAACCGTCCGGCATACACATGATTGCCGATTTTGATGCCCTGCTTGCTGTTCCAAAATTCGCAGCCGATTACGGTCGGCGTCCATGCGGAAACGCGAAGAGCGGGTCCGGAGCCGATTCCCGTTACGCGAATGCCTTCGAGGATGCACGCTCGCGAAGCGCTTCCCCAAGTCGCAACATCGTCCAATATGCCGAGCAGACCGATTCCTTCCGCAGTTGACGGATTGCCCTCCAACGAGAAATCCCGGGCCGTGCATGATAACGCATAGCCGGTTGCCGCGCTGTCGGTCAGATCGCCGAAGTGCAGCAGCGGTTTTGCATTGGCCGAATTTTTGATCGTAGTACGAAAGCGTCCCGCTCCGCGGATCATTTGGCCGTTCTCCTTCAGACGCAGCGTATCCGTCACCTTGTACGTTCCGGCCGGCAAAAACACCGCTTGTCCCGTGTCAAGCGCCGCCTGAATGGCGGCGGTATCGTCCGTCGCCGAGTCGCCGGAAGCGCCGAACCATTTCACATTCAGCTCTCCCTGCACGATCCGTTCGAATCGGGCACCGCTCGCGGACACGATCACCGTTCCGGCATTGTCGGGCGCAGCCGTATCCGCAGGGTCGTATACAAAAAATCCTTCCCGTCCCGGATCCGAAACGAAATAGACGGTCGTCTCGCTCGGATTCGTAACGTTTCGCAGCTCCGCAATGGATATTCGGGTAACGCGGCAATTTTCTCCAAAAAGCTTTGAAGGAATATCCGGATGTCCTTTCTTGGCGCCATAAACGGCATCCGCTGCGGAAGCTTCGGCAATCGGATCTGCCAGAAACGCTCCTCCGGCAAAAAGGGCGGTGCCCGCAAAGCCGATGGTAGCCAGCATTTCTCTTCTGCTGAGCGGTTTTGCGTCTTTGCCGACTTCCGTTTCCTCCGGATCGTAACCGTTTTCATTTTGATCCATGAACAACTCCTCCTTATGGTTATACCTTTGTGATGGGCAGGATGATCGATTGTGTCGGCGGGACGAGCGGGTCAAGGCATAGCTGAAGGCAGCGGACGAGATCGAGGCGGCGGTTGTTGTTTATGAAGCGTCCGGATGATGAGCATGAACTTTAGTTCTTTATTGTAGAACGATGTTCTATAGATTGTCGACTCTATTATACAAACCCCGTTCGCGTTCAGTCAACACCGTATCGAAGGGGGCGGCCGATCCGTGTGAAAAAAGCTTTCCAAAGCAAATAAGCGACGGCTCGATCCGTCGCTTTGTCCATATCCCCGGGTAACGCTCTCTCGTACCGAGCAAGAGGGGGTGGCAACGGCAGGATGTATAGGAAGGCGACAGGCGAAGCGCCTGCCGGAAAACGACGAGCTGTAGGAGCGCATATCGCCCTTTCGCGCACGAACCGCCCGCATTCGCCTCGAAGCGGGCGGCGCGCGCCATATCGCCTAACCGAACAAGTTCAGCCGCCCGATGCGCCGCACCGCTTCCTCCAGCCGTTCCTCGGACGAGAGGAGCCCGACGCGGACGTAGCCTTCGCCGTGCGTGCCGAACCCGATTCCCGGCGCGACCATGACGTGGGCCTCGGTCAGCAGCAAGTCCGCGAATTCGGCGGACGTATACCGCTTCGGCACCGGCAGCCAGGCGAAAAACGAGCCCGCTGACGGCTTCGCTTCCCAGCCGATGCGGGAGAGGGCGCCGAATAAGGCGTTGCGGCGGCTTTCGTAGACGGCGTTCAGCTCCCGGACGCAATCCTGCGGTCCGGTCAACGCATGCGCCGCGGCCGCCTGTATGCCGCCGAACAAGCTGACGTAATAGTGGTCCTGGATCAAGTTGATGAGCCGCACGACCTCGGCGTTGCCGAGCGCGAAGCCGACGCGCCAGCCGGCCATATTGTACGTTTTCGACATCGTGTAAAACTCGACGCCGACTTCCTTCGCCCCCGGACGCTGCAGAAAGCTGACCGGCCGTTTGCCGTCGAAGCCGATCGCCCCGTACGCGAAATCGCTCGCCACCACGATGCCGTTCGCGGCGGCGAACCGGATCGTATCGTCGTAAAACGATTCGGGCGCGCAGGCGGCCGTCGGATTGTTCGGATAATTGACGAACATCAGCTTCGCCTTGTTCACGTCGTCCGGCGACAGGGCGGAATAGTCGGGAAGGAAGGCGTTGTCCTCCTTGAGCGGCATGAACGCCATGCGTCCGCCGGCCAGCTCGACGCCCGACCAGTAGTCGGGATAGCCGGGGTCGGGGACGAGGCAGACGTCGCCGGCGTTCAGCAGGCAGCCGCTGATTTCGACGAGACCCGTCTTGCCGCCGAACAGGATGGCGACTTCGGTTTCCGGATCGAGCCGGACGCCGTAATCTTCCCGATAACGGCTCGCGATCGCTTCCTTCAAAAACGAAAACCCGCTGAACGGGGAATATTTATGGTAGGCCGGGTCCGGCGCAGCCTCCTGAAGGGCGGTAACGATATGCCCGGGCGTCGGCCGGTCGGGGTTGCCCTGACCGAGATTGATCACGTCGTGCCCCATGGCGATTTGCCGGTTCACTTTGCTGACGAGAGAAGCGAAAAACTGCGTCGGCAGCCGCTTCAGCCGGTCGGCGGCTTCGATCGGGAAGGCGGACGCCTTCTGTGTCGGTAAATTCATCGTATTTCACTCCGAATGGTAGACTTATTTGACGATTACACTTGATTATACCTGTCGCGAGCGGCTTTTTCCATCGCATTTTTGCCGGAAGCCGTCGTTGCTTGGCGCCGTTCGATCGACTATGATAAATAGGAACCCAACGAAGCGGAGTGAAACGACCATGTCAGACGGACAAAAGCTGAACGTCGCCGTATTGCAGATGGACATCGCGATCGGCGAGCCGGAAACGAATTTCGCCAAGCTGGCGCAGCTCCTGGAACGAGCCGTGTCGGGGCCGCGCAAACCGGATCTGATCGTGTTTCCGGAAATGTGGAACACCGGCTATGCGCTGGACCGCATTCGCGACATCGCGGACCGCGAAGGGGAAAGGACGCGGGAGTTCGTATCCGCCTTTTGCCGCAAGCACGGGGTGAACGTCGTCGCCGGTTCGGTCGCCGAGCTGAACGGCGATCGAGTCCGCAACACGATTTACGCCTTCGACCGCGCGGGAACGAGGATCGGCGACTATTCGAAAATCCACCTGTTCCGGCTCATGGACGAAGAAAAATATTTGCACGCCGGCGACCGTGTCGGAGAGCTGAGCGTGGACGGCGTTCCGGCCGGCATGATGATCTGCTACGACATCCGATTCCCGGAGCTGACGCGCAAGCTCGCGCTCGGCGGCGCCAAGCTGCTGATCGTGCCGGCCGAATGGCCGCATCCGCGGCTGCACCATTGGCGCACGCTGCTGACGGCCCGGGCGATCGAAAATCAAATGTACGTCGTGGCGTGCAACCGGGTCGGCACGAGCGGAACGACGTCGTTTTTCGGCCATTCGATGGTCGTCGATCCGTGGGGCGAAATCGTCGCCGAGGGCGGCGAGGAGGAGGCGATTTTGACGGCGGAGCTCGATATGGCGGTCGTCGACCAAGTGCGCCGGACGATCCCCGTATTCGCCGACCGCAGGCCGGAGCTGTACTGAAGCGACGGCGCAACGAACATGCGTCTGCCCGGGCGGACGCATGTTTCGTTTTCGCTGCGCCTATCCCCGATATCGAAAGAGAACCGGAGCGACAGCGTCATTGGCGGCCGAAAAGGGAGCGTGACGCGCCTTGCCGGGAACGATCGGATATGATTGAATTTAGACAGGTCGTCAACATGTATGCAAATCGGACGAACGGGGGAAATGCGCGGATGACAACTTCCATGCAATGGCACGAACGGCTCGAAAAGGCGATCCCATGGGGATCGAGCACCTGCTCGAAGGCGCCTTCGCTGCTGCCGGAGGAACCGGCCGTCATCGTAAAAGGAAAAGGGTGCCGGGTATGGGATGCCGACGGCAACGAATATATCGATTTTCGCAACGGCCTCGGTCCGATTACGTTAGGCTACCAATATCCCGAAGTCGACGAGGCGATTCGCCGCCAGCTCGAATGCGGCATCGTCTTCGGCCAGCCCCATCCGCTCGAGGCGGAGGTGGCGGAGCGGCTGTGCGAGCTGATTCCATGCGCCGATCGGGCGCGATTTTTGAAAACGGGCGGAGAGGCGATCGCCGCCGCCATCCGGATCGCGCGCGCTTATACGGGACGCGACCGAATCATCCAGATCGGCTATAACGGCTGGGTGAACAGCTTGTCCGCAGGCGGCCAGACGCTGCCGGGGCAAGCCGTTTCGGGCCAAAAGGCGGCGGGCGTTCCCGCCGCGATGTCCGAGCTGCACCTGTCGCTGCCGTGGAACGACATCGCCACGCTGGAGCGGTGGTTCGACCATTGCGGGGACGAAATCGCCGCCGTCGTCATCGCCGCCGATTACGCCCGGATGGAGGAAGGCCGGACGTTTTACCCGGCCGTTCGGGAATTGACCCGGAAGCGCGGGGCGCTGCTTGTTTACGACGAAATCGTCACCGGCTTCCGCATCGCCGTCGGCGGCGCGCAGCAATATTTCGGCGCGGTTCCCGATCTCGCCGTTTTCAGCAAAGGAATCGCCAACGGCATGCCGCTTTCGGCCTATGTCGGAGCGAAGGAAGTGATGGACGCTTGCGATCGCGGCGGCACGGTCATCTCGAGCACGTTCGGCGGGGAAACGCTTTCGCTTGCCGCCTCGAAGGCGACGATCGAGGTTTACAAGCGGCACGACGTCGTCGGGCATTTGTGGCGGCAAGGGGAGAAGCTGTGGGGCGGACTGAACGCCGTCTTCCGCCGGACCGGCGTGCCGCTCGAGCTGAAAGGCTTTTGGCCGTGCCCGACGTTTACGCTCGCGCCGGGCGCGAAAGCCGAAATCCGCGAGCGCTTTTTCCGGCTCGCTTACCGCAACGGCGTTTCGCTGTACAACGTTTCATATGTCAATTTCAGCCACGGGGACGACGATGTCGCCGAGGCGCTGGAGCGGCTTGCCCGCGCGTGCGAACAGCTGTAAGCGCGCTGCAAGGCGGCCGATCCGATAGGAGGCGAACCTACGATGATTATTGACGCGCATACGCACATATGGGGCGGCGATTACGACGGCAGCGTGGAGACGCTTTTGCGCGCCTGCGACGTGTTCGGCATATCGAAGCTGCACGTGTCCGGGTTGAAGTCGCACTATCCCGACGAAGCCGAAATCGCCGCTCTCAACAAAGACGTATACCGTTTCATGAAGGAGCAGCCGGGGCTCGTCGAAGGGTATTGTTACGTCAATCCGGCGCACGGAAACGCCCTCGACGTCCTGAAGCGGGGCATCGAGCAGTACGGCATGAGCGGGATGAAGCTGTGGGTCGCCACGTTTTGCGACGATCCGCGCGTGTTCCCGCTCGTCGAGACGTGCATCGGCGCCGGCATTCCGATTTTGATCCATTCGTTTTACAAGGCGGTCGACCAGCTGCCGTACGAAACGACGGGCGTTCACGTCGCCCGGCTGGCGAAGCGCTACCCGCAGGCGAAGCTGCTTATGGCGCATTTCGGCGGAAACTGCTACCACGGCATCAAGGCGGTGCGCGATTGCCGCAACGTCTGGCACGACTTTTCCGGTTCGCCGTTTCGACGCGACGATCTCGATTATGCGGTCGAACGCGTCGGCGCGGACCGGATCGTCTTCGGCTCCGACATGCCGATTACGTACGTCGTCAATTACGGACAAGTCGAGGAGGCCGATCTGACGGCCGAGCAGAAGGAGCGCATTTACTATAAAAACGCGCTCGAGCTGTTCGATCGCAGCTTTACGATCGGGTGACGACGCCGATTTCGGCGTGCGAAGGAGGGGGACGCATGCATTTCGATGTGAACGCGCTGCTCGGCCATTGGCCGTTTCGAAAAATCCGCAAAAACACGCTCGACCATCTGCGTGCGGTACATCGCGACAACGGGATAACGGGAGGCTACGTCGCGTCGCTGAACAGCATTTTTTACAACGACCCGTTCGAAGGCGACGAGGAGCTGCACGAGACGATCGCAGGCACGGAATACAAGCATGTGCTGACCGTGAATCCGACGCTGCCGGGCTGGCGGCGCGACATCGAGGAGGGACTCGCCCGGTTCGATATTCGCGGGGTGCGCATTTACCCGACGTATCACGACTACGACCTGGCGAGCGAGCCGGTCGCCGAGCTTTGCGGCGTCTTGAAGCGGCACGGGCTTCCGCTGTTCGTGACGAAGCGGATGGAGGACGAACGGCTCGATTATATGATGAAGCCGAAGCCGCTCGATGTCGGCCGGCTGCGGGCGTTCGCGAACGCTCATCCGGATTTGGACATCGTCGTGCTCAATATCCGGTTCAATGAAATCGCCGCGATGAAGAACGAGGCGAACCGGCTGCCGCGTCTGTTTTTCGACACATGCGGGCTGAAGGACAAGGTGTTCGCCCTGGAGGAGCTGCTTCGGATCGTTCCGGCGAGCAAGTTTTTATACGGCTCCCAGCATCCGCTGTACTGCTTGAAAAGCTCCTACGGCATTGTGGCCATGACGGGGCTGCCGGAACGAACGATTCGGGACATTTTGGCCGAAAACGTCAAAGTTTTGTCAAAGGTTGAGTAGCTCCGGGGAGCGCTCGATGGTTTATAATGTAAACGAGAGGCTGCCTCCGAATGAGGGACAGTCTCTTTGTGTTATTTTATATAACAATAAGTGTTGTGTTTAAAAAATATTCGTGAGTTTGCGTCATAAAACATGACATAACTATTGCGTTCTCGGCGATCGTGGTGTAATATTCAGTCATAACCTAATTTGTACGTTATTAAATCTAACATTAATAAGGAGATGGTCCTGATGAACATCGCGTTAATCGCCCATGACGTGAAGAAGGATGAACTGGTCAATCTGGTGATCGCCTATCATAACGTGTTTTCGCAGCACACGCTGTTCGCGACGGGCTCGACCGGGCAAAAAATCGCCGAGGAAGCGAAGCTGACCGTCGTGAAGCTGAGATCGGGCCCGCTCGGCGGCGATCAGCAAATCGGCGCGCTCGTCGCGCAAAACGAAATCGACGCCGTCATTTTTCTCCGCGATCCGCTCGTCGCCCTCGCGCACGAACCGGACGTCACCGCGCTGCTCCGCCTGTGCGACGTTCAATGCGTGCCGGTCGCGACGAACGTGGCGACCGCCGAGCTGCTCGTCAAGTCGCTCGAACGCCACGATTTGGCTTGGCGGAACGTCGTGCACCGCTACCGGATGGAGCTTAGAAGCGGCACCGAAGGCTGAACCGGGCCGGCGATGTCCGACTCCGGCAATTCCGTAGGAGCGGACGGCGTTTCAAAACGGCGCATGCACGGCTCATCGGGCGCAAAGCGCAACGACATCGCCGTGCCGGGCCAGCTTTACGTTCCCGGGAAGCCCGTAATCGGCGTCGATGTCGACTCCGTGCGACATGTGCGTGAAATACGCCATGTCCGGCTTCACCTCCCGCAGAAGCTCGAACGCCTCCGTCATATCGTAGACGGAACGCGATTCCGGCTTCGCCTCCTCTTTGTAAAAATTCGTGCCGAGCACCAGCATGTTCAAGCCGTGAAGCGGCTTTTTTTGTTGCTCCGTAAGCCGGATCGCGTCGGAGCAGTACGCCCAGCGAAAGCCCGGCTTTTCGAACCGGTAGGCGAACGACGTGCCGTTCCGGCCGTGGCACACTTCCCACGGCGTGATCGACCAGCCGCCGAACGCGAACCCGCCGTCGTTACTCAGAAACGCGAGCCGCCTTTCCAGCCACGGATATTGCCTGCGGATCGTTTCGAACACGACGGCCGGCGCATGGACGGCGCCTTTCGTCTCCGTCCACCGGCAGGCGTCGAACCATTCGGGCAGTCCCGCGATATGATCGTGATGCGGATGCGTGACGAGCGCCCGCTCGACCGAGCGGACGCCGAGCAGCTCCATCTGGGCGACCCAGTCCGGTCCGCAGTCCAGCAGCAAATCGCCGGCTTCGGTATGGACGATCGCCGACGAGCGGTACCTGCGGTTGCGGCCGGACGCGCGCGCCTCTTCGCAGACGCGGCATTCGCAATATACGCGGGGAACGCCCATCGAATCTCCGGTCCCCAAAAACGTAAGCCGATCCATTCGTCTCATCCCCCCGTCTTCGGCGTTTTGCCCAGCAGCTCCAGCGCGGTGGCGATGAACGCCTCCGCCGCCTTCGAAACGTAGCGGCCTTTCCGCCTGGCGATGACGATCGTCCGGGTCGGCCTGCTGTCGATCGACAAATAGGCCGGCGCCAGCTCGCTCCATTTGCCCCGTTCGACCATCGCGGGCACGAACGCGCAGCCCATGCCGGCGGCGACGAGCGACTGGACCGTCTCGATATTGCTGCTTTCGAACACGATGCGCGGAGAAAAGCCGGCGTGAAGGCAAAAGTCGATCGCCGTCTGGCGCAAGCCTTGTCCTTTTTTCAGCACGATGAACGGCTCGTCCTTGAACCGGGCCAAATCGACGGTGCCGCCGCGGTCCGCGCTGCGCGCCTCGGGGTGGCCGGGCGGGACGGCCAGCCGTATCTCCTCCTCGATCAGCACGTCGTACTCCAGCGCCGACTCCTGCTGCGGAAGCGACAGGACGCTCAGATCGGTGCGGCCCTCCGCGGTGAGCTGCGTCAAGATGGCGGACGTTTCTTCGACGAGCACGATTTCGATTTCGGGATACCGTTCCCGGAACACGGGAAGTACGGACGGCAGCATATGGGCGCCGGTAATCGGCATGCTTCCGATAATGAGCCGGCCTTTGCGCAACTGCGAAATATCGTCCATTTCCTGGCGGATTTCGCCGACCATGTCGACGATTTGCTGCGCCTTTTCGACGAACAGGCTGCCCGCATGGGTCAATTCGACCGAGTTCGTATTGCGGTGAAACAATAGCACGCCGAGCTCCTTTTCCAGCTTGGACAATTGCTGGCTGAGCGAAGGCTGGGCGATATGAAGCTTCTCCGCCGCGCGCGAGAAGTTTTTTTCGGCCGCGATTTGGATGGCGTATTGAAGCTGTCTGAATTCCATGCGGGGTGATCCTCCTAATTGACCGCTTATGTTTGGCTCCATTATACGGCATATGATACGAAAGCTCACGCGGGATCGCATAAAGCCTCGTTTGCTTTCGTTATACGGATCGTTCCGCGAACCGGTACGCCGTTCGGGCTGCGGGCGCCGCCCGCGAACGAAGCGGCTGCCGCTGCATCCGAGCGACGTTTGCCGCGGGCTGCCGTTCCGAGGCGCGCAGCGGACAAGCGCATCGGCCCGCTCGCCGAGCGTCGGACGCGCTTTGGTCATAGCCGCAGCCTATCGCGTTTATAGAAATTATATCTTGGAGCAATGACGACAGCCGTGGTATGATTGTACCAAAGATCGGAGAGGTGAATGATATGGCAAAGAGAACGATGTTCGAAAAAATTTGGGATAATCACGTCATTTATCAAGAGCAAGGCAAGCCGAGCATTATTTACATCGACCTTCACCTGGTCCACGAGGTTACGTCGCCGCAGGCGTTCGAAGGGCTTCGCCTGGCGAACCGCAAAGTGCGCCGTCCGGACCTTACGTTCGCCACGATGGACCACAACGTGCCGACGAAGGACCGGTTCAATATCGCGGACCCGATTTCCAAGCAGCAGATCGATACGCTGTCGAAAAACTGCGCCGATTTCGGCGTCAAGCTGTTCGACCTGAACCATGTCGACCAAGGCGTCGTGCACGTCATGGGGCCTGAAGTCGGCCTTACGCACCCCGGCAAAACGATCGTTTGCGGCGACAGCCATACGTCCACGCACGGCGCGTTCGGCGCGCTCGCGTTCGGCATCGGCACGAGCGAGGTCGAACACGTGCTCGCGACGCAATGCTTGCAGCAGGCGAAGCCGAAAACGATGGAAGTGCGCGTCGTCGGCAAGCTGAAAGCCGGCATTACGGCCAAAGATTTGATTCTCGGCATCATCGCCAAATACGGCACCGATTTCGCGACGGGCTACGTCATCGAATATACGGGCGAAGCGATCCGGGCCCTCACGATGGAAGAGCGGATGACCGTCTGCAACATGTCGATCGAAGCGGGCGCGAGAGCGGGCATGATCGCTCCGGACCAAACGACGTTCGACTATTTGCGCGGCCGCGATTACGTGCCGCAGGGCGAAGCGTTCGACCGCGCCGTCGAAGAGTGGAAGCAGCTCGTCACCGACGAGGGCGCGGCATACGATACGGTCGTCGAATTCGACGCCGAATCGCTGATCCCGCAAGTGACTTGGGGCACGAGCCCGGGCATGGGCACCGACGTTACGGCGAACGTGCCGGACCCGGCCAGCTTCGCGACCGAAAACGAACGGAAAGCGGCCGAGAAGGCGCTTGAATATATGGGACTTACTCCCGGCACGCCGATGACCGAGCTGAAGGTCGACCGCGTCTTCATCGGTTCGTGCACGAACGGGCGGATCGAAGATTTGCGCGCGGCGGCGGAGGTGGCCAAAGGCTACAAAGTCGCGTCCCACGTGAACGCGATCGTCGTTCCGGGCTCCGGGCGGGTGAAGCTGCAGGCGGAGAAGGAAGGACTGGACAAAATTTTCACCGAAGCGGGCTTCGAATGGCGCGACGCCGGCTGCAGCATGTGCCTCGCCATGAACCCGGACGTGCTCAGCCCGGGCGAGCGCTGCGCGTCGACGTCGAACCGGAACTTCGAAGGCCGTCAAGGCCGCGGCGGACGGACGCATCTCGTCTCTCCGGCGATGGCCGCGGCCGCTGCGATCGCGGGACGTTTCGTCGACGTTCGCGACTGGAAATTCAAAGTCGAAGCGGGCGTTTAATTAGCGGAAGCGAGAAACGATAGGGAGAGGATTACGATGCAACCATTTAAAAAGCATACCGGTCTCGTAGGTCCCGTGGACCGGGTTAACGTGGATACGGACGCGATTATTCCGAAACAATTTTTGAAGCGGATCGAACGAACCGGCTTCGGACAATTTCTGTTCTACGAATGGAGATTCGACGAGCAGGGCAACGTCAATCCCGCCTTCGATCTGAACAAGCCGCGCTACCAAGGCGCCTCGATCTTGATTTCCCGCGCCAACTTCGGCTGCGGCTCGTCGCGGGAGCACGCTCCGTGGGCGATTATGGACTACGGCTTCCAAGTCGTCATCGCACCGTCGTTCGCCGACATTTTTTACAACAACTGCTTCAAAAACGGCATTTTGCCGATCAAGCTGAGCGAGGAGCAGGTCGAAGAGCTGTTCCGGCGCACGGCGGCGAACGAAGGCTACAAGCTGACCGTCGATCTGGAAAACAAAATGATCGCGGACGACAAAGGGCTGACCATCTCGTTCGACCTCGACGAGCATCGCCGCCAGTTTTTGCTGCTCGGTCTGGACGACATCGGCCTTACGCTGCAGCATGAAGATTTGATCTCCGCTTATGAAGCGAAGCAGGCGGCCCGCCTCGGCTGACAGCCGGCGATGGAACGCCTGATAAGCCCCGGAGCGGCCGGCAAGCGCGATGCTTGCCGGTACCGCCGCCGGGGCTTTTTTGATGCGCCATAGCGGGCGATTCGCGCCTCAATAGGCGAAATGCTCGAGGAGATCGTACAGCCGGAGCTTTCCTTCGTCCGGCTCGATCCCGTATTCGGCGTAAAACAGCGGCACATACGTTTCGCCGAAATTGCGGACGATGCTGCGGTGCGCCGCGGCGAAATCGCGATACGGGTCCGAACAGCCCGCGTCGGCCAAGTCGATAAATCCGCCGATCGCCTCGCCGTCGATCGTTATGTTCGGCACGCTGTAGTCGCCGTGGCAGAAGACGAGACGTTCCTCGTATTCGGCTATGCCCCTGCACAGCTCCTCGTACAGCAGCTCCATCCGTTCCCCGAAGCGCCGCTCCACGCTTTCGCGGTCGACCGCCCCTTCGGACAGCCGCCGCTCGATACGCCGCATTTGGACGGCAAGCGAGCAGTCGAACGGACAATGTTCGATGCCGACGCCGTGAATGCGTTTCAGCCCGTGCGCGAGCAGCGAGACCGTCCGTCCCGCGTCTTCCCGGAACGATTCGTGGGTGGCGTCCAGCCCTGGCGATTCTGTCATGTGCAAATATTCGTAGTCGCCGTCGGCCCCGTAAAACAGGACGGCCGGCACCGGCAGCTTGCCCCGCAGCCAGTCCAGCTTGTCGCGGTACGGGCGCAGCGGCTCGCCGCGGCCGATCGGCAATATTTTCAAATAGGATGCCCCTCGTTCCGCCTGAATATGATACGTAAACGCTCCCGAATACGGCGCGTCGACGAGACGATGCCGCGCGAAGGCAATCGACTCCCGCAGCCGTCCGGGCAGCGGAAATTGCTCCAGGTTCATGTCCGGTCCCCGCTTTTCGAATGATCTTTTTCCCGTATCGTAGCATAGTCCGGGCTCTCCCGCATTCGTAACGTTTGCTTAAAACCGATTTATCCGTTCTCCCGCTGTCATTTGCTGTGAAAATTGGCGAAAAAACGATCAAATGGCGGACGACTGCATTCTATCGCCGCCTTTGTTCGACTTTTTGTCAAATAGATATAGATTTTAGAACTTTTTTCGCAACTTTTGGTGCTTTTTCGGCGTCTAACCGTATGTCTGATGCTGGCAAATGTATGCAATGCGGCGTCCCTTTCTATCGAAAATTGCTGGAAACGAAATCCGGGCTTCGACTCGGGCATAAGGGTTGTCCGCGGGCCGATCGCCGATTCGGAATCGCCGGACTTTGCCGGCTGGAAAGGGACCGCGGCGGCTGCGTTTGCCGGAGCGGCTCTCCAAATTCGAAATGAAGCTCAGAGGTGTACGATGAAGTTCTTAAAACTGTTGCTGCCGGCCTTATGGATCGCCTTGATGCTGCTCGTGCCGAACGGTGCGTTCGCCGCGGAGGACGACATTCAGCTGTTCCTGAACGACAAGAAGCTGTCGCCCGAAGTGCCGCCTCGTATCGTAGGCGAAGGAACGACGATCGTTCCGGTACGGATCATTTCCGAAGAGTTGAAAGCGAAAGTGTCGTGGGACGAGAAGGAACGAAAGGTGAAAATCGAGCAGGACCGAACGACGATCGAGATGAAAATCGACGATCCGATCGCGACGGTAAACGGCAAGGCGCTGCCGAAGCTCGACGCGGCGCCGACGATCGTGGACGGCAGCACGCTCGTGCCGATCCGTTTCGTCGCGGAGCAGTTCGGTTTGAAAGTCGGGTGGGACGGAACGTCCCGGTCGGTGCTGCTGTATAAAATGGCGCAGGATTCGGCGACGGCGGGCGACGGCGGCGGACAAGCCGGCAACGGGACGAACGGCGCCGGAACGAACGGTTCGACGAACGGAAGCGGGAATACCGGCAAGCCGCCGGAATCGGGCGCCTCGGCGGGGAACGGCGGCAGCGCGGGCTCCGGCGGCGGCAAGCCGGGCGGAACCGACGGGAACGCCACCGGCGGCGGGGTCGGGTCGGGAACCGGCTCGGGCGCGACCGGCCAGCCGGGGAACGGGGCGGGCCAGACCGGAAGCGGCACAAGCCGGCCGGGCGGCGCGGCCGCCGGCGACAAGACGCTGCCGGCTCTGACGAAGCTCGAGGTCGCAGGCGAGGAGATCGTAATCCGGACATCGGCGGACGTCACGCCGAAGACGTCCACGCTGAACAATCCGTTCCGGATCGTAATCGATCTGCCCAATGCGACGCTCGGCGCCTTCGCCAAGCCGGGCAACGCGGGCTTGGGAGGGGAAATCGCGGTTCAACATCCGCGAGTCGAAAAAATCCGGTATGCGCTGTATACCGACAACCCTTCCACCGTACGCATCGTGCTCGATATGAAGCAAAAATCGGATTATCATTTAACGGAAACGAAATCGCTCAAGCAATGGTCGGTATCGCTGGCGGACAAGAAGTTTACGGTCGTGATCGACGCCGGACACGGAGGATCGGATCCCGGGGCCGGCTCCATAAGTTCGCGCAAGGAAAAGGATTTTACGCTCCCCGTGGCGAATAAAGTGTACAAGCTGCTGCAGAAGGAGCCGTCCGTCCGCACGCTCATGACGCGCACGGACGATACATATCCGACGCTCGACGAGCGCGTGGCGCTCGCGAACGACGCGAACGCGGACTTGTTCGTATCGATTCACGGCAATTCGTTCAAGCCTTCGATCAGCGGGACGGAGACGTATTACAGCCGGACGGACAGTCTGCCTTTCGCCAAGCTGATGCATAAATGGCTCGTTCAGGCGACGATGCTTCCGGACCGGAACGTTCGTCAATCGGACTTTAAGGTCATTCGCGAGACGACGATGCCGGCCGTTTTGCTCGAGGTCGGGTATTTGAGCAACGCGAACGACGAAGCCCAAATGTATACCGAGCCGTTCCAGGATCGGGTGGCGAACGCGATCGTGAACGCGATCAAGGAGCAGCTGCAAATCGCCGGCAATCCGGCGGCCCAAACGCCGCAAACGCCGCAAACGCCGCAAACGCCGTCACAATCGAAGACGCAAACGCAAACGCAAACCCAGTCGGAGCAGACGTCCAAGCAAACGGCGGCCCAGCCGGACAAAACGTCGGGCGCCGGTTCGGTAACGACGGCTTCGGAAGCCGCGAAGCCGGCCGGCACGATTTCGCCCTCGCAGACGCAGACGGCGGACGGCGCCAAGCAAGCCGGAACGGGAACGGACAAAACCGTCCAACAGGCGAAATAAGGTGCCTTTGCCTTCGGCAAAGTTCGGCAGTGCTTACGAAGTAAACTTTGCCTTCGGCAAAGTTCTTAGGAGTGATTACGATGGAGCGAAAGTTCGGTTACAGGCAACTACTTCTCGGTGTGACGCTCGCCCTTGCGGTGACCGGCTGCGCGAAAGCAAAAACTCCCGATTCCGCGGCGAACGGCTCGGGATCCGGAACCGGACCCGGAGCGCAAACGGAAGCGCCGTCGGTCAAGCAGCTCAAAGTGAAGACGTATTACGCCGACGACAATCTCGACAAGCTGATCGAACGCGAAGCGACGGTATCGATCAAGGACGACGCCGATAAATACGCCGCGGCGCTGAACGCCTCGAAAACGCCCCCCGAAGCGACGTTGTCGTCGCTCAGCAAAGGGATTACGTACCGTACCGTCAAGTACGACGGCGGCGGCGTCACGCTCGACATTTCGATCGCCGACTCCGGGCGTCTCGGCGCGCCGGGCGAAGACTTGCTCGTGCAGTCGATCCGCAAGTCGCTGTTCCAGTTCAGCGAAGTCCAGTCGATCGAGGTGCTCGTCGACGGCAAGAAGACGGAAAGCCTGATGGGCCACGTAAGTCTTCCGCATCCGATGAAACGATAACCGACGACTTAGCGAGGATGACGGCGAAGCCGAACCGGTCCGGGATCGATCGTCCGACCGGCTCGTTTCGCCGGACATGCTCCTGCAGGCGACCAAGACCACTATAGGAATGGCGGGGGAGAATCGGAATGAAACGAAAGATGAGAAAAACTTTGAAGCTGGCCGCAACGTATTCGCTCGTATCCACGATGCTGCTTGCCGCGCCGGTTTATGCGGAGCCGACGGGAGGAACGGGGACGTCCGGCTCGAATACGTCCGGGACGTCGCAAACGGCGTCGAACGTGCGCGTTTCGTTCCCCGACGTTCCGGCCGCTCACTGGGCCGTCAAGCATATTACGCGGCTGGCCGTCGAGGGCATCGTCCAAGGGGACGATCTGGGACGGTACAACCCGGACAGCTCGGTCAGCCAGCAGGACGTCATCATTATGGCGATCCGCATGATGGGGCTGGAAAACGCGGCGCTGCAAAGCAAGACGAACGTCGCGCTGCCGTTCGGCGAGGACGACGTCCGGAAGGACGCGCGCCCGTACGTCGCCTACGCGATCGATCAAGGGCTGATCGACCTGCAGGAAGAGTATACGGCCGGCAAAAAATGGGGGACGAAGGAAGCGCCGCGCGAATGGGTTGCCAAAGTCGTCGTCCGCGCGATCGGCAAAAAGCAGGAGGCCCAAAACCGGGCGGGGACGCCGTCGTCGTTCGCCGACAACGGCAAAATCACGCCGTCGGCCGTAGGCTATGTCAATGCCGCCGTCGCCCTCGGCCTCGTCAACGGCTTCGAGGACAACACGTTCCGTCCCGACGGCAGCGTAACGAGAGCGCAAATGGCAACGTTTTGGAGCCGCGCCGAGAAATATTTGGCCAATCCGTCCAGCCGCATTTTGAAAGGGACGGTCATGGCGCAAAACGGCAACAAGCTGACGATCCGCGACGCCGGCGGCGCGACGAAGGACGTCCAGCTGAGTGCGAACGCCTTGTTTTTCACCTACAAGGACGATACGACGCGGTTGTCGCCGTCGGACATCAAGCTGTACAACGAAGTGTACGTGCTGCAAAATCAAGGCGTCGCCTATTTCGTCGAAGTGACGAACGACGAAATTCCGATGAAGAGCATCGAAGGGACGCTCGTCAGCGTGAACGTCAACGACTTGACCGCGTCGGTTCAAGTCGACGGCAAATATTATACATACGAACTGTCCTCCAACGTATCGGTGCTGGATGTGAACGGAGGCGGCCTCAGTCTCGGCTCGCTGGCCGAAAACTCGATCGTGGAGCTGCGGAAGCACGCGATGATCGAGGATGCCAAAGTGTCGCAAATTATCGTCAAAAAAGCGCCGGTCAACAAGACGGTAACCGCCGCCTTCCAATCGTTCGACATCGCGGCGCTGACCGTGGCGGTGAAGGACCGGGAGACAGGGGCCGTCGAAACGTATCCGATTACCGACAAGTCCGTCTTTAAGCAGGGCGGCAACTATTTCGACCCGGCCAATTTGTTCGAGGGCGATATCGTGCGCGTCGTCGTCAAAAACGACAAGGTGACGGAAATCGAAGTCGTCCAGCAAATCGTCGAGAAGCGCGACTCCGGCAAGCTGCTCTCCATCAGCGACGACAAAACGATCATTACGATCCAGAAGGCGGGAGACGAGCTTTCCTCGTACCGCGTATCCGAGAAGCTGCTCGTCGTCCTCGGCGACAACCAGTACGGCTCGGTTCGCGACCTGATGCCCGGCGACGAAGTGAAGCTCGAAATCAACCAGAACAAAGTCGACAAAGTGACGGTCGGCAGCCGTACGATCGAAAATTTGACGCTGGCGACGATCGAAGATTTCAACGCCGAGAAAAAGTATTTGATTTTGAAGGACGATTTGGGCAAGCTGAAAATTTATACGATCACCGATACGACGACGCTCAAATACGACGACAACGCCCTTCCGTACGACTCGTTCAAAAGCTATTTGGTCAAAGGCAAGCGCGTCAACGTCGTCGCCTCGCAGGACAAGTTGATTTCGGTGCAATATGCGTCTAAAATGGAAGGAACGATCGTTTCCGTCAGTACGACGACCGGCGAAGTGACGATCAAAACGGCTAGCGGCGTGAACCAAACGTACAAGACGGCAAGCAGCGTCTACGTGAGCCGATACAGCCAATCGATCGGAAAGCTGGCCGATCTGAAGGCCGGCGATTACATTCGCGGGTTTTTCGACGGCTCCCAGGACACCGTCATTTCGATTTCGGTCCGCGAGACGCAGCTCGTCCATACGACGGGGATCGACGCGTCGACGAACACGATCACGGTGCAGGACTTGGCGGGCGCCAGCCGCTCGTTCTCGCTGTCGTCAATGCCGGTGCACAAGAACGGCACCGCGGTCGGGATCGGAAGCATCCAGCTGGACGAGCCGCTGTTCGTGACGTTCGTCGGCAGCTCGCAGGAAAGCGTGCAGGTCGTCGACGCGGTTCGCGGCAAAGTGTCCTCGGTCGATGCCGCGACCGGCAAAATTACCGTCGTCGATTACTCGAACAACAGTCAGACGATCGAGACGGGCAACAAAGTGACCGTCAAGAGCGGGACGACGACGCTCGCGTCGATTGCGGTGCTCAACCCCGAAGACCGGGTCGAAATCGCGAAGGACGCAAGCGGCCATACGACCGTGCTCGTACTCGCAGCCGAAAAATGGTCGTATTTGTCTTACGACGCGAATCTCAAGGAAATTACGTTCATGCGCCGCACGATCGCCGACAAGCCGAACTATTTGCTGCACAGCAAAGCGTACGTGCATCAAGGGACGCAAACGGTGGCGCCGAACTCGTTTGCGCAAGGCGAAGAGCTGACCGTCTATTTCTTGAATGGCAAAGTGTTGGAAATCGTAAAGCCGTAGCGTGCAATACCCATACGTTCGGTTTATCGTCGCCGGTGCAGCAACTCGCTGCCCCGGCGACATTTTTGCGCGACTAACCGACAGACGAATCGCTGACGCGAGGTGACCCCCATGACTGCGAAAAGAACGCGGCGCATTCTCGACACGATCGCCGAGATGTTCCCGGACGCCCATTGCGAGCTGAACCATTCGAATCCGTTCGAGCTGACGATCGCCGTGCTGCTGTCGGCGCAATGCACGGACGAAACGGTCAATAAGGTGACGGCCGATCTGTTCCGCAAATACAAGACGCCGGACGATTACTTGTCCGTCCCGCTCGAGGAGCTCGAGCAGGACATTCGCCGCATCGGCCTGTTTCGCAATAAAGCGAAAAACATTCAAAGCTTGTGCCGCATTTTGCTCGACAAGCACGGCGGACAAGTGCCGGACAAGCACGAGCTGCTTACCGAGCTGCCGGGCGTCGGCCGCAAGACGGCGAACGTCGTCGTCTCGAACGCTTTCGGCGTTCCGGCCATCGCCGTCGACACGCACGTGGAGCGGGTATCGAAGCGTCTCGGCCTGGCCGGCGAGGACGACACGGTGCTGCAGGTCGAGCAGAAGCTGATGAAGCAGGTGCCGAAGGACGAATGGACGCAGACACATCACCGGCTCATCTTTTTCGGAAGATACCACTGCAAGGCGCAAAACCCGCAGTGCGTCGTTTGCCCGCTCGCGGACGTGTGCAAGGAAGGCAAGCAACGTATGAAAATGCCCAAAAAGAGGAAATCTGTATAAAAACGAAGGTGGGGATCAGCATGAAATGCATAGCCGTCTATACGAACGATTTCGAATTGTTTTCCGACATTTACGAGAAAGTGCTCAGCACGCCGCTCGCCGACAACGAAGAAACCGAAATCGAAGGCGTCACGATCAGCGAATCCGGCGACGTGCCGGAGCATTACATCGAGCGGATGCGGGTCAAGCCCGACGTCGTCGTCATGAAAGTAAAAGAACAAAACATTACGATTTTGCAGCACGGCGAAGTGTTCGAAATATTTATACCTGAAAATGAAAATGTGTTACACTAGAAACCGGAGAAATTCGGTTTTTTTCTTTTTATCCGATCGGGAAGCGGGGAACTTCCCGTACGGGACGGTTCGGAATATACTGAACATCATCCATCGTTTTCATCATCATCAGATATGGGGAGAGCTTTGTTCATGACTACGACGCAAACCCGGGGACCTGCCGACGCCAAAGAAGCGATCGCTTCGGTCGGACGGTCGGTAGCCGAGACCGGGGATCATAAACACGCGGTGAAGCTGGCGCAGCTGGCCGAGAAGGCGGGCGAGCCCGTGCTGAACGTCGCGTTTTGCGGCCATTTTTCCGCGGGAAAATCGAGTTTGATCAATCGGCTGTGCGGGCATCCGCTGCTGCCTTCGAGTCCGATCCCGACGAGCGCCAACGTCGTGACGATCCGCAGCGGTCCGGCCGGGGCGATCGTCCGTTCGGCGCATCGCGAGCCGGGCAAGCCGGCCGCTGCCGAGGTGCCCCTCGATCGTCTGGACGAATATTGCAAAAACGGCGAAGAGATCGAATCGGTTTCCATCCGCTACCCGATTCCGCTGCTCGATCGCGGAGTGGCGCTGCTCGATACGCCGGGCATCGATTCGACCGACGACGCACATATGATGGCGACGGAATCGGCGCTGCATATGGCCGACGTCGTGTTTTACGTGATGGATTACAACCATGTGCAGTCGGAAATCAATTTCGCGTTTACGAAGCGGCTCCAGGATTGGGGCAAGCCGCTTTATCTCATCGTCAACATGATCGACAAGCACCGGGAGCGCGAGCTTTCGTTCGCCGAATACCGCGAAAGCGTGCGCCGCTCGTTCGCGAGCTGGCATATCGAGCCGGACGGCATTTTATTTACGTCGGTAAAGCATCCCGAGCTGCCCGAAAGCGATTGGGAGAAGCTGCCGGAGCTGATCCGGCGTCTGGCGGACATGGCGAAGCCGCTCACCCGGAACAGTCTGGTCCGGTCGGTCGAGCATTTGCTCCGCGAGCATGCGGCCTGGGCGGCCGAACAGAACGAGGAAGAGAAGGCGCGCCTGCGCGCCCGCATCGAGCAGGAGGGCGGCGCCGACCTGCCCGAGCGGTACGAAGCCTTGGTCGCCCGGATCGAAGAGCGGAAGCGGGCCGCCGACCGGCTGCCGGACGAATGGCGAAGCGAGGCGGTCAAGCTGCTCGACAATGCGAACATAACGCCCGCTTCTACGCGCGATTTGGCCGATCACTATTTGCAAAGCCGCAAGCCGGGCTTCAAAGTCGGGCTGTTCGCGCGCGCGGCGGCGACGGCGAAAGAATCGGCGAACCGGCTGTCCGCGTTCGCGGCCGATTACGCCGAGAAGGTGGAGGCGAATATCGTCTGGCATTTGCGCGCGCAGCTGATGAAGGCGGCGGAAAGCTGCGGAGCGGATACGGCGCCGATCGACGAAGCGCTGTCGCGGACGCTGGGCCGGGTCGGCGGGGAGTGGCTGGCCGAGCAAGTGCAGAACGGGGCCGTCGTTTCGGGCGAATATACGTTGAACTATTCGAAGCTAATTGCGGCCGAGACGAAAAGCATGTTTCGCCGGACCGCGTTCGAGCTGATCGATTCGATCGCAACCGTCGCCGGCGCCGCCGCGGATCGCGAAGTGGCGGAGCTGATCCGCGAGAAGGAGACGATGGCCGGGCGGCTCGGCGCCTATCGCGAGCTGCAGTCGATCGAACAGGAGGAGAAGCGAAGCGAGCGGGAGCTGCGCTCGCAGTTTCCGTTCGAAGCGCCCGACTTGGCGGGCAAGCTTCCCGATCCGGACCGGATTGACGCGCGCAAGGATACGGGCGCCGCCCGCGATGCGGACGAAGCCGCGCCGGCCAAGCCGTCCGCGGGGTTGCCGTTCTCGCTCGGCGTTTCGGACCGGGACGCCGATGGGGCGGACGCAGCGCGGCCTTCCAGCTTCCGCTCGACGATGTCGAAAACGGCGGCGAAGCTGGAGGACGCCTGCGGGCTGCTCGCGCCGATTCCGTCGATGCAGCAGATCGTCCGCTCGATGCAGGACAAGGCGCAGCGGCTCGCGCAAAGCCGGTTCACGATCGCGCTGTTCGGGGCGTTCAGCGCCGGCAAGTCGTCTTTCGCGAACGCGCTGATGGGCGAATCCGTCCTGCCCGTATCCCCGAATCCGACGACGGCGGCGATCAACAAAATCATGCCGCCAACGGACGAATGGCCGCACGGCTCGGTGAAAGTGAAAATGAAAACGGCCGAAGCGATTCAAAGCGACGTCCTGTACTCGCTGGACGCGCTTGGCGACCGGGCGACGGACATCGAAGCGGCGCTCGGCTTCATCGAGAAGCTGACGCCGGAGCGCGTCGGCCCGAGCGGCAAGCCGCATTACGCCTTTTTGAAAGCCGTGCGCAAAGGATGGGACGACGCGAAAGACGTCCTGGGCCGCGAGCTGCGGGTCGATATCGAGCTGTTCCGCGGCTTCGCGGCGGAGGAAAGCAAGTCGTGCTTCGTCGAATATATCGAGCTGTATTACCGGTGTCCGTTAACGGAGCAGGGAATGATTTTGGTCGATACGCCGGGAGCGGATTCGATCAACGCGAGACATACGGGAGTGGCGTTCAACTATATGAAGAGCGCCGACGCCATTTTGTTCGTTACGTATTACAACCACGCCTTTTCCCAGGCGGACCGCGAATTTTTGCTGCAGCTCGGCCGGGTGAAGGACAGCTTCGAGCTCGATAAAATGTTTTTCCTCGTCAATGCGGCCGATTTGGCGGCGAGCCGCGAAGAGCTGGACGGCGTCACCCGTCACGTCGAAGCCAATTTGCTGAAATTCGGCATTCGCCGTCCGCGCATTTATCCGGTGTCGAGCTTGCTGGCGCTGGACGGCAAGTCGAGGCGGGACGGGACGCTGGTCGAACAGAGCGGCATCGCCGGCTTCGAACGCGATTTCGTCCGGTTCGCCGTCGACGAATTGGCGGGCATCGCCGTCCGGTCGGCCGGCCAGGAGCTGGAACGGTCGGCGGCGCTGCTGAACCGGTGGATCGCCGGATCGCAGGACAGCGAGGAGCAGCGCAAGCGGAACGTGCTCGCCGTACGGGAAGCGCGCGGGCAAGCGGAAGCGCTGCTGCGGGATACGGATACGTCGGCGGACGAGCGGGAGGCGGACAAAGAAATACGCGAGCTGCTTTATTACGTGAAGCAGCGAATCGGCTACCGGTTCGGCGAGCTGTTCCAGTATGCTTTCAATCCGGCGCAGCTTCGCGAGGACGCGGGAACGATCCGCGGCTCGATGCGCGCCGCCTGGTTCGAGCTGATCCGTCTGATCTCCTACGATTTGTCGCAGGAGCTGTACGCGACGACGCTGCGCGTCGAAAACGCGCTGAACCGTCTCGCCGGCGAGCGGTACGAGGAGAAGCAGCGAGCGATCGGACGGCTGCTCGACGGCTTCGAAGCCGGAGCTTACGAGCCGGAGCCGTTCCGCACGCCGGCCGTCTCCGAAACGATCGAGGCGCCGGTCGACGACAAATGGCTCGCTTCGTTTTACAAAAACGGCAAACATTTTTTCGAAGGCCCCGGCAAAAACCAGCTGAAGGAAGCGGTGGAAAAAACGCTTCACGAGCCGATCGCCGAATACGTCGAACGGCATTCCGCCTCGTTCGTCGCGGAATATACGGCCGGCTACCGGGAGCGCGTTTCCGCTTTGCATGAAAAGCTGCATCGCCGCATGGCCGAGCACGCGGACGGCATGCTGGCCGCTCTCGAAATGAAGGTCGATCTCGGGCAGCTCGCCGCCACGCGCGAGAAGCTGCAGGCGTTGATCGGCGATGCTTCGTAAAACATTGCGACAGGTTCAGGGCGATCGGGACGTTCTTCGCTTCAGGCGGGGAGCGTCCGTTTTTTTCGTGAAACGCTGACGAAAATTCGCAACAATTGCCGATTTTTTCCGTCTAATGATTGGGAGGAGAAAGTCGATGATTCGTGAATGGTACGTACGGGTCGGCACCGTTTCGACACTCGCGGCCGTGCTTGCGGCCGGCTTTTTCGGATATTACAATTGGAACCCGGATGCGTTCGCCGCTTCGCCTTCACCGGCGCAGGCCGCCCCGCTCGCGCCGCCCGAGCGCGACCAGCTGTTCGATCCGGGAGCGGTCCGCCCCGGGGACGTCGTCGCCGGCATGTCGGCCGCGAGCGTCTCCGCAGGCACGCACGGCGTTCGATCGGTGACGGTCCGGTTCGAAGGCGCGAAGACGGTCAGCGGCCGGTTCGAGGTGATGGGCCGGGAGACGGAGCCGTACAATCCCGGCGACGTTATTTTTACGGTCGACGACAGGTCGGCTTCGCTGCTGCCGAAAGCGAAAACGTTCCACGAAGTGCCGAACCGGTTCTCGCTCCGCTTCGCGAATCCGGACGACAGGGCGAAATTCGGCGACGCGGGCTCGACCGGAACCGGCTCGATCGTCGTAACCGACTATACGGCCGTTTATGCGGACATCCTCGAAGGAACGTCGGATACGGCGACGCTCGGCGAGATCAGAACGCTGCACGTCATACCGCCGAAAAGCCCGGAGGAGAACAATCCGGACTTCGACAAGGCGATGCTGCCGTTTCCCGCGCTGAAGCTCGAGCCGAAACGGGCGGTCGCGAATCCGCTCGCCGTTTACGAATGGCTCGAAAGCGTGGAGAAGTCGTTTTACGGGCTCGCGTACAACGGCAAACCGATCAGCGCCGCGCAGCGCGACAAAGTTCGCCTCTGGCTGCTCGGAGCGTTTACCGAAAGCCGGGCCGAACGGCTGCTGCTCTCGCACGTCCCCGAGACGGAGGGAGGCTATCTGATCAACGGAGCTTCCTCGGGGCTCATTCCGCCCGTTATCGTGAAGGATGTCGCCGAGCCGAAGCTGACGGCCGCCGCGGACGGGACGTACGAATTCGCGGTTACGCTCGTCGTATCCGGCACCCGGGACGCGAAGCTGACGTGCACGCTGCAGTACGGCAAGAACGGATGGAAAATCGACGATTACGCATACGTGATGATGTAACAACCGGACCGCGGGTCCGGTTGTTTTTTTTGCGGTTTTCGCCTTCCGTTTCCATTTTCAGGAGATCGGACGGCGCTTCCAATCCCGCTCCTGTCAAGGGTTGTCACCCAATTTTCATAAGTTTCGTGAAAACGCATCCATGGCCGGGTAATTTGATGATTTGGAAGAATCGCATGGATTCCTTCCCGTTTTCGTCTTATTTTGTGTGTATTAGCGGGATATTGAACGTTTCTCCCGATTCGCCCGATTGCTCGAACCAGGGGATGGTGATAAGATTCATTAAGAAAATTGGAAAGCAGCCGGCTAGGAGGGCGACAATGAACGTTTTAAAGCAGTTGAAGCAATTTTACTGGAAAGACCGGTATTTGCTGTTCATCTCGATTGTCTGTTTGATGTGTTCCACCGCACTCGGGCTCGTGTACCCGCACTTGCTCCGCTTCCTCATCGACGACGTCATCAAGGAGGAACAATTCGAATGGGTGCCCTATCTAGCGCTGCTTGTCGTCGGAATCGTAGCGGTTAAAGCGTCGTTCGCGTATACGCACGGGTTTACGGGGGGCCGGCTCGGCAACCGGGTCGCCTTCAATATGAGGGGCGCCCTGTACGAGAAGCTGCAATATTTATCGTTTCAGTATTACGACCGGGCCAAAACGGGCGACCTCATGTCCCGACTGACCGCGGACCTCGAAGGCATCCGGCAGTTTATCGGCTTCGGCTTCGCCCAGCTGCTCAACGTATTTCTCATGTTCATCTTCGGCTCGATCATGATGTTTACGATGAACTGGAAGCTGACGCTCGTCACGTTCGTCACGATGCCGTTTCTGGTCGTCACGGCGATGAGGCTGGAGCGGAAAATTCACCCCGGCTTCCGTTCGGTTCGCCAGGCGAACAGCAACTTGACGACGGCGGTGCAGGAAAATATCAACGGCGTGCGGACCGTCAAGGCGTTCGCGCGGGAACCGTTCGAAATCGAGAAATTCGCGGTCCGAAGCGCGGAGTTCAAAGAAAGCAACATCAGCTTGTCCTACACATGGTCCCGCTTTTTCCCGACGCTCGAGCTGCTCTCGTCCGTTTGCGTGGCGATTTTGCTGGCGACCGGCGGCATGTTCGTCATCAACGGGTCGATGAAGCTCGGCGAGCTGGTCGCGTTTTTCAGCTTCATCTGGTACATTATCGCGCCGATGCGGGATATCGGCTTCCATATTAACAACTACACGCAATCGAAAGCGTCCGGCGAGCGCGTGCTGGAAATATTGAACCAATACGTACACGTAAAAGACAAGGATGGCGCGGTCGCGCTGCAGCGCAGCGACGTGCGCGGCTCGGTCCGCTTCGAAAACGTCACGTTCGCTTATCCGGAAAAGCAGCCGGCGCTTCGCGAGTTCAATCTGGACGCTCCGGCGGGCTCGGTCATCGGGCTGCTCGGGGGAACCGGCTCCGGCAAGTCGACCGTCATCCAGCTTTTGCTGCGCGCCTACAATATCAAGGAAGGCCGGATCACGCTCGACGGCAAAGACATTCGCGACATCAAGCTCGAAAGCTTGCGGCAGCAAATCGCGCTCGTCTTTCAGGAAACGTTCCTGTTCTCCTCGACGATTCGCAACAACATTTCGTACGGGCGCAAAGACGTGACGGACGAAGAAATCGTTCGCGCCGCCAAGCTGGCCAAAGCCCACGACTTCATCATGGAGCTGCCGCTCGGCTACGATACGATCGTCGGCGAACGCGGCATGGGGCTGTCCGGCGGACAGAAGCAGCGGATCGCCATCGCCCGCGCGCTGATCAAAGATCCGAAAATATTGATTTTGGACGACGCCACGAGCGCGGTCGACATGGAGACGGAGCACGAAATTCAGGCCGGCTTCCGGGAGCTGATGAAAGGACGGACGACGTTCATTATCGCGCACCGCATCTCGTCGCTGAAGCATGCCGACGAAATTCTCGTTCTGGAAGGCGGACGCATCATTCAACGCGGCACGCACGAAGAGCTGCTCCGCCAGCCCGGCCATTATTACGATACGTATAAAATCCAGTATTCGGATCATCCCGATTTCGCGCAGCATCAGGAAGAACGGAGGGTGGTAGGATGAGCCGGTCCGACAAAATGTCCGAGAAGGACCAGAGAAGCAACCAGGCCGGAGAAGCGGCCAAATCGCAGGAGCGTTTCGTCTACCAGGACGACGACAAAATGGAGAAATCGTTCGACTGGGGGCAGGTCAGGCGGATGGGCTCGTACTTGAAGCCTTACCGCAAGCAGCTGCTGCCGATCATTCTCGCCACGATGCTGCTCGGCACGTTTTCCAAGCTGGCGATCCCGTTCTTGATCGCCAAAGCGATCGACGAGGCGATTTTCAAGGGCGACGGCGACCTGCTGATCATTTACGCGTCGACGATGCTGGCGCTGTACATTTTGCAGTGGCTCGTCAACAATTACCGGATTCGCTATATTAACGTCATCGGCCAAAAGGTGCTGTACGATTTGCGTTACGCGCTGTTCAGCCACATTCAGCAGCTGTCGTTCCGCTTTTTCGACAAACGTCCGGCCGGTTCGGTGCTGGTGCGCATTACGAACGACGTCAACTCGCTGCAGGACTTGTTCACGAACGGCGTCGTCAACCTGATGATCGACTGCGTGCAGCTGATCGGGATCGTCGTCATCCTGCTGTCGCTCAATCCGAAGCTCGGCCTCGCCATTATTGTTACGGTACCGCTCATGTTTATCGTTTCGGGCTCGCTGCGGAAACGGATCCGCATCGCCTGGCAGGACGTCCGGATGAAGCAGTCGCGCATCAACTCGCATTTGGCCGAATGCATTCAGGGCATTCGCGTGACGCAAGCGTTCACGCAGGAGAAAGAAAACATCAACTATTTCGAAGGCATGAACACGATCAACAAAAAATCGTGGGACAAGGCGTCCGCGCTCAACCAATCGTTCGGACCGATCATCGAGCTGACCGGGGCGGTCGGCACGTGCATTTTGTTCTGGTACGGGGCGCATCTGATCGAGAGCAAGGAGCTGACGGTCGGGATGCTCGTCGCCTTCGCGAACTACATCGGCAACTTCTGGGAGCCGATCAACCGGCTCGGCCAAATGTACAACCAAATGTTGGTGGCGATGGCGTCGTCCGAGCGCATCTTCGAATTTCTCGACGAGAAGCCGACCGTCAGCGAGAAGGAGAAGCCGGAGACGCTGCCGCCGATCCAGGGCCACGTCCGCTTCGACAACATCGTGTTCGAATACGAGAAGGACCGCCCGGCGCTGAAAGGAATCAGCCTGGAAGCGAAAGCCGGAGAATCGATCGCGCTCGTCGGCCATACCGGCTCGGGCAAAAGCACGATCATCAACCTGCTGTGCCGGTTTTACGATCCGGTCGAAGGCCGCGTGCTCGTCGACGGCTACGACATCCGCGACGTGACGCTGCAAAGCTTGCGGTCGCAGGTCGGCATCGTGCTGCAGGATACGTTCATTTTCTCCGGCTCGATCCGCGACAATATCCGCTTCGGCCGTCTGGACGCGACGGACGAAGAAATCGAAGCGGCCGCCAAGGCGGTTCACGCGCACGACTTCATCGTGGCGCTGCCGGACGGGTACGACACGCAGGTCGAGGAGCGGGGCAGCATGCTGTCGATGGGGCAAAGGCAGCTGCTGTCGTTCGCCCGGGCGCTGCTCGCCAACCCGCGGGTGCTGATCCTGGACGAAGCGACGGCCAGCATCGATACGGAGACGGAGCAAAAAATCCAGCAGGCGCTCAAAACGCTGCTCGTCGGCCGCACGTCGTTCATGATCGCGCACCGGCTGTCGACGATCCGCAATGCCGACAAAATCGTCGTCCTCGACCACGGCAACATTATGGAGACGGGAACGCACGACGAGCTGATGCGCCTTGGCGGCATTTATCACGGCCTGGTCGAAGCGCAGTACAAATTTTTAAGCGAAGCGGTTTAATCGGTTTTTATCGGAAAGCTTTTCCGGCGCCTTCGGGCGTCCGAAAGGCTTTCTTTTTTTACGGGGGATTTTTGGGCGGGACTGGCAACTAACGGGGAATGGGCGAATACGCTTGGAACGAGGAACGCATAGGCTTCAAGCCTTGTGCGGGAAGGAGGACAGCGATGCAAATCGAGGTGGTGCAACCCGGCGATTCGCTATGGGCGATCGCGAGACGATACGGCGTTGCGGTCGACGATATCGTGCGCATCAACGAAATCGACGAGCCGACGCGGCTCGCGGTCGGTCAGGCGATCGTCATTCCGACGGCCGATACGACGCATATCGTTCGCCCGGGCGAGTCGCTCTGGTCGATCGCGCGCCGATACGGAGTGACGGTGGAGCAAATCGCGCAGGCGAACGGCCTTGCCGATCCGTCCAGACTGTACGTCGGCCAGAGGCTGCGCATTCCGCGGCAAGGGGAGAGGCCGACGATCGAGGCGAACGGCTATTTGCAGCCGGGAACGGCCGAGGCGGATCGCGAAATCGTCCGCGATACGGCGGCCTATTTGACTTATTTCAGCATTTTCCAATACATCGCCCGGCGGGACGGCTCCTTGCAGCCGCCGCAGGACGAAGCCGCGCTCGAGGCGATCCGGAACACCGACGCGGTGCCGATGATGGTCGTCACCAATTTCGAAAACGGGACGTTTTCGTCGGAAGTCGCCCGCGCCGTATTCGACAACGCCGAAGCAAGGGCCCGTTTGATCGACAATATCGTCGCGACTTTGCGCGACAAAGGCTTTTACGCGCTGAACGTCGACTTCGAGCACGTGTTTCCGGAGGACCGGGAAAAGTACAACGCCTTTTTGCGCGACTTGACGGCACGCGTCCATGCGGAAGGGAAGCTCATCTCGACCGCGCTCGCGCCGAAGACGAGCGGCACCCAGGCCGGTCGTTGGTACGAAGCGCACGACTACCCGGCTCACGGCGAAATCGTCGATTTCGTCATTATTATGACGTACGAATGGGGCTGGTCCGGAGGGCCGCCGATGGCCGTCGCGCCGATTCCGCAGGTGCGGCAGGTGCTCGACTACGCCGTATCGGTCATTCCGCCGCAAAAAATATTGATGGGCGCGCCCTTGTACGGCTACAACTGGACTTTGCCGTACGTGAAAGGCGGAAAATTCGCCCCGACGCTCAGCCCGAAGGCGGCCGTCGAGCTGGCCCGCGACGTCGGCGCGTATATCCGGTTCGATCCGACGTCGCAGGCGCCGAACTTTTCGTATTTCGATCACGAAGGCAGGGAGCATATCGTCTGGTTCGAGGATGCGCGCAGCATGCAGGCGAAGTTCGATCTCATCAAAGAGTACGGCCTGCGCGGCATCAGCTATTGGGTGCTCGGACAAAGCTTTCCGCAAAACTGGGCGCTGCTCGAGGCGAATTTCACGATCAAAAAGCTGAAATGAACGAACGCCGCGCTCGGACCGCAGAACGAATCCGTTCCGAGTCGGGCGTTTCTTTTTTTTGCCTTCGTCCCGCGGCCTTGCGGCTTCCGCGTATTTGCAAATTGCGGGCCGAACCTTTACTCTAGAATTAGATACGATGCCTAGGGGGCGCTCTTTCGGTGAAATCGACTCGAACGTTATGGAGGACGGTCGGAGGGGCGGCGCTGCTCGCGACGCTGCTGCTTATCGTCGGACTCGTCTACGCGGTCGCCGACGTGATCAATCCGAAGCCGGCCGAATGGGCCCGGCCGCCCGATACTCCGCCCGCGGAACAAACGAAGTCGTCGATCGACATCGTCGCGCTCGGCGATTCGCTGACGGTCGGAACGGGCGACGTGACCGGCAAAGGGTACGTGCAGCGCGTGCGGGAGAAGCTGGCGGCTTTGACGAAGAAGCAGGTGAACGTCATCGGCAATTATGCCGTTAACGGAAACCGTACCGACGGGCTGCTCGCGGCTCTGCAAAACAAAAGCGGAATTCCGTACGGGATCGAGAAGGCGGACGTCGTGCTGTTCACGATGGGCGGCAACGATTTGTTCGCGATCGGACAAGACGTCATGAACTCGCAGTCGGAGCAGCTCGATCCGGCGATGGTGCGGGTGCGGCTGCCGGAGCCGCTCAAGCGGCTCGAGCAAATTATGGCGAAGCTGGCCGAATTGAACCCGCGGGCGAAAATCGTCTACGTGGGCGTTTACAATCCGTTTTACGATATTCCGGACATGCGCCCGGCTACCGTTTACGTGCAGGAATGGAACGACGAAGCGTTCCGCATCGCAAGCCGCTATCCGAATATGGCGGTCGTGCCGACGATCGATTTGTTCCAGCTCAATATCGGGAAATACATGTACAGCGACCATTTCCATCCGAACGGGGAAGGGTACGAGCGGATCGCCGATCGCGTCGTTCAGGCGCTTGAATAAGGGAGGGTGCGAGCTTGACCGCACATTCGAACATCGTCTTGTCCGTCCGCGACGTGAAAAAGAAGATTAAGGACCGGCTCATCATCAAAGGCGTTTCGTTCGACGTGCGCCGCGGCGAAATATTCGGCTTTCTCGGCCCGAACGGCTCCGGCAAAACGACGACGATCCGCATGCTCGTCGGCCTCGTCAAACCGACGGAAGGCACGATCACGCTCGGCGGGCACGACATCGCCAAGAAGCCGAACGAGGCGCTTCGCCATGTCGGCTGCATCGTGGAAAACCCGGAGCTGTACTCGTACTTGACCGGCTGGGAAAATCTCGAGCATTTCGCGCGGATGATTCCCGGCGTCGGCGAGCGGCGCATACGCGAAGTGACGGAAATCGTCGGACTCGGACAGCGCATTTTCGACAAAGTGAAGACGTATTCGCTCGGCATGCGGCAGCGGCTCGGCATCGCGCAGGCGCTGCTCGGCAGCCCGAGCCTGCTCATTCTCGACGAGCCGACGAACGGGCTCGATCCGCAGGGCATCAAAGAGATGCGCGATTTTATCCGGAGGCTGGCGTCGGAAGGGTTAAGCTTGTTCGTGTCCAGCCATCTGCTCAGCGAAATTCAGCAAATGTGCGACCGGGTGGCGATCATCAGCCACGGCACCGTCATCGCCGTCGGCGAGGTGGACGAGCTGCTGCGGGAAGCGGGCGGCATCGTCAAATGGAGCGTGGAGCCGTACGACCGCGCCAAGGAGCTGCTCTCCCGGACGGAAGGCGTGCGGCTTCTCGATCCCGCCGAGGACGGTTCCGGCGAGGATGCGGCCATAAAGGCCGGGACGGAGGCGGGCGGACGGACGATCGCCGTCCGGATGGAGCGGGAGGCGATTCCCGGGCTGAACGAGCGGCTGGTGGCGGCCGGCATTCGCGTATACGGCGTCCAGACCGTCAATCCGACGCTCGAGGAGCTGTTTTTGCGCGTGACGGAGGGGGAAACCATTGAATAACAGCGTCGGCCTCTATCCATTGGTGCAAAACGAAACGATCAAAATATGGAAGAAGAAACGGTTTCTCGTCATTTTGCTCATCCTGGCCGCCTTGATTCCGATGTTCACGTACGCGCAGCTGAAGGTGGCGCAAAACAACAAGAAGCAGTTCGGCACGCAGGACTGGCGGCTGGAAACGCAGCAGCAGATCAACGATTACACGAACCGGCTGGCGAGCAACCGGGTGCCCGAAGAGTGGAAAAAAGTGATGCGCGTCCAGGTGAAGGTGCTGCAATATTATTTGGACCAAAACGTCGATCCGAAAGCGCCGAACGGGGTTACGTTCACGAGAACGTTCATGGCGAACGCGATCGGCCTGTTCATTCCGCTCATGGTGATGGTCATCGCCTCCGACCTCGTGTCGTCCGAGCATTCGACGGGCACGATCAAGCTGCTGCTGACGCGGCCCGTTCGGCGCTGGAAAGTGCTGGCAAGCAAATATATCGCGCTGCTGTTCTACATATCGCTCACCGTCGTCGCGACGACGGCGCTCGCCTACTTGATATCCGGACTCGTGTTCGGCTACGGAGGCTGGACGCTGCCGGCTTTTACCGGCTTCAAGATCGTCGGCTCCGAGGTCGACCTGACGTACGTCCACCCCGTTCCGCAATGGCTCTATTTGCTCATGGAGCTCGGCCTCGTCTGGTTCGCCGCGCTGATCGTCGGGCTCATGTCGCTCATGGTGTCGGTGCTCGTGCGGAGCACGGCGGCCGGCATGGGCATCATGCTCGCGGTCATTATCGCCGGCACCATTTTGACGAACATGGTGTCGTCGTGGCAGACGGCCAAATATTTGTTCATGGTCAACTTGACGCTGACCGACTATTTGTCGGGGCGGCTGCCGCCGATCGAAGGGATGAACCTCGCCTTCTCGATGACCGTTTTGGCCGTATGGGGACTCGCTTCGCTCGTCGTTTCGTTCGTCGTCTTTACGAGGAAGGACATCCTTCAATAGCTTCGCCCGGCGCCGCACGGCGGACCGGCATTTCTGACGGGGCATGGTAAAAACAGACCGCATTGAGTATAATGCTAGATAGTTGTGGGCAGTTTGATTTACAAATTCGTTTTCGTAACAGGGGGCACGCGGATTGGCAGAGCAGCTGGACTTGTTTTCGGGACCTTCCTTATCAGACGGCAAAAAAACGGCGAGTCCGCCATCCGGTGGCAAAGGGGCCGGCGCCGGGACCGGCGAACGGCAGGCGGCCGCTTCGGCGCAGCCGAGCGGCGGAACGGCGGCCGGGTACGGCGCCGACGACATTCAAGTACTGGAAGGCTTGACGGCCGTCCGCAAACGGCCGGGCATGTATATCGGCAGCACGAGCGCATCGGGCCTTCATCACCTCGTCTGGGAAATCGTCGACAACGCGGTCGACGAGCATCTCGCCAAATATTGCACGAAAATCGACGTCATCATACATAAAGACCAATCGATCACCGTTCGCGACAACGGCCGGGGAATACCTACCGGGATGCACAAGACGGGCGTTCCGACTCCCCAGGTCGTCTTCACGATGCTCCACGCCGGAGGCAAGTTCGGCGGAAACGGGTACAAAAAATCGGGCGGCCTGCACGGCGTCGGCGCCTCGGTAACGAACGCCTTGTCGGAGTGGCTCGAGGTGGAAATATGGCAGGACGGCAAGACGCACCGGCAGCGGTTCGAATATTGGGTGGACGCGGACGGCAAGGAGCATGTCGGCGAGCCGGTGACCGGGCTCGAAGTGCTCGGCAACACGAACCGGACCGGCTCGCGCATTACGTTCAAGCCGGACAAGCGCGTGTTCCAGAGCGGCACGACGATCAACTACGATACGCTGTCGGAACGGCTGCAGGAAATCGCCTTCCTCAACTCGGGGCTGAAAATTACGCTCAAGGACGAGCGCTCGGACAACGAAGAAACGTTCGAGTACGAAGGCGGCACGAAGCAGTTCGTCCAGTTTTTGAACGAAGACAAGACGGTGCTGCACGACGTCATCCACTTTATCGCGGAGAAAGACGACATCGAGGTCGAGGTGGCGTTCCAATATAACGACGGCTATACCGAGACGATCGCCTCGTTCGTCAACTCGATTCCGACCCGCGGAGGCGGAACCCACGAAACGGGGTTTAAGACCGCTTACACGCGCGTGATGAACGAATACGCGCGCAAAGCCGGCCTGCTCAAGGAAAAAGACAAAAACCTCGAAGGCGTCGATTTGCGCGAAGGCATGATGACCGTCATCAACATTAAAATGGGCGATGTCGAATTCGTCGGCCAAACGAAAGACCAGCTCGGCAGCGCCTCGGCGCGCAGCGCGGTCGACGCGGTCGTCTCCGAGAAAATGTCCGTCTTTCTCGAAGAAAATCCGCAGGTCGCGCAATTGCTGCTGAAAAAGGCGGTACAGTCGGCGAAAGCGCGCGAAGCGGCCCGCAAGGCGCGCGAAGAAGTGCGCAACGGCAAAAAAGGGAAGAGCGAAAGCTCGAACCTCGGCGGCAAGCTGACGCCGGCGCAGTCGAAAGATTATATGCGCAACGAGCTGTTCATCGTCGAAGGCGACTCGGCGGGAGGCTCGGCCAAGCAGGGGCGCGATTCGCGCCACCAGGCGATTTTGCCGCTGAAAGGGAAGCCGATGAACCCGGAGAAGGCGAAGCTCGCCGACATTTTGAAAAACGACGAGTATAAAGCGATCATCACCGCGATCGGAGCGGGGGTCGGCTCGGAGTTCGAAATCGACGAAATCAATTACGGCAAAGTGATCATCATGACCGACGCCGACACGGACGGCGCGCACATTCAGGTGCTGCTGCTGACGTTTTTTTACCGGTACATGAAGCCGCTCATCGATGCGGGCCGCGTCTATATCGCCCAGCCGCCGCTTTACAAGGTGACGAAAAAATCGGGCAAAAATACGACGGTCAAATACGCCTTCTCCGACGAGCAGCTCGGCGCGATCATGAAGGAGCTGGGCAAATCGGTCGAGCTGCAGCGCTACAAAGGGCTCGGCGAAATGAACCCCGAGCAGCTGTGGGAAACGACGATGGACCCCGAGGCGCGCGTGCTGCTGCAGGTGCAGATCGAGGACGCCGCCAAGGCGGAACGGCGGGTTTCGACGCTGATGGGCGACAAAGTCGATCCGCGCAAACGGTGGATTATCGAGAACGTCGATTTTACGGAGCTCGCGGAGTAGCTCGTACCCGCGAGTCCGAACCCTATACTGAGGTGACTTGAGCTTGAGCGTATCGGAGCAGCATTTGCCTGCGTTTCTGGAAGAAGTGGTGGGAGACCGATTCGGACGCTATTCCAAATATATTATCCAAGACCGGGCGATCCCCGACGTCCGCGACGGCCTTAAGCCGGTGCAGCGCCGCATATTGTACGCGATGTACGAATCCGGCAACACGCCGGATAAGCCGTACCGCAAGTCGGCGAAGACGGTCGGGGACGTCATGGGCAATTACCATCCGCACGGCGACGCTTCGATTTACGACGGCATGGTGCGGATGGCCCAGCCGTGGAAAATGGCGCACGTCCTCATCGACGGACACGGCAACTGGGGCTCGATGGACGACGACCCGCCCGCGGCGATGCGGTATACGGAAGCGAAGCTGTCGAGCATCGCGATGGAGCTGCTGCGGGACATCGACAAGCGGACCGTGCTGTTCAAGGACAACTTCGACAATACGGCGAAGGAGCCGGTCGTTCTTCCGTCGCGCTACCCGAATTTGCTCGTCAACGGCGTCAGCGGCATCAGCGCCGGCTTCGCGACCGAAATTCCGCCGCATAATTTGCGCGAAGTGATCGATGCGTGCATCGCCCTGATCGACAACGCGGACATTACGGTCGAGCAGCTGATGCAGGTCGTCAAAGGGCCGGATTTCCCGACCGGCGGCATCATCATGGGCGAGGAAGGCATCCGCGAAGCGTACCGGACCGGCAAAGGCCGCATTTATTTGCGCGCCCGGACGGCCATCGAGGACATGAAGGGCGGCCGCCAGCAAATCGTCATCAGCGAAATCCCGTACCAGGTCGTCAAGTCGAAGCTGGTGACGGCGATCGAGATGATCCGCATCGAGAAGAAGGTCGAAGGCATCGCGGAAGTGCGCGACGAAAGCGGCCGCGGCGGACTGCGCATCGTGATCGAGCTGAAGAAGGACGCCGACGCGCAGGGCATTTTGACGTATTTGCTGAAAAAGACCGACATGCAGGTGGCGTACAGCTTCAACATGGTCGCCATCGTCAACAAGACGCCGAAGCAGTTCGGCATCAAAGGGCTGCTGGAGGCGTACGTCGAGCATCAGAAAGACGTCGTCACCCGCCGCTCGCAGTACGAGCTGGAGAAGGCGGAGGATCGCGCCCACATTTTGGAAGGGCTCGCGAAGGCGCTGAATATTTTGGACGAAGTGATCGCCACGATCAAGGCGTCGAAAAACCGCCAGGACGCGCAAAAAAACCTCGTCGACCGATTCGGCTTTACGGAACGGCAGGCCGACGCGATCTTGACGCTTCAGCTGTACCGGCTGACGAACCTGGAAATTACGTCGATCGAGAAAGAATTGAAGGACATCCGGAAAACGATCGCCTATTTGCGCGGCATTTTGTCCAGCCAGGCGAAGCTGATGGGCGTCATCAAGGAAGAAATGCGCGACATCCGCGACCGGTTCGGCATCGACCGGCGATCGACGATCCAGGAGGAAGTCGAAGAGCTGAAGGTGAACCTGGAAGTGATGGTCACGCCGGAGGACGTGCTCGTCACGCTGTCGCACGACGGCTATTTGAAGCGGACGAGCATGCTGTCGTACACCCGCTCGGGAGGCGAGATCGAAAGCTCCGGCGTGAAGGAGAACGACTTTATCCGGCATCTGCTCGAGGTGAACACGATCGACAACCTGCTTCTGTTTACGCAGAAAGGTTTGTCGTTCCTGCTTCCCGTCCACCAAATTCCGGAGTTCAAATGGAAAGAGAACGGAACGCCGATCGTCAACGTCATCCCGATCGCCAAGGAAGACCGCATCGTCAGCGTCATCCCGATCAAAACGTTCGACGAGCCCGGCAAGTCGCTCGTTTTCGTGACGAAGCGCGGCCAGGTGAAGCGGACCGAGCTGAAGGAGTACCAGACGAACCGGTCGACGGGGCTTGTCGCGATCAAGCTCGGCGACCAGGACGATGTGGTCGACGTTCGCCTGAGCGACAACACGAAAGAAATTTTGCTCGTTACGAAGCTCGGGATGAGCATCCGGTTCAAGGAAATGGAAGTGAACCCGATGGGCCGGGCGGCCGGGGGCGTACGGGGCATTCAGCTGCGGGACGAGGACGAGGTGGTCGCCGCCGAGTGGGTCGAAGGCGAGGAAGGCGAAGTTTGGGTCGTTTCCGATTACGGCTATGCGAAAAGCTCGCTGCTGCTCGATTATCCGGTGCAGGGGCGCGGCGGCAAAGGGATCATCACGTTCGAATTCAAGGAAGGCAAGCGCGTCAAGCCGAACGGAACGGCGCTGCAGGAAGCGTTTTTCGTCAAGCATGCGCTGCGCCTGACCGCCGTCATGAAGAGCGGCGCGCAGCATACGTTCACGACGGAGGAAGCGCCGATCGAAGACCGCAAATCGCCGGGCAAGCCGATCGTCCCGCTGGCGAAAGGCGATACCGTCCTCGCGATCGTCAAGCGGCCCGCACCGGTTTAAGGGGCCGGCGCGGTTGATCGCCATAAGATACACGCCCGCCGCGGCGCCGCAGGCCGGTCCGAACCCGGCCCGCTCAGCCGCGCGGGCTTTTTTGCTTGCGCCGGTACGATCAGGCTGGCTGCTGCACTGGCTGGCTCCGCATCCTCCGCGGCTGCACGTTGGCTGCGGATTGGGTTTCTTAGCGGTCTTCGCGCCCTGTCGTCAACTTCCGCACAGGCTGTTTTGCAATTTATGTTGAAACGTATCGGATCGTTAAACCGGCCCCCGCATTGTGTTGCAAAATATTAATAGGATTAACCTTTAATCCGACATGCGCGATTGTTATAATAGAAACCAAGAGCGACGCTCGTCTCAGGGCAACGATGCCCGTTTGGTTCCAAAGCTTTTTACGGGAGGTGATCGGGTTGTATTCCAATCAATTCGCGAAACTGTGGAGCAAAATCAGCAAAGATTTGAAGTCGCACATGGAATCGGAGCTTGCGCCCGCGTTGACGGAAGGGCAGCTCAACGTGCTGGAGCTATTGTCGACGCAGGACCGGATGAAGCCTTCGGACTTGCTCGAATTTCTGAATACGACGCCTGCGGCGGTAACGACGCTGCTCGACCGGATGGAAAAAAACGAGCTGATCGTGCGGCAGCGCGACGAGAACGACCGCCGCATCGTCTGGATCATTCCGACGGAGAAAGGGAAAGCGGAGTGCGAGCGGGGCGTCGCGATTCGCGAAGCGTTCATCCATTCGCAACTGGACCGCATTTCTTCGCACAATCAGCAGCTGCTCCTCTACCTGCTCGGCAAAGTGGCGGGCTGACCGCCCGGTCTACATAAAAACGAAGCGCAGAGATCGCTCTCTGCGCTTCGTTTTGGCTTCGGCCGCTTATTCGCTTTCCCAGCGGCTCAATATGCCGGCGGGCAGAAACAATCCCGAGGACGTTATCGGCAGGCCGATTTCGCCGCACGTAATCGTGCCGCCGTATTTGCGTCCGATCGTCATCGCCAACAGGTTGTGCATCACCGTAGGCGACAATCCGGTCGTATACGAATTGATCAGCATAAACAAAGGGTTGTCCGTCAAAATGCCGGCGCAAAACTCGACGAACGGGTACAAATTCGTTTCCAGCTTCCACGTTTCCCCGTTCGGTCCGCGTCCGTACGAAGGCGGGTCCATAATGATGGCGTCGTACTTGTTGCCGCGCCGCTGCTCGCGCTGGACGAACTTGAACACGTCGTCGGTGATGAACCGGACGGGCCGGCTTCCGAGCCCGGACAGCTGCAAGTTTTCTTTCGCCCACTGAACGACGCCCTTCGACGCGTCGACGTGGCATACTTCGGCTCCGCTGCTGGCGCAAGCGACCGTGGCGCCTCCCGTGTAGGCGAACAGATTGAGCACTTTGACCGGCCGGCCGGCCGCGGCGATTTTGTCCATCATCCACCGCCAATTGACCGCCTGCTCGGGAAACAGTCCGGTATGCTTGAAGCCGGTCGGCTTGATATAAAACGACAGCTTGTCGTAGCCGATCACCCAGCGCTCGGGCAGCTCCCGCTTCATTTCCCAATGTCCGCCACCCGACGAGCTGCGGTGATAATGCGCGGCCGCCTGCTTCCAAGCTCCCGTTTCTTTGCGGATCGGCCATATGATTTGCGGGTCGGGCCGCCGCAGAACGACGTCTCCCCATCGTTCCAGCTTGTCGCCGTCTCCGGTATCGATCAATTCGTAGTCTTTCCAGTCGCTGGCGTAAAACATTCGCTCTAATCCTTCCTTCGTGTCGGTATCCATTCTATTCTACATGCTCCCGCACCGGATATCCACTTTTATGCAACGAAATGTATTCAACCGTTCCGGTTTATGGTAGCATAAATTTGGCATGATTCGTCGGGAGGGGCTGTATGATGCGAAAGTTACCATATGCAGCGGGCGTCGTCGCGCTGCTCGCCGCATTCGCCTGGCTGGCTTGGACGGTCAAAGGCGGCGGACCGACCGCCTTCGACGACGCGGTCGGGAGCCGGCTGCGAGGGCTGCGCTCGGACGGGCTGACAGCCTTTTTCGAGGCGCTGTCGCCGCTCGTGTCGACGACCGTTTTCGCCGTTTTGCTCGTGCTGTTCGCGGCGCTGTTCGCCTTCGTTTTCAAAAAGCGGCTCGAGCCGCTGCTGCTGATCCTGAACCTGGCCGTCGCCTTCGGCTTGTACAAAGGGCTGAAAAGCGTCTTCGAGCGTCCGCGTCCGAGCGCCGACGCGCTTATCCACGCGAGCGGCTCCAGCTTTCCGAGCGGCAATGCGCTCATGTCGGCTTCGTTTTACGGCCTGGTCGCGTATTTGCTGTACCGCCAGCTGAAAAGAAGCGCTCCCGGACTCGCTTGGACGATCGCCCTGCTCGGGATCGCGCTCGTACTGCTGATCGGCGTAAGCCGCGTTTATTTGGGCGTTCATTATCCGACCGACATTTTGGCCGGGTACGCCGTGGGCGGAGCCTGGACGATCGTTTGCGCCGCGCTGGCCGCCAAACGCGCTTGATCGGAGCGGCGCCGCGCCGCGAATGAGGACCATAAGCGACGGGCTATACTAAAAGGGTACCCCAAACGAATTTTACTTACGATTTCCGTCGCGGAGGACCTAATGAGCGGTAAAGTGCTGCTGGTGGAGGACGAGCGCAAAATCGCCCGCGTACTCGAGCTGGAGCTTCGCCACGAAGGCTACGAGGTGACGCTCGCCGAGAACGGTCCGGACGGACTGGAGCTTGCGCTCGGGGACGACTGGGACGTCATTCTGCTTAACATTATGCTGCCCGGGATAACGGGACTCGAAGTGCTGCGGCGAATCCGCGAGACGAACCGGACGGTCCCGATCATTTTGTTGACCGCGCGCGATACGGTTCCCGACAAAGTGACCGGGCTCGACCTCGGCGCCAACGATTATTTGACGAAGCCGTTCGCGATCGAAGAGCTGATGGCGCGCATACGCGGTTTGATTCGCACGTCCAAGCTGCTGTCCGGCGACGACGAAAGCGTATACCAGGTCGACGATCTGAAGCTGGACGCCAAATCGCGTTCCGTCGAGCGGGAAGGCGTTGCGATCGACCTGACGCCGCGCGAATTCGAGCTGCTGCTCTTCTTCATGAAGCATCCCGGCGTCGTGCTGTCGCGGGAGCAAATTTTGTCCGACGTCTGGGGCTACGATTTTGCCGGCGATACGAACCTGGTCGACGTGTACGTCCGGTATTTGCGCCAAAAAATCGACGAAGGGTTCAAGACGAAGCTGATTCAGACGAGCCGGGGCGTCGGCTACTACTTGAAAGGGATCGCCGGAGACAAGCCGACATGAGCTTGCGCATCCGTCTTATGGCGCTGTCCTCGGCATGGCTCGTCTTTATCCTCGTCTTGTTCAGCACGCTGCTTTACTCGTTTATCGCCTCCACGACCGTCAAAAGCGAAAAAGAGCTTCTGTTCGGCAAGGCGCAGTCGATACTCGAGAACAAAAAAGTTCATAACCCCCGCAGCTGGAGCGATACGGACCTGCTTGACGAATTTCTCGTCAGCGACGAAATGATCCGCATCATCGGCATGGACGGCCTGGTCAAGCTGGAGCTGCAGAGCAACGAAATATTGGTCGTCGAGCCGCCGCACATTACGACCCGCGAAAGCTATTCGATCAAACGAATCGATCAGACGCGCTACTTGTACGTGCAGGTGCCGATTATGGCCGGCAGCGATCAGATCGGCGTGCTCGAAATCGCCCGCAAGCTGACGAAATGGAGCTTGTACATCAACGTCCTGACGACGGCGCTCGTGCTCATGTCGATCGGGGCGGTCGTCATTTCGGCGCTCGGCAGCCTGTTTTATTCCAACTTCCTGTTCCAGCCGCTGCGCCAGCTCAATTCGACGATGCAGCTCATTCAGCAAAGCGGGACGTTCCGCAAGCTCGATGACGCATTCACGGCGAGAGGCGACGAGCTGGGCAAGCTCGGCGTCACGTTCAACGAGATGATTTCCCGGTTGGAGGAAATGGTTCGGAAGCAGAAACGGTTCGTGGCCGACGCGTCGCACGAGCTGCGGACGCCGCTGACGATTATCGAAAGCTATGCCGGCATGCTGAAACGGTGGGGGAGCGAAGACCCGGAGCTGCGAAAAGAAGCGATCGAGGCGATTATGGAGGAGTCGAACCGGTTAAAAGGTCTTGTAGGCTCGCTCATGCAGCTTGCGGAGTCGGAGCAGGAGGATTGGCTGAAAACGGATCCGGTCGAGCTCATGGCCATCATCCGCTCGGCGGCCTCGCAAATGCAAGTCGCCTTCAACCGGACGATCCGCGTCGAAAGCCGGCACGATGCCGTTCCGATTACCGGCGACACCGAGAAGCTGAAGCAGCTGCTCATCATTTTGCTCGACAATGCGATCAAATACAGCTCCAAGCCGATCCGCATTCGCGTCGGCGTTCAGGACGATTTGGTTCGGGTGAAGGTGATCGACCAGGGCATCGGCATGGAGGAGAGCACGCTTCCGTTTTTGTTCGACCGGTTTTTCCGCACCGACCTGGCCCGCACGCGGCAAACCGGCGGGTTCGGACTCGGGCTGTCGATCGCGAAGAGCATCGTCGAGCGGCACGGGGGCGCCATCCGGATCGAAAGCCGCGAAGGGCGGGGCACGACCGTCATCGTTACGCTGCCGCGTTCGTCCGACTCGCCGCTGGATGAAAAAGGATGAAACATTTTCGCGCCGAAAAGCGTATGATAGGCAAACAGCCCTTCCTTTCGGAAGGGCGCTGCAAACTGTATGGAGCCGGCTCTCGTTACAGGACGCGGCGAGCCGTCATATAGTGGGATTTCCAGTACGACGAGTTCAGGTTGGACGTCGTGACGCCGATTCCTTTTTTGTACGTGTGCAAAATTTTGCCGTTGCCCATGTAGATCGCTACATGTCCGACGTTGCCTTTGCCCGTACGGCTTGTCCAGAAAAAGACGAGATCGCCCTTTTTCAAATTGCTTTTGGAGACGTACGTGCCGACTTTGGCTTGCTGTCTGGACGTGCGAGGCAGCGAAATGCCTTGCTTTTTGTACAAATATTGGACGAAGGAAGAGCAGTCGAACGCGCTCGTTCGTCCCGACTTCGCCCCGAACACGTACGGGGTGCCCCGGTACTTGAGACCCGTCGAAATGATTTTGTCCGCGCGCGTAGCGGATATGGAAACGGTTTCGGCATGAGCCGGCGTCGACATGAAGCCGAGGTTACCGGACAGCGCGATCGTCAGTGCAACCGTAGCGCCGATAACGGGCTTGTACCATTTGGTTTTCAGTTGTTTCAACATTAGAACCTCCTGATGTCTGATCTGGGTTGATTTGGCGTCTGCCTACAAACAAGTATAGCAGAGTAAAATATGGATATTAATTACAGAAAACGGGCAAAGCCTACAGCCGCAACGGTTGCGGCGCTTTTATTAAAATAACATTAAAAAATGTCGGCAACGCGCGTCCGGCGCGGCTGGAAGTGGGTGGCGGGGTGCAATCCTACATGAAAAGGGTGCGCGGCGAGCTGCTGCCGCACCTTGCGATTCAAAGCGAAGACCCGCACGAGCCCGTGAAAGTGCTGCACGTTCCGAAGCCGTGGAAGCTGATCGGTGCCGGGAACTACGCGGCCGTCGTCATGCACCCGGACGAACCCGACAAAGTGGTGAAAGTGTACGCGGAAGGCAGGCCGGGGCTGGAGGACGAGATCGCGGTATACCGCAGGCTGGGGCGGCATCCGGCTTTTTCGGAATGCTACGGGAGCGGGGATTCGTTTCTCGTGCTGAAGCGGCTCGCCGGCGTTACGATTTACGAATGCTTACGGCGGGGCATACGCATCCCCGAACGGGTGATCGAAGATATCGACGGAGCGCTGAAGTACGCCCGGGAGCGGGGGCTCAACCCGCACGACGTACACGGCAAAAACGTCATGATGATCGACGGGCGCGGCGTCGTCGTGGACGTCTCCGACTTTTTGAAAAACGAGCCGTGCTGCATGTGGGACGATTTCAAAAAATCGTATTACGCGCTGTACAAGCCGGTGCTGCTGCGGTTCACGTTCCCGATCCCGAACGCGCTGCTCAACCTGATGCGCAAAGCGTACCGGCTCGTGCGAAAAAGAGAGTCGTAACCGCGGCTGCTTCGCCGCTATCGAATCATTGGAGAGAAGAAGGAGGACGGAAAGCTTGACGATCGAAAACGAAAAAGATTGGGAAGGGCTGCGCCGGATCGGCCGGATCGTGGCGCAGGCGCGGGATACGATGATTCGCCGCCTCGAGGCGGGAATGACGACGAAGGAGCTGGACGAAATCGGGGAAGCGGTGCTTCGCGAACACGGAGCGATCCCGGCGCCGAGCAAGGAGTACGGGTTTCCGGGAGCAACGTGCATCAGCATCAACGATGTCGCCGCGCACGGCATTCCGGGCGGCCGGAAAATTCGTCCCGGCGATATCGTCAACGTCGACGTGTCCGCCGAGCTGGACGGCTACTATGCCGATACCGGCGCAACCGTCTTCGTGGAAGGCGGCACGAAGGATGCGGAGCTGAAGCGGCGGCTCGTGGACAGCTCGCGCAAGGCGCTCGCGGCGGGCATTGCCGAAGCGCGCAGCGGAGCCAAGCTGAACCGGATCGGCAAAGCGATCGAGCGGGAAGCCCGCTCGTGCGGATTCGCGGTCATTCGCAATTTGGCGGGCCACGGCATCGGCAGGAAGCTGCACGAAGAACCCGGCGACATTACGAATTTCGAAAACAAGCGGGATTCCCGGCTGCTCCGTAACGGAGCGGTGCTTGCGATCGAATCGTTTTTGTCGACGGGCGCCGAGTATGTCGACGAGGAGGCGGACGGATGGACGATTCGAACGCCGGACCGCAGCCTGGTTGCGCAATTCGAGCATACGGTCGTCGTGACGAAAGAAGGCCCGGTCGTTTTGACCGTTTGACAAACGGAATCGTCCGCTGATACAATTTGTATCGGCGGATCTTTTTTTGCGCCGAAACCGTTCGCCCGGCACGAAGGCGGACCGAACGCGCTTGAACGACGAACAAGCTGCCGCATAAAGGGGTCTCGATTGGAGGTGACCTGTGCCCTATACGCCCGCACACCCGATTACGGCGATCGCTCTGATCAAGCTGTTTCCGAACAAATTCAACAAAACCGGTCTCGTGCTCGGCACGATGGCCCCCGATTTGCAAAATTTCGTCGCGCTTCGCCCGACCGATACCGATTTCGGCCATTCCGCGCTCGGCATGCTCACGCTCGGACTTCCCGCCTCGATCTTGCTCGCGTTCGCTTTTCACCGTCTCGCGCTGCCGGCTTTCGCCGCCTATGCGCCCGCGCCGCTGAATCGGATCGCCGGCAAGTACGCGCGGCGAGGCTGGCGCGTGTCCGGCTTCCGGGGATGGGCGACGCTCCTCGTCTCGATCGGACTCGGCATGTACAGCCACCTGTTTCTGGACGGGTTCTCGCATCGGGGCGGCTTGATGTACCCGTTCGCGACCGGAGCGGTCGGGTGGCTGTTCCCCGGCGTTCGCTCGCCCGCCGCGCTGCTGCAATTCGGCCTGTCGATCGTCGGGATCGCCGTCGAGCTGGCCATGCTGGCCGTTTTGGCGTACCGCGGACGAACGGAGCCTGCGGAATCGCAGGGCGAGCCGGCGTTCGCCAAAGGGACGTTTTGGCTGATCGTCGCGGCCGCGGCCGTTACGGTAACGGCGCTCGGTCTGCTGATGCACCGGTTTCCCCATTATCGCTACACCCTTTTCGTTATCCCGGTCGCTCCGATTTCGGGAGCCGTCGCAGGGCTGCTCGCCGCGTCTGCGCTTCATGCGGTTTGCCTGCGCGTCAAAAAACGGGCGGCCGCGAAAACGCGATAGCCGTCTTGCTTTGCGAAGGTGCGTACGGAAAACGCGCCGGTTGCTGTCCCCGCTGCCGCGGCTGCGCGGCAGTCGGGGGCTTTTTTTTTCGCCTGCCGGACGTTTGTGCGGCAAATGCGCATGATGCCTATAAAATCGGACAAGCGAATTCAAAATATTTTTATTATATGTTCGTATTGACAACGATTTCGTCGTGGTCGATAATAAAAACGAACGCAAACGAGCGAAAATGAACATACGTATGCCGCATTTCGGGCGTTCGCCGACATCTTGCGTACTTTACCGGGAAGGGTGTGCCCTAACATTGAAAGCGGAAGCATCGACGTACACGGTCGGCTCCAGAAATTACAGGCTGCTTCGGCCGCGCGAATTGACCGATGTCGTTCTGGAACGCGACGTTCGGGAAGGCGAGGTCGTCGTGGAGCCGACGCTGGCCAGCATTTGCCACGCGGATTTGCGCTACTATACGGGTCAGCGGCGAGCGGAGGCGCTGGCGCGCAAACTGCCGCTCACGCTTATTCACGAAGGGATCGGCCGAATCGTGTCGAGCCGGTCGGCGGAAATCGGGCCGGGGGCGCGCGTTACGATCGTCCCGAACATTCCGGGCTTTTTGCGGGATCGCGTGCCTCCCGAGCAATGCTGCCCGGCTTGCCGCGGCGAGCCCGGGGAAAATTATTGCCATAACGGCCGGTTTCTCGGCAGCAGCATGGACGGCATCGCCCAGCACCGGCTGGTCGTTCCGGCGGAATGCGCCCTTCCGATTCCGGACGGGGTGCCGGACGAGATCGCCGTCTTGGCGGAGCTGTGCTCGGTCTCGTACCGGGCGATATCCGGCGTCCGGGACCGTATCGACGCCGGCGCGAGCGTCGCCGTTTTCGGCGACGGGCCGGTCGGCTATTTCACGGCGGCCGTGCTTCACCACGTTTTCGGTCTGCAGCGCGACCGGCTGCTCGTCTTCGGGGCGATTGCCGACAAGCTCGGCCAGTTCGAGTTCGCGAGCCGGGCGTTGGTGCACGATTACGATTTCGCGTCCGCCGACGGAACGGACATCGCGATCGAATGCACGGGCGGCCGGTTCAGCGAGAGCGCGATCAACCAGGCGATCGATCTGCTGAAGCCGGGAGGAGCTTTGATTTTGATGGGCGTGACCGAGGAACGTGTCCCGATCAATACGAGGGACGTGCTGGAGAAAGGCGCGACGCTGCTCGGCTCGAGCCGCAGCTCCCGGTCCGATTTCGCCGCCGTGCTGCAAGCGATGAAAGCGCCCGCCTTCCAGCAAACGCTGCGGCGCATATTGCCCGACCGCCTTACGCCCGTCCGTTCGGTCGAGGATTACCGGGCGGCGCTCGAGGAAACGGCGGAGCATCGCGGGTGGAAGAAGACGGTCATGCAATTTCATTGGTAGGCGGCTGCCTGCGCGCACTTATCATTCTTTTCGACGGGAGAGGGCTAAGTTGGCGAAACGAAGCGACAACATTTATTGGCAAGCGCATCGCGGCGGCGGCGCGTACGAAGCGCCGGACAACACGATGGGCGCGAACCGGTACGCCTGGAGCCTGGGCGGCATTCCGGAAGCGGACATCCGGACGACCCGGGACGGCGTCATCGTCTGTCTGCACGACAGCACGCCGGCAAGAACGACGACCGCTCCCGACGCGGTGAAGGACCGGCCGATCTCCGATTTCGACTTCGCGGAAACCGCCGAATGGGACGCGGGCGTCAAGTTCGACGCCAAATTCGCCGGCGAGCGGATTCCGTCCGTCGAGCAGCTGTTCGCCGACATGCAGGGGCGGCCGGAGCGTTTGGTTTATTTGGATTTGAAAAGCGTCGATTTGGAGCAGCTCGGCCGATTGATCGACCGGTACGGCGTGAACGGGCAAGTCATTTTCACGCACAACGTTCAGGCGAATTGCCGGCAGATGAAGTCGATCGCCGCCGGCGTGAGGAGCATGCTGTGGATCGGCGGCAGCGCCGAGCGGATCAAGCGGACGTACGCGGAGCAAGCCCGCGATCTGCGCTTCGACGGGCTCGATCAGGTGCAGCTGCATCTGAACGGCAAACGCGGCGATCCGAACGGCGACGAATGGCCGTACGACCTCGACCCGGAATTCGTGAAGCAGGCGCTCGCCGAGACGAGCGATGCGGGCGTCGACCTGGAAGTGCTGCCGTTTTCGTTCGACGACCGATCGATCCACATGCTGCTCGACTTGGGCGTTCGCTGGTTCGCGACCGACGAGCCGGCGCGTTTTTTGAGCTGCATCCGGTCGTGGCCGTCTTCGAAGGAAACGGTCCGATAGTTGGAATGTCATCGGAAACAAGGAGCCGGAGCGAATCGCGCGTTCCGGTTCCTTGTCGCGTTTTCCGCCGGCTTCGTTCGGTCGGATGATTGCACGTATTTGTTCGATATAGTCGATGTCTTTTTTATTTATGTAAATATATTTACAGATTTAGGAGGCGAGTATACAATATCTAAAGGAATATCGTACATATTCGAGCTGAATAATAAAGGGGCGTGTTGACAAACGAGCATGAATGAACATGGTGATCGCGGAGAAGTCGGTTAGTCGATTTTCGATTTTTGCCTCAAATTCCGATTGGAAAGGAACTGGTGTAATGAACAAGTATCGTTACGCAAAAGTCGGCTTGACCGTTATGGTTGCGCTTTCAATGGCCGCCTGCGGCAAGAGCTGCGGACAGCCGGCCCCGAGCGGCGCCAACGCGCCGGCGGCCGATAGCGTGGACAGCTTCACCAAGGAGCCGGTCAAGCTCACGATCGTCAACCATGGAGCGGGCATCAATCACGAAACGGATTTGGAGAACGTCATTTTGAAGCCGATCCGGACGATGTACCCGAATATTTCGATCGAGTTGATCAAAGGAAAGTCGCTGAACGACATTATCGCGGCCGGGGATACGCCGGATTTGATCGCGACGAGCAACTTTTATTTGGACCTGCTGCTCGGCATGGGACTGGCGACCGACTTGAACGAATTCGTCAAAACGTTCAAAATCGACCTGACCCGTCTCGAGCCGGAAACGATCGCCACGCTGAGCCGGTACGGGAAAAAAGGCGAGCTGTACGGGATGCCCTATTCGATGAACTACGGCATTATGGCGTACAACAAAGACATTTTCGACAAGTTCGGCGTAGCGTATCCGAAGGACGGCATGAACTGGGACGAAGTGATCGAATTGGCCAAAAAGCTCACCCGCAAGTCGGATTCGACCCAGTATCTCGGCATCGACCCGGGACTGCCGCAGGTGATGACCCGTCCTTATTCGCTGCCGGTAACGGATGCGAGCGGGGAGAAGGCGGCGCTGACGACCGACGGCTACAAGATGGTATTTTCGAAGCTGCGGGCCATTTACGACATTCCCGGCATGATCGATCCGAAGACGAACTACCTGAAGGACAATATCGATTTCTTCCTGAAAGATCAGCGCGTCGCGATGGAGCCTTACTGGATTTCCGCCTTGTCGACCCGCGTTCTGCCGCTGGCGCAGCAGGGACAAAATTTCAACTGGGACCTCGTGTCGTTCCCCAGCTATCCGGACAAGCCCGGTCTCGGGCGGGAAGTCGACTTTCATCTGCTGATGGTGACGCCGTCGAGCAAAAACAAAGATGCGGCGTACCGCGTTCTTCAAGCGCTGCAAAGCACCGAGGCGCAAGTGGTCATGAACAAGGGCGGGCGGCTAACCGCTCTGAAGGATCCGGCGATCCGCAAAGACTTCGCGGTCGACCTGAACATTTTCGAGGGCAAAAATTTGGCGGGGGTGTTTTCCGTCAAGCCGGCTCCGGCTCCGCGAAGCAGCATGTACGACTCCAAAGGGTACTCGTACTTGAACGAAGCGCTGAAAAGCATGATTTTGTCGAGTACGGACATCAATACGGCGCTGCGGGAAGCCGAGGAGAAAACGAACAAATATATCGAGGAAGAAAAGCAGAAGCAAAAGTGAGCGTAACCGCATGCCCGGGTACTGCGGCATCGCAACCATCGAAGGAGGATTACGCCGATGTTGGAATGGATACGTTGCTTCGCCGTCCGCTTGACGGCGGCCGCTCTGCTGTTCGGAGGACTGGCTTGGGATGGCCGGATCGTCGACGCCGAAGCCGGCAAAGGGCGCGGGGAGAAGGGGACGGTCACGTTTTCCGCGTATGCGTTCGGCGACGACGCTCCGCGCGAGCCCCGGATTCGGCTGGAACTGTCGTGCGGGAACGAGGCGGTTGCCGAAGCTTCCCTGAAGCCGGACCCGAAGGATGCGAAGACGCTCCCGTATCGCGCGGACGAAGGCGAACGCTGCGAGGTTCGGGCAAGCGGGTGGAAGGGGGCTTCGATCGGCGCGGAAGTCGTTTTGACGATTCGCCATGGAGATGACGTTTTGGGTCGGCGCATCGCGCATCCGGGCGAAGGCGCGGCCGTTTCGGCCGAATTCCATGCTCCGGCCGGAGCGCTGGACGTCGAGGTGACTCAGGAATTCACGCGGCAGCCTCTCGGAACCCGCTTGCGGGTCATGGAATGGAACATATGGGGCGGCGGCCGGGAAGCCGGCGGGGCGCAAAACGTCGACTACCTGATCGAAGCGATTCGGCATCACGATCCCGACATTTTATTCGTGGTCGAGACGTACGCGTCGGGCGAAACAATCGCGAACGGACTGAACGCCGGCCTGCCCGAACACCGGCGGTACGAGGCGATCAAAGTGAGCGTCGACCCGGCGCATTTGCCGGACAAGGACAATTTGTGGATTTTCAGCCGGTACCCGATGGTCAAGCGCTACCCCGTCATCAAACATTCCGGTTTGATGGGAGACTTTCACTTCGGCGGAGCGAAGGTGCGCCTTCCGGACGGTCAAGAGGTGAACGTATTCGATACTTGGCTGTACCATGAAGGCGGGGCGTGGGGATCGGTGAACCGGACGGTCGGGGAAGCGACTTACGGATTGCCGCGCACGTTTACCGACGCCGAGCTGTTGGCCACGGACCTGGTACGACGGCTTCAGATGACCCGAAAAATTGTGGACTACAATCTTCCGACCCTTCTGCGGGGAGACGATTCGCCGATCATCATGGCGGGAGATTTCAATACGCTTTCGAACGAAGACTGGAGCGCCCGGTTTGCGGATGCGCCCGGACACGGCGGTCTCGCTTTGCAATGGCCGGTGACGCAGCTGATTCGGGAAGCCGGATTTACCGATACGTACCGATGGGCCAACCCGGATGCCGGCCGACATCCGGGCAGCACCTGGAGCCCTTATTACGGATACGGCATGGCGCCGGGTCGCATCGACTATATTTGGACAAAAGGCGAGCAGATGCGCGTACTCGGATCGTTTACGTTCGACCGGAGGTTGCCCGGACACGAAATTCCGGGACATCCGTTCTATTCCGACCATGCGGCCGTCATCACGGATTTGATGGTCCGCAGCGCCGCCAGCTGGCCGGCGAAGCCAAAACCGGCGGAGCTGGTCGTGCCGGCAAGCGGCGTCAAAGCGGTCTCGACGAGCCAGCATGCCGGCTACGAGGCTTCCAAAGCGACGGACGGCAGCTTGCAGACGATGTGGCATTCGGAATGGGCTCCGCTCGCTCCGCTGCCCCAATCGATAACGCTTGATCTCGGCGCGGCTTACGACGTGGTCGGACTCGATTACCAAACCCGGACCGATTTCAAGCCGGACGGACTGATTACGTCGTACAGCGTATACGCCAGCTCCGACGGGGCGAAATTCGTCAAAGTCGCGGACGGAAACTGGGAGCGGGACTATTACCGGAAATCGGCGAATTTTCGCGCGCCGGCTGCCCGCTATATCAAGCTGGAGGCGACGGCCGGCAGCGGCGGGGTCGCATCGGCCGCGGAAATCGCGATCCGTTACGCCCCGCGGTAAGACGAGCCGGAATCGCCGCCGAACCGAGCCGGATTTGCAAACGAAAGACGCCTCCATTTCCGCTTGGCACGGCGATGCCGGAGGCGTCTTTGTTCGGGTTCGGGCGGGCGCCTCCCGGGAGTCCGTTCCCGTTTCCGTTTCGGATCGAAGCGGCCTGCCGTTTATTCGCCGGTTTCCGGAACGGCTCCGAACGACGGCGCTGCGCCGACGGCGACTTCGCGCACCAATTCCGGACCGTCGTTGTTGACGTTGCCTACGCCGGGGGCGACCGGATACGCCCTCATCAGCTCGGCCGGAAACGGCTTCAGCATGTCCAGCAGCAGGGCGGCGTCGCGGGTGCCGCGGTCGAGCCAAACCGCCTCGTGCTCCGGCCGCAAAATGACCGGCATCCGGTCGTGAATATCGGCCATCAGCCGGTTCGGCGTCGTCGTAATGATCGTGCACGTGCTCACTTTTCGCCCGTCCGGAGCCGTCCACGTATCGTACAGGCCGGCCATGGCGAACGGCGCCTCGTCCTTTCGCGTAATGCGCATCGGCTGCTTGCTCTTGCCGCCGTTCGTCTTCTTCCATTCGTAAAATCCGTCCGCCGGGACGAGGCACCGTTTGCGTTCGAACGGAAGCCGGTAAGCCGGCTTCTCGGCGACCGTCTCGGCGCGGGCGTTGATCATTTTCGCCGCGCCCGATTCGTCCTTGGCCCACGACGGGACGAGCCCCCATCTCAGCTCGCCGATCCGGTTGCGCCGCCCGTCGTGAATGACGGCCGGGATGAGCTGCCCCGGCGCGACATTATACCGGGGGCGATGGTACAGCGTAAATTCGCCGTCGATATGAAAACGGAGCAGCAGCTCCTCGATCGAAATGGTGATCGTATATCGCCCGCACATATGCGTTCCTCCCCGTGCGCTCAACGTTTCTCTCAGCTCCATTGTACGCTTTTCCGGCCGGCGATTCCACCGGGGAGCGGGCCGGCCGCTTCCCGGCATCCCGCCGGGCGGAGCGCACGCATGGAGGCAGCAAAATTTTACCTCTTGAAACAGGAATATATGTTCGCTTATTGTATATACTATTAGGGAACAAATGTTCCTATATCGGGGAGGGGTGCATATGGCGTCGGGCATGGAGCGATACGTAGGCCGGACCGTCGAGATCATTTATATGGACGGAAGCGGCCTGTTCACGCAGCGCACGATCGTGCCGCTGGCCGTTCGGGGCGATGCGGCTTACGCCTATTGCTGCCGGAAACGGGCGCCGCGTCTGTTTAAGCTCGATCGCATCCTGGCCGTCGCGCCTGCGTCGGGCGGGCGAACGACCGGATGAACGGCGGCGGCCCGACGTCGAACGCCGCGTTTTCGCGCCGACTCCGCGGACATCGTCTGCGACATACGCGGCCTCGCCGTCGATCGCGGAGGCTCCGCGTGCGGCGCGCGCGCGTAAAACCGGGCGGATGAACAAGATCGGAGGTGCGTATATGGGCAAGAAGCTGGAAGGGAACGGTCTGTTCGAATCTTCGCGGATGATGCTGCCGGAACATCGGGAGCAATTGGTGCGCAGGCGGGACGAGAGCGGCTGCAGGCGGCGTCCGTCGCTGGACGACCAGCTGCTGGAGCAGTTCGCGCTGCTGCTGCTCGAATCGCTCGAAGGACATGGGGAAGTGGCCGTCGGCGTATTCGATCCGGTGCGCGACGACGTCGTTCGGGGGCGCGTCGTCCAAATCGATTTTACGCTTCGGCGGATCAAAATGGCGAACGATACGGAGACGGTGTCGATCCGGTTCGCCGACATCGTCAACGTGGCGCGGGTGTGAACCGCGCTTTTTTTGTCCCATGGTCCGATGCAGGCGGATCTTTTTCTTTCGTTTCTCTGCGGAAGCGCGTCATACAGGGGATCCGCGGCAACCGGGCGGATCCGGGCGGATCCGGGACCGGTTGCTAACGAATCGTACGATGCTTATTGGCGGAAAAACGATCGTTTTTCAAGGCTAACGAACCCATGTATCGTTATCGAGCCGAAAAGGGACAAAATCGATCCGAATCGCGGGTATTAACGTTACTAGAGTTCGTTACAATTTCAAACCGCCGCATTCGGCTCCGATAACGATCGCTCGATTCGCTAGATTGCGTTGGAGCCTAATCCCCGTTCCCTCCCCATGGCCAGGCGTATCGGTTTGCGCGCCAAAGATTTTTTGATTATCTCGCGGTATGGATGCGAGCCTTTTGAACGCTAAAGCATGGGGCGGGCAGCGCCTTTCGTTTCCACGTCCGGCGTATCCGAATCCTGCGGAGCCATTTGGAATAAAACCGAACGGGAAAACCTCCTGTTAACTCGCTCTCCTATAGGCGTCGTTTCGAAATACCGGGAGAAGCTCCCGGTAAAATGGCGTCGAATCGGCAAAAAGCGCGGTTTGGATGAATGTAGCGGGATGTTTTCCCGTTTGTTTTGCCCGGAAACGGGAATCGACCGAAAATAGCGGGAACATTTCCATCTCGTTCCCCGCTCCGCTGCCGTTTCGGCACAGCCAACAAGGTTCGGTGTGCGCAGAAAAAATCGTCCGTCCCGACCTTCGCTAAGCCGGAGCGGGTTTCCTGCTGCCGGCGGAGGGAGATGGCGATACCGGCTGTATGACCTGCGCCGGCGTCGTCGAGAGCTGGAACGGGGGGGGCGAGCATGGGGCGGCGGGACGGGCCTCAAGTTCCAAGCGTCTAACGGACATGGCGGCCGCTAATGAGCCTCATTTCAGCTTATTTGTTTTGTAACGGACACAGGCGCAGCTATTTGGCGAAAAGCCCCCTTTTGGACGGCGGTTCGGAGCAAATAAGCGCAGGTGGTGTCCGTTACGCTTGGAAAACGGCCGATTTTCGCGAAATAAGCGCCGTGGCGTCCGTTACGTTTCGGAGGCCGGCTGTTTTCGCGCATCCTTGAGATACGTCGATAGACGGTTTTCCGAATCGCGCGACGGGACAGGGCGCCGCGGAGGCCGGAGCGCGAACGCCGTCAGCGATCCGTTTCGGAAGCGGGCCGAACCGGTGCCGTAACCGCCGAGCGCTCGATCGCCTGAAGCAAATCGGCGCGAGCGTCCGCCAGCCAAGGGTGAACGACTTTGAGCGTCTCTTTGCGCTCCCACAAGTAACCGATGTACGCCATGGCTCCGTGCTCCAGCGACCGCTCCAGCTGCGCATTCAAATCGGACAAATACGGCGGCGTCCCCGGCTGATCCCACGCCACCTTGTCCGCGACGAAGACGACCCGGTCCAGCAGCGTGGAAGGCGCCTTCAGCGTCGTATGGCAGCCGATGGCGTCCAGCACGTCCCGCTGCCCGATGCCGAACCGATGCCGGGCAATTTCCACGGACAGCTTCTGGTGGACGATCATCGGAAACGTTTCTTCCTCCGGCAGCACGTCGACGCCAAGCTCGCGGGCGACGCGTATGCGCTCGGCGTTCGGGTAAATCGCGCTGATGTCGTGCAGCCAGCCGGCGATTTCCGCTTTGTCCGGATCGGCGCCGAAGCGGATCGCCAGCGCGCGCGCCTCGGCGCCGACGGCCATGCAGTGCTCCGCCGTTTTCGGGCAGCCGCGCTCGACGAGAAAACGGCGAACGTCCGCGGCCAAATTTCCGCCGGGGCGGAACGCAGATTCGTTTGCAAACGATGGATGCATAATCGGCATCTCCTTAAGGGGGCTGTATACTACGGACATTCGATTCCATTATAACCGGCCGGCTTTTCGGAAGATAGACGAAGTGCATTCGACCGAGTACGCTTGATTCCTCTTTACGCGGCGGCTCTTTGAACTTATAGTAGAAGTTGCGAAAAAATCGTGCCTGTCAGCGCAGCTTGCAAAACGACTGCCGCTGCAGGATTCGGGGGGACTTGCCGAAGTGGTCGCGACGATATCGGCCCTGGCGCTTTTTTTGTTTACGATGACGCTCGTCATATGGCAGCCGAAGCGGCTCGGCATCGGTTGGTCGGCGTCGGCGGGCGCCCTGCTCGCGCTGCTGCTCGGCGTCGTCGGCTGGCACGACGTGGCGACGGTAGCCGGCATGGTTTGGAACGCGACATTGACCTTCGTCGCGCTCATTATCATTTCCGTCATCTTGGACGAGATCGGATTTTTCGAATGGGCCGCGCTGCATATGGTCCGGCTCGCCGGCGGGGACGGCCGGCGGATGTTCGTCTATATCGTGCTGCTCGGGGCGGGCGTATCGGCCTTGTTCGCCAACGACGGGGCGGCGCTGATTTTGACGCCGATCGTGCTGGCCCAGGTGCGGGCGCTCGGGCTGCAGGAAGCGCGCCTGCTGCCGTTCGTCATGGCGAGCGGCTTTATCGCGGATACGACGTCGCTGCCGTTTATTATCAGCAACTTGACGAACATCGTGACGGCGGACTATTTCGGCATCGGCTTCGTGGAGTATGCGACCCGGATGTTCGTCGTCAATTTGTTTTCGCTGGCGGCGAGCTTGGCCGTGCTTTACGTCGTGTTTCGGCGTAGCGTTCCCGACCGGTACGACATCGCCGGAGCGCGACCGCCGGCCGAGGCGATCCGCGACGCGAAGCTGTTCCGGCTTTCGTGGGCGATATTGGGCATTTTGCTGGCGGCGTACTTGCTTAGCGAATGGATCGTCGTGCCGGTATCGTTCGTCGCCGGCGGGGTGGCGCTGCTGTTTTTGCTCGCGGCGCGCGGCAGCCCGGTCGTTCGGGCGAAAAAAGTGATCGTCGAGGCGCCCTGGTCGATCGTCGTCTTTTCGCTCGGCATGTACGTGGTCGTATACGGACTGCGCAACGCGGGGCTGACGGAGCTGCTGGGCGCCGCGCTGGAGCGGCTCGCCTCCGCCGGCTTGTTCGCGGCGACGATGGGCATGGGCGTGATCGTCGCGGTGCTTTCCTCGATCATGAATAACTTGCCGACCGTGATGATCGGCGCGCTCGCGATCGACGAGACGACGACCGACGGCATCATGCGGGAAGCGCTCATTTATGCGAACGTCGTCGGCACCGACCTCGGGCCGAAGATGACCCCGATCGGCTCGCTGGCGACGCTGCTTTGGCTGCATATTTTGTCGCGTAAAGGGGTCCGCATCACGTGGGGCTACTATTTCAAAATCGGCGTTCTGCTGACGGTGCCGACGCTGCTCGTCACGCTCGGAGGGCTGTACGTCTGGCTTCGGGCGCTTTATGGCGGATGAAAGGCGAGCCGGACGGCCCGCAAGATTTGCAAACAAGGAAGGCGGCAGAGGCGGTTCTCCGAACGGAGGCCGCCTTTCTTTTTTTGCGGGAAGCAGGTATTGCCGGGGCGATATAGAACTTAGTGGTAGGGCCGGCGCGCACCGCGAGCGAAAGGTAGATTTCCTTATGATCCATCCTGTCACGGAAATAAACTGGAGAGAGAAAAGCGAAGCGATCGATCTTCTTTTGGATAATAGCGGTTCCGTAACCGTCGTTCCGCTCGATTCGGGGCTTGAAGCGGAGGTTGCGAAAATCGGTCTGCAAGAAACTAGCTTCGCGCTCAAAGTTTGGAATAAAGCTTCCAAGCCGCATGTGGAAAGTCAATATAAGCTGCTGAAGGCGTTGTACGATAAAGGGCTGCCCGTTTCGCAGCCTTTGGGGTGGGGAACGGATCGGGAGGCGAATCCGGTATTGCTCACAAGCTTCGACGGAACGCCGGTGACGAAAGTCGATCGGTCGGTGCTCGCTTTGCTGGCGAAGACGTTATCCGAAATTCACAGGTTTCCGACGGAGCCATTGGACGGTTCCATACTTCGCCAATACGACTTTATCGATTACTTTTATCCGAATATGGAGCGGCATGAAGATCTGCACAGGCTGCTTGCCCGGCTTGTCGCTCTTGGCGATATGCGGCAAACCAAGCTCATTCACGGCGACTTCAACCTGGGCAATGTTTTGGAAGCGGAAGGAACGTACACGGTTATCGATTGGACGAACGGACAATACGGCGATCCGAGGTACGATATCGCCTGGTCGATCGTATTGGTCCGGATTTACGTCGGTCCGAAGTACGGCGATATGTATAAGGCCGCGTTTTTGTCGGAACACCCTTATACGCCGGACGAACTCGAATTATTCGAGGCTATCGCTTGTTTGCGATGGATTTTGCTGAACCGAATCGCCGATCTGCCCAAAGGCAAGCAAACAATCGCGAGAGTAACAAGCATCTTGAAAAGCAACATCCATTTGCACGAGAAGCTGCTTTAAAACCATACATCCGAAGGAGTGACGCGACGTGCTGGACGCGTTTACGAAAAAAAGAGTTGAGAAAATCATGAGCGATTACACCGAGCAAAAAATACCGAAGCATCTTAAAAACCAGATCAAACTAAACTACAAGATCCGAGGCAACAATGTAACCCTGGTTGAAGAAAGGCCGGCCTTTCGGGGCGATCAATGGGTCCAGCTGGACATCGCCCAATTCCGCATGGAGGAAAACAAGTGGAAGGTGTACTGGCGCGACAGCAAAGAGAAATGGCATTTCGTCGAAGACATCGTTCCCGACGAAGACTTTGTCAAACAGCTGAAAATCGTCGATGAAGACAAACGAGGGCTTTTCTGGGGATGAGCGCGGTTCGGCCGAACTTGACTAACGGAGCGGAGCGGATAGTATGACGGCAAATACGGATCAGGAACTAATTATCAGCGACGATAAATCGTTACTCGACCTGGATACGATTTTCGAATTTTTGTCGAAAAGCTATTGGGCGAATAAACGCTCCAAAGAAACGATCGAGAAATCGATACGAAATTCGATTTGTTACGGGGCATACTTTCAAAACAAGCAGGTCGGCTTCGCGCGCGTCGTAACGGACGGGGCGACCATGTATTGGCTCTGTGACGTATTTATCGACGAAACGTGCAGAGGCAAAGGAATCGGAAAGAAACTGGTCGAAACGATCGTGAATTCGGAGCCGCTGCGAAACTTGACGGGATTGCTGGGGACGAAGGATGCGCACGGTCTGTACGAACAATTCGGCTTTCAGTCGGATCGGGAAAAAATGATGAGACGGCTGCCCGATTTTTTAAGGAAATGAACGGAGGGGGGCCGGCAGATGAAGAGCCCGGAATGGGACGCGGCTCGTTACCCGATCGGTCATTTTGCGCCGATCCCTCGGCTGTCGCCCGACGAGCGCAATCGTTTCATCGAGCAAATCCCGGACTTTGCCACAAGGAGCGCTCGTCGATCATCTTAGTCCGGCTCGGCTGCAAACCCCGTATCGTCCGGAAGGCTGGACGATTCAGCAAGTGGTGCACCCTATCGCGGATAACGATATGAATGCCTGCATCTCCGGTTGAAAGCGGATGGGATGGACATAGGGGGCGGCGCCGGACGACGATCGTCAGCACGCGCGAAGAAACGAGCTGAAAAAAACGATTGATTTAACATACAACATGATGCATTATAATACATAAATCGATAAAGCGGAGCGATGCATCATGATAGGGACGATCGAGTCGAACGATCTTGGCGACTATTTGCACGAAACGGAAGAATTGGATTTCGGCCATCCGGTCATTCAACGGAAGGCGGCCGAACTGAAAGCTAAATCGCTGCCGGACATCCAGCTCATCAAAGAAGCGTTCGAATACGTACGCGACGAAATATCCCATTCTTGGGATATTCAGAGCAAGCGAATAACAAGAAAAGCTTCGGAAGCGTTGATACATAAAGAAGGAATTTGCTACGCGAAATCCAACTTATTGGCCGCTCTGCTTCGCTGCCTCGGAATTCCGACGGGCTTCTGCTACCAGCGGCTGACGATCGGCGATCACCCGGATACGGGGTATTGCATTCATGCGTTGAACGCCGTGTACGTACCGAGCCTGGCCAGATGGATCCGTCTTGATGCGCGAGGCAATAAAGCGGGAGTGGACGCGCAATTTTCCGTCGATGAAGAGCGGCTCGCTTTTCCGGTGCGGGATTATTACGGCGAAATCGATTATCCGACCGTGTATTCCAGTCCGAATCCGAAAACGATGCGGGTGTTACGGGAGCATACGGATTGCTTGGCGATGTACCGCCATGGTTTGCCGACGGAGCTATAACCGCCGGGCAAATGCGGGAATTGACAACGGAAAAAGATGCGAATATAATGGCCGTAGCAACTATAATCATGTCAATTATAAGGGAGTACGGCCTTGGAATTAGAAAAATATATCGGCGTCAATGTGCAGCGCGCGGCTCTTAAGCTGAATAACTATTACCAAAAAGTGGTGAATCCGTTCGATATTACAGTGGATCAGTGGGAGATCCTGGTCGTCCTGTGGGAAAAGGAAGGGATTACCCAGAAGGAGCTTGCCGAAAGGCTGCACAAGGATCAGACGAACATTGCGCGAATGTTGTTCAAATTGGAGAAGAAAGGGTTTATTTATCGCGTGATCCATGAAACGGATCGCAGGTCTTTGCGCGTCTATTTGACTCCCAAAGGCCGCGAAATGAAGGACGAAATCCTTGCTCCGTCCATCGAGGCGTACAAAAATACAATCAAAGGCTTGACGGAAGAGGAGGTAGAAACGTTTCGGAGAGTTCTTACGGTCATGTATAACAATGTCAAAGACTTATAGCCGGTTGGAAAAGGAAATCCGGGGAAGCGAAAGGTCGGACTCCCTGCAAACGGGCGGGATATATAGTTGCTGCGACCATTATGGTCAAGACTGTTTAATAAATGCTTTATTTAAGAAAGCAAATGCAATAACGGCCCATATACTTGCTGTGACAAGTAATGTCATGGCAAATAATTAGGAGGATGCACCATGGACAGATCCGAGCAAAAGTTCGGAATTTTTCACGCCCCGTACCGAGCGTTGACCGTCGGGATCATTCTGGCCGTGACGACCGTGGCGTTCGAGGGATTGGCGATCACCACTATCGCGCCGAGTTTGGCGCAAAAGCTGCAAGGGCTGCATATGTACGGATGGATATTCAGCGCTTTTCTTTTGGCGCAAATCGTCGGAACGATGGTCATCGGTCAACGGATCGGCAAAAACGGCGTGTTTGCATCGTTTGTGGCGTCGATTGTTTTTTTCGTGATCGGCATCGTTATTGCGGCCGCTTCCGTGAACATGGGGATGCTGATCGCGGGGAGAGCGCTTCAAGGGTTTGGCGCGGGGGCCATCGTTACTTGCGTTTATTACAGCATTACTGCGGGCTATCCCGATCGTTTGAGAACGAAAATACTTGCCATGTTTTCAGGCGCCTATATTTTGCCTGCGTTAATCGGTCCTTATGTTGCCGGGCTTTTGGCCGAGTCCTTGTCCTGGCGGTTCGTTTTTTGGCTCGTGCTTCCTTTCATCGGCCTGGCTGTCGTGCTGACGCTTCCCGCTTTTCGCAAATTTTCGGCGCAAGGGAAAGGCAGCGCCGGAAACGGCGGCAAAGAAGGATATGCGGTGCTGCTGGCCGTCGGAACGGGCATGCTGCTGACCGGATTAAGCTGGATTACCGAATGGAAAGGGATGGCGCTTACGGCGGCAGGAGCGGTGATTATGGTTCGGCCTTTGCGCAAGCTTCTGCCCGAGGGCACTTTCGGCGCCAGAAAAGGCTTGCCCGCGACCATCGCTTCAAGAGGTTTGTTTGTCGCATGCTACAGCGCCACCGAAAGCCATGTGGTTCTGGCATTGACGGAAGTGAAGAAGCTGCCTGCGGATTTGGCCGGGCTTATTGTGGCCGCGGGGGCGTTAAGCTGGTCGACGGCGGCTTGGCTTCAGTCGAAACTTGACGCCAAAGACCGCGGGGCGGGCCGACGCAAACGGGTGATGGCCGGTATCGGTTTCATGATCGTCGGTGTTGCGGCGGTAATGCTGGCCGTAGGTATTCCCGAGGGCGGAATCGTATTGGCGATTAGTTCGCAGCTATTCACCGGGTTCGGTATCGGCCTGGCACATCCGACTACCGGAGCGATTGCGCTGCAGCATGCGAATGCGGGCGAAGAAGGAGAAATATCGGCGAGCCTTCAGTTTACGGATGCGTTCAGTCCGGGGTTAAGCATCGGGATCGGCGGCGCTTTCATTGCCGTAAGCGAAACGTTGGGCCCGGGATTGCTGACGGGAATCGTATCGGCTTTGTCTCTGCAGTTGCTTTTCGTGATTCAGAGCATCGCGATTTCGTTTCGCATCCGTCAAGCATAAGTACGGATGCCTGCGAAACGATGATCGCCCAACCGCCTTCCTTGAACGTCGGGGACTTGACTCCGGCCAAATTGGTCGCTATTATAGATATGTAAAGTCTTTTATTGAATCGGTTATTTTTTTTTTGTTCAATCACAGACACTGAATGTCTTTAATATCTTTTAATGAACGAGGAAGGAGGAATGTCGGTGCAGCGCAGCTAGCGAAATGTATTGTAAATAGCCGTTATCCAATCAAAAAGGAGAAGATACCGATGACCGTTTGCCATTCGTCAGACAGCACGTTCCGGCACGATATGCGAAAGGAAGGATACACGATCGTCAACTTTTGGGCGCCTTGGTGCAGTCCTTGCCAACTGTTTGCCCCCGTGCTCGAAGCCTACGACTCGGATCGGCGGGACGATGTGAGAATTGTGAAAATAAACGTGGATGAGAACGCGGAAACCGCGTCCTTCTTCGGAGTGATGTCTCTTCCAACGACTCTTTTATTCAAAGACGGAAAGCCCGTCGATAAGAAAATCGGCTATATGTCCAAAGAAGCCTTGACAAAGTGGGTTTCCGCAAACCGTTGAGACGGCGGCCGCTTGACTGCGGCACGTTCATGCCTGTATCATGGATATAAGGAGTCTATGATAGAGGTGAAACAATGAAATTTTCCAAGGCCACCAACTACGCTCTCCACACGATGCTCTTCTTGGTTGCCGAAGCGCCGAACAAGCCGGTAGGCGTACAATATTTGGCGGAGAAGCAGGGCGTATCCCCCGCTTATTTATCGAAAATATTGACGAAGCTGGTGAAGGCCGGGCTGATCGATTCGATATCCGGAGCAAACGGCGGTTATACGCTCGGGGCGCATAAAAAGGAGATATCGTTTTTGGACGTCATTCATGCGATCGAAGGGACAGCCTCTTTGTTCAATTGCTGTCTGGACGGCGAAACGGAATGTTTGATTCAGAAGGCAATGGTTTCCGCCGAGCAGGCGATGGAGGAAACATTGAAGAAGCAAAAGCTGGCAGATCTTGCGGACCAAATCGCGGTGAAAAAGTAACGGTTTGCTCTCGTTGGAAGGCGATGCGAAGGCCGATGAAGGGACGGCCATACGCATCGCGCACGAATGTCCGCTTCCCGGGAAGCGGACATTCGCTTTTTTTTGCGCGGAACCTAAGACGTCAGCCGTCCAACCCGGCCATCTCGAGCGTGATCGGGCAATGGTCGCTGCCCAATACCGCGTCTTCGATGCCCGCATCGGTCACGCAGTCGGCCAGTCTTTCGGAAACGAGGAAGTAGTCGATCCGCCATCCGATATTACGCTCCCTGACCTTGGGCATATAGGACCACCACGTATAAGCGTCCGTCCGGTCCGGGTAGCGATGCCGGAACGTATCGATGAAGCCGGCGTCCAGCAGCCGGGTCATTTTCTCCCGTTCTTCGTCGGTAAAGCCGGAGTTGCCGCGATTGCTCTTGGCGTTTTTCAGATCGATGTCCCGATGTGCCACGTTCAGGTCGCCGCAGGCGATCACGGGCTTGTCCCGGTCCAGCCGCTGCAAATAGTCGCGGAACCGTTCCTCCCATTCCAGGCGATAGCCGAGCCGGGACAAATCCCGTCTGGCGTTCGGCGTATAGACGTTGACGAGATGGAACGCTTCGTATTCCAGCGTAAGGATTCTGCCTTCGGGCTCCCGGTCTTCCTCCATTCCGTACCGTACCGACAGCGGCTCGATTTTCGTAAATACGGCCGTGCCGGAGTACCCTTTCTTCTCCGCGTAATTCCAATATTGCGCATACGCTTCCCCGTGCTCGAGAACGAGCTGTCCTTCCTGAAGCTTCGTCTCCTGAACGCAAAAAATATCGGCTTCCGCTTCTTTGAAATAGTCCATAAATCCTTTGTTCACGCAGGCTCTCAAGCCGTTTACGTTCCATGACACCAGCTTCATGACGATATATGTTCCCCTCTCCTTCGATCGACTCTATTATAGCAAGCCGATACGGGAAATGGACAGAGCCGGTTGCTCCGGCAAACGGCGGCGGTTATCCTTAAGGAGGAGGAGGGCGAATCGCGCCATGAAGCTGGGAATGCCGACTTTGGTCGAATATGAAGCCGTCGAGAACCATATCGCGTTATGCAAGGAGCTCGGGCTCGATTTTATCGAGCTGAATATGAATTTGCCCTTTTGCACGCCGGAAGTATGGAACGGCCGGGATTTGGCGCGGCTGAAGGAGCGGCACGGCATCGATTTCACCGTTCATTTGCCCGAGGAGCTGGACTTGTCTTCGTTTCATCCGTCCATCCGGCGAGGTCATCTCGAACGGTGCAAAGAGACGATGGAATGGGCCAAGGAGGCCGGGATCGCCACGATCAACATGCATCTGAACAACGGCATTTATTTCACGCTGCCGGACGCCAAAGTATGGATCAACGAAGCGTACAAGGAGCGGTTTACGGAGCTGCTGCTCGACTCGTACGAAGAGCTGTACCGGCTGGCGTCGGCATATCGTATCGAATTATGCATCGAGAATACCTGCAACTTTCATTTGCCGTTTGTTCAGGAAGCTTTGGCGAAGCTGGACAGCCGGTTTCGCCAATTTTACTTGACGTGGGACGCCGGCCACGATGCGAAAGCCGGGTTCCGGGAAGAGCCGGTGCTGATGAGATACGCGGAGCGGATCAAGCCTATGCATGTGCACGACTATAACGGCAAATCCGATCATCAGCCGCCGGGCAGCGGGCTTGTGCCGATCCGGGAAAGACTGCGGTTCGCGCGCGAGCGCCGCCTGTCCGTCGTCATCGAAGTCAAGACAAGCGAATCGCTGCGGCATTCGCTGCGCAGCTTGCGGACGTTTCTCTGATTTTCGAAACTCGCGAAATCGGGAGGCGGCAGGACGGGGACGGCGCAGAGAACGGAAGCGATCCGCAGCTATTTCAAAAGCTCAACCGTCAGGACGATTTGAACTGCTTCCTGGCTGTTTTGGTGGGCGACGGCTAACGAACCGTATCGTTCTTATTGGCGGATATCCGATCGTTTTTCCAATCTTACGAATCGGTGTATCGTTATCGAGCCGAAAATGGAAAAAAAGCGATCCGATTTGCCGGAAATAACGATATGGGAGTTCGTTACGAATTCAGAACCTCCGTATTCGGCCCCGATAACGATTGCAGGGTTCGTTACCCGTATAATCGTCCGTCGGTTTTGCTCAAGCGTTCGCCCCCTTTTCGTCTGGCGCCGATTCCAATTAAACTAATAGAAACCATATCCGGGAATCTATGAAACCGTACCCTGTTGGTCTCGAGCTTGCGGTTTGACAAAATTCGGAAAACGAATGACAATGGTTTCACGATCCATAAGGTTGAGGGCGAAAAGAATGGCCGAACCGATTGCCGACCGGTTTCTGCGGGCGGCCGGCTTGCTGGCGGTTATCCCGTCGGACCGTCTGCCGGAAATCGGTTGCGGACGCGGAGATAAGGGGATTCAGCAGCAGCGACAGCTGCGAGCATAAGGAAAAAAACGATGCGAGGTGCCGATGGACGTCCAGCGCTTGTACCACTACTACGAACGGAAAACCGGGCCGTTCAAAAACTTGTCGGATTTAAGCTTGGAAGAGGCCGCGATCATCCAAAACCGGTTGAAGCATGAACAAGTATTTGCCGGCAAACGGTCCGACGACTATTTGCTTATCCGCGCCGAATTGGAAAGCAAGGCAAGAGAGCTGTTCGTCCGCAAAGGAGGAAAGCCGGTTCGGAAGCGGCCGCATTACATGACGTTGGGGGAATGCCCGTGGATCAAAAGCTGGTACAGGAACGGCTGCGAGCTGAGTATCCCAATCGATCGTTTTGATCCCGCCGCAATAAGCTTTACGTACGGCGATTTGTTCCCGACGATGCGGGTCGATGACGGAACCATTTACAGAGGGCAAGTTTACACGAAAAGCGAAATATTGGAGCTGATACATACGTTCGGAATGCCGCAGCAATGGAACAAGGACGGGAGCCAAGGACCGGAGCGTTATATTGAAGCGCAAATTTGGGACGATAAGCCGCTGAGCCCCTATATCGGACGGAAAGATGCATCATTCCAGCATATGCCGGCGGATGGCGGGGGAGGATCATGACGATTTCCAAAGAAGAAGCGCTACGGATCGTAAACGAATTCGCCGAAGAAGCCGTAACGCTGCTGCCGAATCGCATCATAGCCGTATTCCTGGTCGGTTCCTTGGCAACGGAAGAATATGTTCCCGGTCGAAGCGATATCGATACGATTCTCATGGTGAGCCGTCGCATCCGGCAGGAGGAAAAAACGCTTATAAAAGAAATCGCGCGAAAGTATCGGATGAAGTATCGGATCCCGAAAGGGTTCGGAAGCGTCCTTCTGACGGAAGACGACGTGGCGGGACGCGGAGAAAACGGAGATCCCGAGCTTGTTCCCGAGCTCATGCGTCTTCAAAAACAAGGCGTTTTGGTTTGGGGAAGCTGTGACGTTTCGAGCGTACAAGAACCGACCCGCGAAGCGTTTTTGCGGTATGCGAAGCAGTTCCATAGCTGGCTGCGAGAAAACTACATCGATATTCAGCCGGAAACGATGACGTTCGACGCGAAAGTGAATACGCTTTTATACGAGATCAGGCTGTACGTCTGGTCGAAAACGGGAGACTATTTATTTTCGAAAAGAAAGGCGCTCCATCGCTTTATCGAAATAGCCGAATTCGGAAGCCGAACGGAACTGCTCGAAATGGCCGCTTACTTGGAGGCCGGCAGCTGCGACCGTTCCCTGGATATCGGAGCCCTGCTGAAGGACGTGTCCGATTACGTAAGGAACGCAATCGACCTGGATCGATGACGGAAGGAAGTAGGGAGGGAGCGACTGGCATGAACGATAACGAGATCATCATTCGTCATGCGGAGCCGGACGATATCGCCGGGATGTGGCCCATCATCGAGTCTGACTCGGACCGGAACGAACGGCTGTTTATAAAGCGAGTGGCGGAAAAGCGGCTGCTGAGCGATCATTTCATTCCCGTCGCTCGGCTACGTTCGGAGGTGCTGGGCTATGCGTGGGTGCACGACTATGGTCCGCACATACGCGTCGGACATCGGACGGCGCGGCTGAACGATTTATTCGTTAGCGAACGGCACAGAAGATCGGGAATAGGCAGACTGCTGTTCATGGCGGTTACGAGCTGGTGCGAAGCCCGAAACGTCAGATGGCTGCAGTGGCAGTCGAGCGAGAAAGCGATCCAAGTTCTACGAAAGCTTCGGGCTCAAGGGCGAGCGGTGTCCGGATCCCGGTCATCCGTTTTTTGAAATCGATTTCGGCGAGAAGAAGACGCAATAGCCGCAGGTTGGAGATAGGGAGGCGGTCGATATGGATACGTCCGAGGAACGCCGTTTTTTGCTCGAATCCGTCAAAAGCTGGTTTCAACGCGACGAGCAGGTTCGGCATTATGCGAACGAGTGCGGAGAAGGACCGACGGCGGCCGAGCGCTATTTGCTCGACGCATTGCCGGCTGGCGTCTCCGTGTTGGATGCAGGCTGCGGCGCGGGAAGAATCAGCGTCGTTTTGGCCGAAAAAGGGTACCGGGTAACCGGCATCGATGTGAGCGAACCGCTGCTGGACGCCGCCCGGGCATGGTCCGAGAAGCGAAAACAGGACGTGCGTTTTGTTCGCGCGGACGGACTCGCGCTGCCGTTTCGGGACGAGCAGTTCGACATCGTCGTTGCGTTCAAGCTATTAAGCTACATCCCGACGGAGCGGCTGCGCAACGAGTATTTGGCGGAGCTTCACCGCGTGCTCAAACGCGGCGGGACTTGTATCATGACCCAGCATACCGTGCCTGACGAATGGATCGACGACGCCGAAGACGAGCATTTCTTCGGCAGTCCTGCGTCGCAATTCGGCATTGTGGAGAAAGGCGATACGTTTCCTTCCGGGGTCGGTTACGCGCATTGGTTTACGGCGCGGGCGTTGGCGGACGAACTGGGGCGTACGGCGTTTGAAATCGAACTGTTCGCGGACGACTCGGACCATGGAGGTGCGGGGCTGATCCGCCTGATCAAGCTGAAAAAGAGATAAATACATTTGCCAAGGTCCGCAAATCGGGGAGTGCGTAGAGATGAAACGGAAAATCGCCGATCGTCCGAACTGGACCCGTATCGTCCGAAAACGATATTACCAGGAAGACGTGCGGGATGATGTATTTGAAGGGAAGCTGGCTTTGCTCCGTCTTGACGAAGTCAGGGAGCCCTTATACGTAACGTACGGGGAGCACCGGGTTTGCATTGTCGACCATGGCCATGCCTGGCTGATGTTTTTCCCGGAGCATGGCCGATACAGTTTGACGGTGATGCTCGACCGGAACAATAACGTGCTGCAATCGTATTTCGATATCGTGCGCTCGATTCAAACGACGGAGGATGGAATCCCCGTAATCGAGGACTTGTACCTGGACTTGGTCGTCTTGCCGTCTGGACAATATTTCATTTTGGACGAGGACGAGCTGGCGGCGGCTTTGGCGGAAGGCGCAATCGACGAGCAGCTGTTTCATAGGGCGACGAACGAGCTGGAAATGCTGAGAGTAAGCATCGCTGGAGGCGAACATGAATTAATCGCGAATATGCGGCGATATTTACGCTTTGTCGAGAAATACAAATGAACGAAAATTGCGCGAAAAGGATGATGCGGACATGTTCTTTGTAAATGCGAGAGCGATCGTCGAACGGGAGCGTGACGGGAAAATCGAGATTGTCGTCCAAACGCGAAACAAACCGAACGAACCGGCCCGGCTCGAGCTTCCCGGGGGGAGAATCGAACCGTTCGAGTCGCTCACGGCCGCGCTGCGACGGGAGGTCAAGGAAGAAACCGGACTGGATGTCACCTATATCGAGGGGGAAGAGACACGACTCGATACGGCCGGTTCCAACCCCGATTTCGTCGTGGAATGCGTCCGGCCTTTCGCCGCTTACCAAACGATCAAAGGTTCGTTCGATTCCGTAGGGTACTACTTTATATGCAAAGCCGAGGGGAACTTGTTGCAGGAAGGGGACGGTACGATAGGCATTCAGTGGATCGAGATCGGCAAGCTGGCGGACATGATGCGGGAAGATCCGCTTCAGTTCATAAATGTCGATCGCGCGGGCATCATGTTCTATTTGAAGCACCGGGGATGGTTGCAGGTCATTCCGACACAAACCATCGAACCGGAATGAAGCGCCGAACCAAATCAATGAGGAAAGCTATGGTGAGATTATGCCTATCGTCGACAATCGCAAATCGTACGGTTCCGTTTACCGGATGAAGCCGGACGCCATCGAAGTGGTGCAAGTGCCTCCGATGCAATTTATCGTGCACGAGGGTAAAGGCAGGCTGAGCGGAACGGGGCGTCCCGAACAAGATTGCTGGGCGATCTGGAAGACGGTCAATCAGCTCAAGCGAATATCGAAAGAACGGGACGGCTACCAGTTTATGCTGATGCCGCATGAGATCGTATGGCATGAACAAATCGGCGACGACGAATGGACGTTCACGGAAATGATGCATGTCCCCGATCGGATCACGATCGACATGTATGAAGAAGCGAGAAGGAACGTCGAGAAACGGTATCGGAACGAAATCGTGCCCGACACCCGATTCGTCTCCATCAATCAAGGCTTGTGCATCCAGAAGCTGCATGTCGGACATTACCGCGAGTCGGCCAGAACGGTCGAGCAGTTGTACCGGTTTGCGGAAACGGGGGGCTACAAAATAACCGGCGACAGAAGAGAAGTGTACGTAAATCCTCCGTTATGTTACCCGACTCCCGACAGGTGGGAGACGATCGTCCGGCTTCAGGTCAGCGAAGCTTAGTTTGGAATATGCGGATCGAAGAAATCGAACGGCTCAAACGCGAAGGTTCGGAGTCGAACAAAACGTTACAGGACCAAGCAAACCGGATCGGCATTATCGATCAAACGAAGAACGAGCATCGGTTAAAACTATTTTTCAGCATAGACGATGTCGACAATGTGGAGTTCGGCAAATACGGAATTCCGGAATCATGGAAATCCAAGTGCAGCAGCGCAGATTCGGAGGAAACGAGTGGGAACGAAATTTGGAAACGTTCATGTAAAATCGGATGATCTGAACGAAATAACGTCGGCATTGCGGGAAATCGCCTCGGCTCGCGTGAAGGAAGGAACTCCCAAGCACGATTTGACCGGATTCGAGTCAATCGTTCAGCGAGCCCGCCAACTGGAAAACGTGTTTTACATCGGCGAATGGGGGAACGGGTGGATCAGCATTCTTAACGATTGTTTCGGCTGGGGGAAAGCCGAGTCGTTCGGGGAAGTTCTCTCCGGTATGATATCGTCCCCGGTTTTCACAGTCTCCTGTTTCGATGACGATGTGTTGGAGATGAACGTATACAGGAATGGCGAGGAGGTCACGGGACATGTATGGTGTTCCGGTTACGTCCGGGCGGATTACGGTCTCGACGAGAAGGAGGCGGATATAAGCGTTCTCTCCCGACTGTTAGGCCACGAGCATACCGCGACACTAATATCCATTCTGGATACCGAAGATCGGGAAAAGGCCGTCGAAGAAATGGAGTCCGTTATGGGAGTGCCGCTCCGAATCCATTCCGATTGGTTCGGGGAAATGGGGGACGACCCGTTCATACGTAACTATGTGAAGTACGACTTTAATCAGGATTCGAGAGGCTAACCCATTGACCCCCAAAAATGCTCCGCATATCGATGCAGTCGCACAAATCGTAAGCAAGTGTCTCCATACGTCCGCTTTTCAAATCGAGAGAGTGTTAAGCGGCGTATCTACTTACGTATATCGAATACGGTTATACCGAGATATCCTCTATGTTCGCATCCTGCCGGAACAAGGCAAAAGCCTCGGCGTGGAAGCGCGCGTCCATTCGCTTTTGAGACAACAAGGCGTTCGGGTGCCGGAAGTCGTATATTTTGAACATGTTAACGAAGCTACAGGGTTGTCGTTGATGATCGTGAACGAAATCCCCGGCTCCGATGCTGGTCGCTGTTCGTCGATGAACGAATACGGGAATATTGTTGCGGAGGCGGGGAAACAAATTGCAATCGTGAACCAAGTAGCGGTTAACGGCTTCGGTTGGATCAAAAGAGAAAAGGAAGAAAGCGGTTCGGACCTGCAGGGCGAGAAAAGTTCGTTGCACGATTGCATAAATGAATGTTTGGAGCAGGACTTGCTCGCATTATCGGAATATCGCTTTACCGGAGAAGAAACGACTCGGATCCTTAGGATCCTGGATGCCGGAGTTCCTTTGATGGCGAGACATCGAGCCCGCTTGGTCCACGGGGATTTCGACGACTCGCACATTTTTCAGCATGACGGAAGCTACACGGGCATGATCGATTTCGGTGAAATGCAGGGGAGCAGTCCCTTGTACGATTTGGGACATTTCAAACTGCATGACGGCCAGCGTTTCATTGGTTTTCCTTCGTTAGCCAGGGGATATAACGAAGTGAGGGACCTTTCCGACGAGGACCGTATTGAAATCGATCTTTGGGCATTATGGATCGGCATAAGAAGGCTCGGAATGATAAGCAAAAGGATGCGGGGGCCCTATCATGAACATTTGGTTCGAACAGTAAAGACGGAGTTGGATGTATTGAATCGAAGCCTGTAAGGAATTCGACAATCGACGCCTTTTTGCGTTCCATAGGAAATCCCGATCAAGTCGATCGATAATCGGTATTGGCCCGATTTTCCCTATATATGGTATCGTTGCTGTAATCATGTATAGGGGGGAAGCAGCGTGAATCAAGTTACGATGAGCGTCGGCGCGGTTTATTTTCGGCACGATGAAGCGCTGTTGGTCCAAGTCGGGTATGGCGCCAACCGCGGCATGTGGATGATCCCGGGCGGACTCGTGGAACCGGGCGAATCGTTGGAGCAAGCCGTTTCAAGAGAATTGCGGGAAGAAACCGGGCTGATTGCGGAGCCGACCCGAATCGTCGGCTTGCGATCCGGAACGCATCGGTCTTATGAGGGGACGCAAACGTCCGTTTACGTCGCGTATGAAATGGAATACCGGTCCGGCGTCCTGCAAAAAGACGATAGCGAGATTACGGATATCCGGTATTGGAGCCTGGACGATCTCGCACTCGCCCAAGACGTCGTCGAGCTGAGCCGAGAGCTCGTGATGGCTGCGGCGTCGGCCAAGGAAGGCGGACTTTATCCGGGAAATTCGATTCGGACGAATACGAAGTACCTCTCTTACCATTATTATGCGGCCAAGTGAACGGGGAGCGGGAACGAGCGCGTTTGGGACTCGAAAAGGAGGAGAGCTATGCAGCGAGGGCAAGATGCGTCGGGCGTCATCGTGATCAATGAGCAAAATCGAGTTTTGCTCGTTCATCAAACCTACGGGAAACAAGTATGGGCGCTGCCCGGCGGCATGGTCGAGGACGGCGAATCGGCTTGGGAGGCGGCGTCGCGGGAGCTTCAGGAAGAAGCGAGCATTAGCGCACCCGGAATGGATCTGGCGGGGTTGTACTACCAGCCGCATAAAAAACGATATATTTTCACGTTTAAGGCTCGTGGCTATGAAGGCCGGATCGAAGTGGACAACAAAGAAATCGACCGGTACGGCTTTTTTGACTTGGAGCATCTGCCCAAGCCGATATCCAGCTTTACGGTTCAGCGAATCGTCGATGCTTTGACCCATTCGGGTACCGTTTATAAAGAGGAAACGTTGGATCGTTATCGCATTATCGTGTAAACGTTCGGGGCGAAGGGCAATCGCGCTGGACTTTTGAAGCAGTATCGGCGAAAACCTGCTGCAGACGGGAAGAACGAGCGGGAAAACCTCCCGGTAATGATGATGAAATATCGCTATAGGGGCATTTTGGAGGGAAAACCTCCCGGTAATTTGCCCGGACCGCGCTTTTTCGCCTCGGCGCAGCTGATTTATCGGGAGCTTTTCCGCTTATTTCCAATCGCAGCCTGGACAGGAGCAGAGTAACGGGAGGAATTCCTGTAAAAAACGTATACCCAGGATCGCTCTCATGCGATTGCCATGGATCGGGGCGGAGGAGGACTTCCGCCCTATTCTAATTTCTGGTAATGTTAGCGTAAGAAAGATATATCCGAGCGAACGATACAGCGAATTGGAAGGGGCGCCGGCTCTCGTATCGAGCACCAGCAAGCTTCTCCCTTCCGATCGCGCCGTCCGCTCCGCTTGCCGCATAAGCATCGTCGCGATCCCATTTCTCCGTTCTCCCGGGCCCACCATCAGCTTGGCCATTTCCGGGCGAGATATGACGGGAGCGACGGCGGCTTATGGACATCAAGGCGCTTTTTGTCCTGAAAGAAACGCGGATCGAAAGGAGGCGGACCGATAATGATCGATATGGACAGCTTGCTCGCTTTTGCGGCGCCGTACTATGCGGACAAAGATATTATGCACGATTTAAGCCATATCGAGCGAATGCTCCGATCGGCTAACAAGCTGCTGCAATATTATCCGGAAATGGCCGACCGGGATTTGATCGTATACGGATGTTACTTTCACGGCTTTATTTATATCGAAGAAGACGGAATTCGGCGCTATTTGGAAGGGCAAGGCTTAAGCCGCGATTATATCGACAAAGCGATTCGGGTAGCGTGGGAGTCGCAGAAGGACGAGGTTCCGTCGACGCTGGAAGGGAAGCTGCTGCACGACGCCCATATGATCGAGGGCGGCAAAACGTACTTGATCGTCAAATCGCTTTGTACCGGAACGGCGAGAGGGCAGACGCTGGAGCAGACGCTGGATTATTTCGAAGCCTACGTGCTCGGGAAAGGCGAATGCTATTTGCCCGAAGCGAAGACCGTGTATAAGGAGATGCAGCAGTTCGCCGAGCAGTTTGTAAAAGAGCTGAGGGCGGGACTCGGAGATTAGCCCGATGGTTCGCCCGATCGTTCAAGCGCGCGAAAGAGAAAGAGGGAGGGGCACCATGTTTTTTTTGCAAATGGCCGGGTACCCGGGTTCGGGAAAATCTACGCTCGCCAGGCGGATCGCCAAGCGGACGGGCGCCGTCGTCATCGATCACGATATCGTCAAATCGGCGCTCGTGGAAGGCTGGGAAGGCCCTATCGACTCGAAGGCGGCCGGCAAACTGTCCTACCATATCGAATGGTCCCTGATCGATTTCCATTTGTCGCAGGGTCACAGCGTCATTTTGGACAGCCCGTGCCTGTATACGGAGCTCGTTCGGAACGGAACCGCTCTGGCGAGCAAGCATAAAGCCCGTTACAAGTATGTGGAATGCTATGCGAACGATGCGGACGTCATCAACGAACGGCTGCGGACGCGCGAGCGAAAGCCGACGCAGATTCAAGAAATTCCTTCGATGGAATCGTTTTTGAAGCTGGTCGACGGCAGCCAAAAGCCCGCCGGCGTCGATTGTCTCGTCGTCGACTCGACGAAGCCGCCGGACAGCTACATTGACGAAGTGATCGAATACATTCGCCGCGGATCGGCCGAGTCGGAATAATCCGTTACCAGCCCGGAGGCTCGTAGCCGATCCCGGTGCCGGTCGGTCCCGAGAACGAATGGGGATGGCGCGGAATGGTCAATACCGTCTTGTAGCTGCCGCCTTCGAATTGAAACGGCTCGTCGTTCAAACTTCCTTCGACGAGATGGTAATGAGAGCCGTCGGGCAGTGGGACGGCCGGACCGGTTTCGCCGACGATGCGATGAAAATGGCTTTGGGTCCCGTAATTCGCCACCCGGCTCACGCCCTGGTAATCGTGGGTATGGCCGTCGGTGGCGGTTCCGTTTACCGGATAGGTGAAAAAGTCGACGATATGCGAATGCCCCGCAACGGACGACGTCCGGTACGCCGCATAATGCGCGTGGGACGGTCCGCGAATTTGGCAAGCCTGGTCGAATGGCTTCAAGGCGTTCCCCTCCTCGATGCTAGCGTATGCGTCGCGCACCGTTCGTACGACCGGCGCTCTCGCGATCGAACAAATCCCCCCCTTTTTCTAACAAAAAGGCTCTATTCGAATGACTTGAAACCGATTACAGTAGTACCATCGACGCTTGTGTTAAATGGGGTGGAAAGATGGAGACGATTCGCAAATCCGACCTGGCTTTGTACGACCCGACCCGCGAAAGCGAACCGATCTTGAAGGCGGTCGGGATCAAGCGGGTGTTCGGACGAGGCGGGGCTGCCGTTCATGCGCTGAAGGGAGCCAATTTATCGATTCCGTACGGCCGCTTGGTAGCGCTGAAAGGCCGGTCCGGCTCCGGGAAAACGACGCTGATCAACCTGCTCGGGGCGCTCGACGTGCCGACCGAAGGCGCGATTTATTTTTGCGGGCAAGAAATTACGACACTGGGGGAAAAGAAGCGCAACGAGCTGCGGCGCATCCAAATGGGCTTCATTTTTCAGTCGTTCGCCCTAATGCCGCTGATGTCCGCTTACGAAAACGTGGAATTCGGCCTGCGCATCGCCGGCGTGCCGACGAAAAAGCATAAAGAGCTGGCCGAGCGGGCGCTCGAAAGCGTCGGTCTCAAGGCGCGGATGAATCACCGCCCGTTCGAGCTGTCGGGGGGCGAACAGCAGCGCACCGCCATCGCCAGAGCGATCGCCCACAGGCCGAAGCTGCTGCTCGCCGACGAACCGACGGCCGAGCTGGACAGCAAAATGGGGCTGCAAATCATTAAAATTTTCAAAGACTTGGTCCAGCAGGAAGGGATGACGATCGTCATTACGACGCACGACCCGGCGATCATGGAAATCGTCGACCAAGTATACGCATTGGAGGATGGGCAAATTGTCGATCAAGGGTAAACCGCTTGCCGCTCGCGCGCTAATCGCCGCTCTTCTCGTCGCCGGTACGGGCTGCTCGCTCCTCCCGAAGGAAGACGAGGCGCTGAAGCCTCCGCTTGTCAAACCGGTCAAGGAAAATTACGAAATCGCCGAGGTGAAGGTCGGATCGGCGACGAAAGCGATCAAGGGCGTGGCGACCGTCGAATCGACGAACGTGAAAAACCACGAATTCACGGGCACGACCGGCAAAATTCAGGAAGTGCTCGCCGTCAAAAACACGGCGGTCAAAAAGGGCGACCCGCTCATCATTTTGGACGCCGGCGATTCCGCGATCGTGCTCAAGGAGAAGCAGCGGGACTACGAGCAGGCGAAATACAATCTCGACCAGGCGAAGCTGACGCAGGACCCGAACAAAATGAAAATCCGCATCATGGAGCTGGAAATCGCGCAGCTTCGGCTGAACGACGCCCAGAAGGCGCTCGAAGGGAAAACGATGCGGGCGCAAATGGACGGCATCGTCACGTTCGTCGAAAACGTCAAGCCGGGCGATACGATCCAGCAAAACAAAACGTACGTTATCATCTCCGATCCGCAGTCGTTCCAGCTCACCTACAGCTCCGGCAATACGAGCGATTTGCTCGAGGTGCAGGTCGGCGTACCGGTCGATATTACGGCGAAAGGGAAGAAGCTGACCGGAAAAGTGGTGCAGTCCCCTTCCAACACGCCCGCGACCGACAACAAGCAGCTCGCGGACAAATACGCGAAGACGGTATATATCTCGGTGGACAATCCGATACCGGAAATGACGCTCGGGTCGACGGCCGACATCAATATCGTGACGAGGAAAAAGGACAACGTGCTGATCATTCCGCAGCGCGCGCTGTCCCAATATTTGGGCCGAAATTACGTCAAAGTGCTGGAAGGCGACAGCATCAAGGAAGTCGACGTGGAGAAAGGGCTGGAAACGGCGGACGGCGTCGAGATCGTGAAAGGCCTGAAGGAAGGGCAGAAGCTGATCCTGCAATAAGCCCGCGATCGCCGATCGTCCGTTCGGGCAACCGACGGAAGCGAACACCATTCATTGCCGATCTCCTCGAAAGGAGGAACCGTATTCGTGGCCATTCTAGTGATGATTTTTCGCAAAATGCTGAAAAATAAATGGCTGGAGCTCAGCCTGCTGTTCGGGCTCGTCCTTTCCGTCGCGCTCGTGAGCAGCATGCCGATCTACACCGAAGCGATTTTGCAGCGCATGCTCGTCAAGGAGCTGGAAAACTACCAAGTGACGTCCGGCGCTTACCCGCTTACGCACCGCACCGGCATATTCCTGACCGGCGAAACGGCCAAGGAAAACGGGGACAGCGCCCGCAGCGTCGACCAGTTCATGCAGTCGATCGCCGGCCGGTTCGATTTGCCGATCCGCGAATACGTTCAGGAGCGGGGAACCGATACGTTCAACTTCACTCCGAAAGACAAAGAACGGGTCGACGCGACCGTCAAGCGCAACGTGGACATCGTGGCGCTGTCGAATTTGGAGCAGCACGTCAAGCTGGTCGACGGCGCGATGCCCGCCAAGGAGCCGGTGAACGGCGTTTTCGAGGTGCTCGTCGTCGAAAGCGCTTTGACGCAGCTGAAAATGGTGCTCGGCAACGAGTTCGTCATCGAGGACGAACGGGTGAAAAATCCGATCACGGTCAAACCGGTCGGGGTCATCAATCCGAACGACGAGCACGACCTGTTCTGGAATACGCCGCTGGAAAGCTACGGCCGATCGTTCATCATGAACTACGACACGTTCGAGACATACATTACCGGCGGCGCCGACATCACCGTCCGTGCCGGCTTCTGGTATTTCGCGATGGATTATTCGCGGATGAACATGTCATCGATCGAGTCGTTCATTCGGACGCACCAGCGGATCGAAAATTTCGTCTCGAACACGTTTACGAGCCAGGCGATCAAAGCACCCGCATTGGGCGTCATCTCGAAATATTTGGACAGACAGGAGCAGCTGCGCGTCATGCTGTGGTCGCTCAACGTGCCGGTAATGATCATGCTCGGCTTCTACCTGTTCATGGTTTCGAACCTGATCGTCGACCGGCAAAAAACCGAAATCGCCGTGCTCCGGAGCCGCGGCGCCAGCCGGCTGCAGGTGCTGCTCAGCTACGTAATCGAAGGGCTCATGCTCGGGGCGGTCGCCTACGCGATCGGACCGTTCGCGGGCAAGCTGCTGACGAACATGCTCGGCGCATCGAACGGCTTTCTGGAATTCGTGCAGCGGTCCGCGCTCATCGTCGAAGTGAACGCCACCGCTTACAAGTACGCGCTGTACGCGGTCGCCTTTTCGCTCGTCATGACGTTAATCCCGGCGTTCCTCGCCACGCGCACGTCGATCGTCGGACATAAGCAGCAAATGGCGCGCATGGCGAAAATGTCGTTCTGGCACAAATATTTCATCGACGTGCTGCTGCTCGGCGTGGCGATCTACGGGCTGCAAAGCTTCAAGCGGCGCATGTCCGACCTGCAGTCGCTCGGACTCGACTCGGCCAACTTCAAGGTCGATCCGCTGCTGTTTCTCGTGCCGGCGCTGTTCACGCTCGGTCTCGGCTTGCTTCTGCTGCGGGTATATCCGCTGTTCATCCGGCTCGTGTACTGGCTCGGTCGCAAGCTGTGGCCGCCGTCGCTCTATTCGACGCTGATCCAGGTCGGGCGCTCCAGCAACCAGTACAGCTTTCTGATGGTGTTTCTGATGATTACGCTCGCCACCGGCTTGTTCAGCGCAAGCGCGGCGCGGACGATGAACAGCAATACGCTGGAAAAAGTGAAGTACAAAAACGGCACGGACATCATCCTCAACGTCAAATGGGAAAACGACGCTCCGCCTCCGATGATGGGCGGCGGGGAAGAGATGGGCGGCGAGGAAGAGGAGGAGCCGTCCGCAGCGCCGGTGCTGCCGATCGCCGGGCCGAAGCGGATTCAATATACGGAGCCTCCGTTCCAGCTGTACAGCGAGCTTCCGGGCGTCGCCCACGCCGCCAAAGTGTTCGTGAAGGACGACGCGGTGGCGCAAATCGGGAAAACGTCGTCGAAAATCAAGCTGATGGGCATCGATACCGACGAATTCGGCCGGACCGCTTATTTCAAAGACCGGCTGCTCGAACATCATTTCTACGACTATTTGAATTTGATTTCGACCGAGCCGTCCGCCGTGCTCATCTCGAGGACGATGGCCGACGAGATGGGACTGAAGGAAGGGGACTCGATCAACGTCGGCTGGAACAACGTCTCCTACAAGCCGTTTACGATCTACGGCATCGTCGATTATTGGCCGACGTTCAATCCGAACCCGCAGCAGCCGCCGAGCGGCAACAAAAAACCGGATTTGCCGAAGCTGGTCGTCGGGCATTTGAGCTACATTCAAAGCGCCATCGCGCTCGAGCCGTACCAGGTCTGGATCGACCTGAAAGACGAGCCGACGGCGAAGCAGACGTTCAACGACGCTTTGAACGCGAAGGAGCTGCCGATCGAAAGCTTCGTCGATACCGGCTACGAGCTGACGCAGGCGAAAAACGACCCGTTCCAGATGGCGATCAACGGCGTCATGACGCTCGGGTTTTTGATCAGCGTCGTCATCAGCTTTTTCGGATTTTTGTTGTATTGGGTGCTTTCGCTGAACGGCCGGGTGCTCCAGTACGGCATTTTGCGCGCGGTCGGCATCTCGTTCGCGCAGCTGATCGGAATGCTCGTTACGGAACAGGTGCTGACGTCGGGAGCCGCCTTTTTGCTCGGGGCCGGCATCGGCAACGTCACAAGCCTGCTGTACGTTCCGCTGTTCCAGCTGTCGTTCAATCCGACGACGCAAGTGCCGCCGTTCCAGGTTACGTTCGATCCGGCCGATTCGCTGCGCCTGTACGCCATCGTCACGGTAATGATCTTGATCGGCTTGTGCATCCTCGGCTATCTTCTCTCGCGCATCAAAATTCATCAAGCGGTCAAGCTCGGGGAGGACTAACGATGATCCATTGCGACAATTTGGTGAAAATTTATAAGGTGGCCGATTTGGAAGTAGTGGCGCTGCAAGGGCTCGATCTGCACGTCGAGCCCGGCGAGCTGATGGCGATCATCGGCAACAGCGGCAGCGGGAAATCGACGCTGCTCAATATGCTCGGCGGTCTCGATCGTCCGTCCGCGGGCAATCTGGTCGTGGACGGCAAAGATTTGCTGAAATTTACGGAGAAGGACATCGTCAAGTACAAGCGGGAGACGGTCGGATTCGTCTGGCAAAACAACGCGCGCAACTTGATTCCGTATTTGACCGCGCTGGAAAACGTCGAGCTGCCGATCCTGCTGCAGGGCCGCCGAAAACGGCAGCGCGCGCTCGAGCTGCTGGAGGCGGTCGGTCTCGGCCATCGCACCCGCAACAAGCTGAACCAGCTGTCAGGGGGCGAGCAGCAGCGCGTCGCGATCGCGATCGCGCTGGCGAACCATCCGCGCCTGCTGCTGGCCGACGAACCGACGGGCTCGCTCGATACGAAAATGTCGAACCAAATATTGGACCTGTTCCGCGAGCTGAACCGCTCGCTCGGGCTGACGGTCGTCATCGTCACGCACGATCCGCTGCTCGCCAAAAAAGTCGACCGCGTCGTCGCCATCCGCGACGGCAAAACGTCGTCGGAATTTATCCGCAGCAAGTCGTACGCCGACGAGCTGGCGGAGCTGGCGCAAGGGATGGCGGCCGAAGAGGAGACGCATGTCGAATACGCGATATTGGACAAAGCGGGGCGGCTGCAAATTCCGTCCAACTTTCTCGACGCGGTCGGCATGAAAAATTCGAACAAAATGGTCGTCACCGTCGAAGACGGCAAAATTATACTGCTGCCGCCGGAAGCGGAGAAAGTCGCCAAATAACGGTTTGCCCTCGCACCGGAACCCCGCCTCGGCGGGGTTTTATGCGTTCGGACGCGGCGCGGGCCGGTTCATTTGATCGCCGCGGCGAACGGGTGGTATAATTTGGCGAGAAAAAAGGAAGCGAGGGGGAAGTTCGGTATGAAGCGGCAGTGGCATAAATCGGTATGCGCGCTGGCGGTCGCGACGGCGGTTGCGCTCTCTCTGGCGGGCTGCGGAAGCGCGCCCGGGAAAACAGGCGACAAGAGCTGGAGCGCCCCGCCGCCGATGCAGCTGAAGGCGGACAAAGCGTACGAAGCGGTGTTCGATACGACCGAAGGCAAGTTCACCGTCCATTTGTTCAAAGATTTGGCGCCGAAGACGGTCAACAATTTCGTCTTTTTGTCCCGGCAAGGCTACTACGACAACGTCGTGTTTCACCGGATTATGAAGACGTTCATGATCCAGACGGGCGATCCGACGGGAACCGGCATGGGCGGACCGGGTTACACGATCGAGGACGAGCTGACGACGAAATACAAATACGATCCGGGCATCGTCGCCATGGCGAATACGGGAGCGAAAAATTCGGGAGGCAGCCAGTTTTTCATCTGCACCGGCCCCGACTGCGCGGCGAGCTTGAACAAAAATCCGTTCTACACGATTTTCGGACAAGTATCCTCGGGCATGGACGTCGTACAGAAGATCGCGGCAACGCCGGTCAAGCAGGACGCCAGGGGAGAGCCGAGCTCTCCGCTCAAAGAAGTGAAAATCAATAAAATCGAAATCGCGGAAAAATAGAGATGCGTCGTTCATCGAACGGGCGGAGGAGGAGCGAACCGAATTGATTCGAAAATATGCGGATCGTACCGATTGGGGGAGAATCGTCGAGAAGGAATTTACCGTCATCCCGGTCAAAACGATCGGCTTTTCCGGGACGGTTACGCTGGTCGAGCTGTTGAAGGTGAAGGAGCCGCTGTACAAGCAGTACGAAGGGCGGCAGGTCTGCATCGCGGACAACGGCTACAAATGGCTGCAGCTGTTTCCCGAGCATGCGCATTATACGGTTACCGCCATGTACGACGAGCATAATCGGGACGTCCAGCGCGTCGTCTCGATATGCAAATGCCAAGGCGTCTCGGACGGCGGCATTCCGTGGTACGAGGATTTGTTTTTGCATTTGGTCATCCTGCCGAGCGGAGAGCTGTACGTAATCGACCAGGAACGGCTGGAGGAGGCGGTGCGCGGCGGCGTTCTGACGCAGGAGGACGCCGAGCTCGCCTGGAAAACGGCGAATCACGTGATGGACGAATACCGGACCGGCTCGTTCGATTTGCTGGTCGTGGCGGACAAACATATGCAGGCGCTAGTCGAAGAATAATCCGTCAGCGAGGAATGGCGATGGACCGCAAAATATGTTTGGGGATTCACGGTTTTACGGGAGGGCCGTTCGAGCTCGAGCCGCTCGCCCGGCATTTGGAAGGCTGCGGGTATCGCTGCGTGCTTCCGACGCTGCCGGGTCACGGCGACCCGGAAAAGCTGCGGCGGGTAAGATGGTACGACTGGGTCGAGGCGGTCGACGCGGCGGCGGCGGCCATCGCGAAGCGATACGGTTCGTTCGATTTGGTCGGTTTCTCGATGGGAGGGGCTCTGGCCGCCCACGTTGCCGTCCGGTATCCGGTTCGACGGCTCGTCCTGCTGAATGCGGCGGTCATCTACGTCAGCCCGTACCGCCTGCTGCAGGATATCGGATCGGCGCTCAAGGTCGGCGACTGGAACCGGTTCGTCAAGGTGCACCATACGCCGATTCGGGCGACGGTGCAGTTCATGCAGCTGATCCGTTCGACGAAGCCGATCTGGAGCGGCATACGCGCCCCAACGTTCATCGCGCAGAGCGGCCGGGACCCCGTCGTCCATCCGTACAGCGCGAACGTGCTGGCGCACGCGATTCCGTCGGTCGTGCGCGTCGAATATTTTCCGAACTCGAAGCACATGATTTGTCTCGACCGGGAGGCGGACGCGCTGTTCGCGGCGGTGGAGTCGTTTTTGACGGAAGGCGGTACGACGGATGCGCCATAAGGAGAGCAGGGGATGAAACCGATGACGAATGCCGTGTCGATGCCGCGGCGCCGCAGACGAAGAAAAGGATGGGGAATCGTCCTGAGCGCGGCGGCCGCCGCGGGCCTGCTGTGGATCGGATACATCCAGTGGCTGATTCATTCCGTGGAGCAGAGCGCCCCCGCTTCGAAGGCCCAGGTCGCCATCGTGCTCGGGGCGGCGCTATGGAACGACCGACCCAGTCCCGGACTGAAGGAACGGCTGGAGAAAGCTTACGCCTTGTACGAGAGCGGAGTCGCGGATCGGCTTATCGTATCCGGCGGGCTCGATAACAACGGCGCCACGATCACCGAGGCGGAGGGAATGAAGCGTTACTTGGTCGAACGAGGCGTACCGGAGGAAGCGATTATCCGGGAAGACGAAGCGACGAGCACGTACGAAAATTTGCTGTTCAGCAAGCGGATCATGGACCGCGAAGGATGGACGCGGCCGATTATCGTCACGCACCGATATCACGGCGCCCGCTCGATCGATATCGCCGAATTCGTCGGACTGGACGGAGCGACCGTGGCGTTGACCGATTCGCAAACGATGTGGATGCCGTGGCACAAGTTCAGAGAGACGCTCGCGTATACGAAGTGGCTCGGAGTCAAGCTGATGCTGACCGTGAAAGGGTAAAAGGAAGACGCCCGCTGCGATTTTTCGGATCGCCCGGGCGTCTTTTTTTCGTCATGCGGGAAAGAGAAGTGCGGATATCGGCCGGTTCGTCCGGTTTCCGCGGGTTAAGCGATGTATCGGGTTTTCAGCTCGTTTTTGGAAATCGCCACGATTTTCGGTTCGAGCAGATCGGTTTTTTCCTTCAACCGTTCCTTGCCGTTCGGATGTACGACGTACAGCAGCAGCCGCAAATAGGTGCGCGTCATCCGGGCGAACAGTCCTTCGGGCAGATCGAACACGGCGAAGCCGAGCTGCTTCGAGCCGCGATGGATCATCGTGATGCCGTACAAGCCTTTCACGTTCTCGTACTGCGGATCGGTCAGCAGCAGCTTGCTGATGGCCGGCATGAGCGTTCGCGTCCGGCGGATCAGCTGCGTCGCCAGCTGCACGGTGCTGCGCGAATCGATGCCGAGCTTGAACAGCGTGTAGTTGTCCAGATGCATTTCCGCAATCAGGTCGCCTTTGCGAATTTGTTCCCCGTCCGGCAGCACGATCGACTGTCTGCCTTGATATTCGCGAACGCGCAGCTTGACGAGCGGGTTATCCGAATCGACCGATTTCAGGTGGAACAGCTTGACGAAGCAGCGCTCCCAAGCCATCCAGGCGTTGACGAGCACCCGCTTGAACAAACCGAGCCGATACTTCATCGAAGCTTGCAGCAGCTCGTCGACTCGCACCGTCACGAGACCCCGCTCCTTCATATGCGACAATACGTCGTCCAACGCATCCAGCATATGGGACGGAGCGTCGCGATCGGCGCCGAACGTTTCGCCGCTGTCGTGCAGCAGTACGACCGACCCGGGCACGATCGTGTTCAGCAGCCTGGACTTCAGCTTGTTCCGTCCGACCCGGCTCCGCCAATCTTTCGGCATAACCGACCAGAGCACGACCGTATAATGTTTCAGGAAAAACAGGTCGAATACGTTCAAAATCCCCCACGGCGGACGATAATAATCGGGCTTCGTGCCGGTTATGGAAGCGACGATTTCGGCGGAACGATCGGCTTGCTTGCTCCGGACGGACCACGGAGACATGAACCAGTTCGACTTGTGCGAGTAATTATGAATGCCGATCTGATGTCCTTCCCGGTGCATTCGCTCGATCAATTCGGGATGGCGCTCGGCCTTGGCCCCCAACACAAAAAAAGTCGCTTTCGCCTTATGCTTCTGTAGCAGATCGAGCAGGAGCGGAGTATAGACCGGATCGGGACCGTCGTCGAACGTCAGGGCAACCTGATTCGTAACTTTCCCTCTGCGAAATACGCCGATAGCAAATATGCGCGTCGCCACCCACGGTACGATCGTATAGATCGCCACAATCAGCAAAAAAGTGAATAGGAGACGCTCCTTCATGGTCATCACTCCTAGTCCGGATGAAAAAAAATTAAACTCCTACTCCTCATTTTGGGGCTTTTTGCCGGCCGATTCAAGCACAAAATTTCATAAGAAATTCGACTCCGCGATCATAGGACAACTTCTCGCTTTGTACATTATAGGCAGAGGTTATTCGGCCGCCGTGCGGTTCGCTCGCGACGCCGCACGGCGGGGCCAAATTATCGAAGCCCGCATATCCAAAAAAACGAGGTGATTCCGGTGAGCATTCGAGTCGTTTCCGGCGAAACGCCCAAATCTTCGCGGCAAATCAATGTCGTGCTGCGCACTCCAGAGCCGGTGTCCGTATCGGAAGCCGAGCCGCAGACGGGCGGAAAAGCGGTTCCGTCGCAAGGGCCCTTCGCCGAAATTATGAAAGAATTGGACCAGATGGTCGGCTTGGAAAACGTCAAGGAACTCGTCTATGAAATATATGCGCTGCTGCAGATCGGCCAGTACCGGGTCGACGCGGGGCTGGCGACGACGCAGCAGGTGTACCACATGGTGTTTAAAGGGAATCCGGGAACCGGCAAAACGACGGTCGCGCGAATCGTCGCGAAGCTGTTTCACGCGATGGGCTTGCTGCAGAAAGGACATTTGGTCGAAGTGGAGCGCGCCGATTTGGTCGGCGAATATATCGGCCATACGGCCCTGAAAACGCGCGAGCTGATCAAGAAGGCGATGGGCGGCATTTTGTTTATCGACGAAGCGTACAGCCTGGCGAGAGGAGGCGAAAAAGATTTCGGCAAAGAAGCGATCGATACGCTCGTGAAAGCGATGGAAGACTATAAAAATCAGTTTGTACTCATTCTGGCAGGCTATTCGGATGAAATGGATTATTTTTTGGCGACGAATCCGGGTCTTCCGTCGCGCTTCCCGATCATGATCGACTTCCCCGATTATGCGATCGACCAGCTCGTGCAAATCGCCGAATGGATGGTCAAGGAGCGGGACTATACGCTCATCCCCGCAAGCGTCATGAAGCTGCGCCAGTTGCTGGCGGCGGAGAAAAGCCAGTATCCGTCCGCGTTCAGCAACGCCAGGTTCGTCCGCAACCTGATGGAAAAGTCGGTTCGCCATCAGGCCGTCCGCCTGCTCGGACAGTACGCGAATTCGTCGCCGGGGCGGCACGAGCTGATGGCCATCCGGCCGGAAGACATGCGCGTCGACCGCCGATAGCGAACGAAGTCCGCAACCGTACGGAGCCGCCGGAAAAGCGGCTTTTTTTTCGTTTGCCCGGATATCCCGAAATGCACGACGATGCCGATTCCTGTATAATACGTACATCGGCTGTGAACGATTTTTCGCCATGGAGGGCTGAAACGATAATGATCAAAGCGCTCGTGTTCGACTTCGACGGACTCATTCTGGATACGGAAACGAACGAATATCACGCCTACGCGGAAGCTTATCGGCATCACGGCGCCGAGCTGCCGCTCGAGCGATGGTCGAAGGTGATCGGGACGGACATGCTGTCCGTATTCGATCCGCTCGACGATTTGGAGCAGCGCGTCGGCAATCCGGTCGATCGCGAGCGGTTCCGCGCAATGCGCCGCAAGCTGTTCGAAGAGCGGATGGAGCGCGAGCAGCTGCGGCCCGGCGTCGTCTCCACCTTGGAGCAGGCCCGGCGATTGGGACTCGCGATCGGACTCGCTTCGAGCTCGTCGAGCGAGTGGGTGATCGGCTATTTGGAGAAGTTCGCCATCCGCGACTATTTTTCCGTCATTCGCACGCGGGATTACGTCGCGAAGGTGAAGCCCGATCCGGAGCTGTACGTGCAGGCCGTCGATCGGCTGGGCGTCTTGCCGGAGGAAGCGCTGGCGTTCGAGGATTCGCCGAACGGAGCGCTGGCGGCGCGGCGCGCCGGGCTTCACTGCGTCATCGTCCCGAACTCGGTGACGGAGTCGCTCCCGTTCGGCGAGCACAGCAAACGAATCGCGTCGATGGAAGGGCTCGATTTGAGCCGCTTGCTCGAGGAGCTGGCGTCCGGCCGGACGGAGGGGGAGCGATGATCGAAATCCGCCGCACGCAGCCGAAGCGGCTGCTCAACCCGGCTTCGGGATATTTGACCGGCTACAGCCATACGCTCAATCCGTACGCAGGCTGCGGGTTCGCGTGCTCGTACTGCTACGTCCGCAAAATGCCGGTCGCGTTGTTCCGCCGGGAGCCGTGGGGCGAATGGGTCGACGTGAAGGTCGGCTCGGCGGAGCTGCTCGCCGGCGAGCTGGCCAAGGCGAAACGGAAAGGGCCCGTAACGATCTTCATGTCGTCGAGCACCGATCCGTACCAGCCGCTGGAGGCGAAGGAGCTCGTGACCCGTTCGCTGCTTGCCGCGATGGCGGACGAACCGCCCGACTTTTTGTTCGTGCAGACGCGCAGCCCGCTCGTGACGCGAGATATCGATCTGCTTCTGCGGTTGAAGGATCGCGTTCGGATCAGCATGACGGTAGAAACCGACATGGAATCCGTACGGAAGGCGTTCACTCCGTCCGCCCCTCCGATCGCCGCCCGTTTGTCCGCCTTGCGCAAGCTGACCGAGGCGGGCCTTCGAACGCAGGCCGCCGTTTCGCCGGTGCTGCCGAGCAGCCCGCAGTTCGCCGGGACGATCGCCGCGGCGACCCGGCGGGTTTGCGTCGACGATTTTTTCATGGGAGACGGCAGCTCCGGAAGGCGGACGGAGCAGCTCGGCATCCGGACCTTGTTCGAGAAGACCGGTTATACGGAATGGTACGATCGCGAACGGTACAAGGACATCGTCGAAGCGCTCGGCCGCCATTTCCCGCCGGAACGGGTCAAAGTGAGCCAGAGCGGATTTTTGCCCGATTCGTCCGATACGAATGTGTTGTAAAATGTTCGAACATTCGGGATTTGCAGAAAAATTAGAATCGTTCGATTTTTAGTTTCGTTGAAAGAAAAGGTATGGTATATTAAGGTTCAGGTAGACTACCAGCAAATAATTGGAAATGGAAGTTTGGCAAACTTGCCGAAAGGCAGGGACGCAAAGCCACAGGTCTAAGGTTCGGCAGAACTATGACAGCTGGGTTGCTGAAACGCTCGCGTTCGCGTTGATCGTATCATGCCATCGGCCGTCCCTGAATCCGGGTACGGCTTTTTTTAGCTTGCAGAGCTAATCGTCCCCCCGGGTCGCGGCAAAGTATCGGAATCGAGCCTCGAAAGCCCTCGCCGCGCCTCCGCAGCTGTCTCTCATCGCTCACGTCCGCATAAACGACGCATACCGACAAACCTAACGGAAGGGAAGAACCATATGCACATAACCCGCGCGTTTCGGTCGTTCCGCTTGTCCGTCTTCCGGAGAAAGGAAGCGCTGCTTGCCGCTCTCGCGCTGCTCTCGGGCGTCGGCGCGCTCATCGACGCGATTCCGGATGCTGCCCGGTCGCTCGCTTCGCTTCTGTTTACATTGTCGCTTCTGGCGGCCGCGGCGCTGAACAAACGCCGGAAAGCCGCATACGGCCTGTCCAGCCTCGCCCTGCTGGCGTACATCGTCTTTATGCGGCCGGACGGCTTGTTCGCCCTGCTCTTAACCGCCTATCCGCTATTGCTGTTTTACGCGCTTCTTCTGCCGAGTCCGCTGTATACGCTCGCAGCGGCGCTGGCGATCGGTCTCAATTTGTATGCGTACGCCGACACGCCCGAAGGGCAGCAATGGCTGACGCATCTGTTTTTTATCGCGCTCCATGCGATGGCTTACACGATAGTGGCGCATTACACGCGAAAGCTCGAACGGGAGCGAAACGAGTACCGCCACCTCAGCATGATCGATTCGCTCACCGGGCTTGCTTCGCTGCAGCAGACGCTGCTGTTCGGGCAGCGGCTGATCGACGAAGGCAAGGCGGTCCGCGTGCTGCTGATCGACCTTAATTTTTTCAAGCAAATCAACGATACGCACGGGCATATGGTCGGGAATAAAGTCATTCTGCACGTCGCGGACTATTTGCGCGGGCTGGTCCATAATGTGAACGGAATCGCCGGCCGATTGGGCGGGGACGAATTCGTCCTCGTCGTCGAAGATTCGCCTCCTTTCGAAGGCATTCGCGAGCGGCTGCTCGGCGAGCTGAACGGTCAATCGTTCGCGATGGGCGACGGGACGCCGCCGGTGTCGCTTTCTTTTTCCGTCGGCGTCGCCGCCTCGAAGCCCGACCGGAGCGTACGGATCGAAGATTTGCTCCATGACGCCGATTTGAACATGTACGAATTCAAATTGCATCACCGGCTGCCGACGTTCCACGGGAAGACGGCGGATTTGATCGAGCATAATCCCGATCCGATCTGCACGTTCGACCGCAAAGGCAAGCTCATCGCCGTCAATCCGGCCGCCGCCGACCTGCTCGGCTATACCGCCGAGGAAATGACCCGCAGGCAGTTCGTGGCGCTCATTCATCCGGACGACCGTCCGAAGGCGCTGAAGTCGTTTCTGGAGACGATGAAGGGCGGCTCGATCCATTTCGAGCTGCAGCTGCTGCATAAAGAGGGGCATACGATCATCGCCGACGTAACGAACATTCCGATCATCGCCGATCATCAGATCGTAGGGATTTACGGCGTCGCCAAAGATATTACCGACAAGAAAAAAGCGGAGGAGCTGCTTCGCAACTCCGACCGGCTTGCGGTGACCGGACAGCTGGCCGCCGGACTGGCCCACGAAATCCGCAACCCGCTTACGGCGCTGAAAGGCTTCATACAGCTGCAGCAATCGGCTCCGACCGAGAACAAGGCGTACTATCCGATCATGCTGAACGAGCTCGAGCGGATCAATTTTATCGTCAACGAGTTTTTGCTGCTGTCCAAGCCGAAAGAGGCGAGCTTCCGCGATACCGATATTCGCACGGTACTCGATCACGTGGTGACGCTGCTCGATACGGAGGCGATCATGAACAAGGTGCGGCTCGTCACCGAAGAGATGGCCAACATTCCTCCGATCCGATGCGATGAAAACCAGATGAAGCAGGTGTTCGTCAACGTGCTGAAAAACGCGATCGAGGCGATGCCGGACGGAGGAGAAGTGAGAGTGCGGACGGAGACGTCCAAAGGCTCGTTCATCGTGCGCATTACCGATCAGGGCGGCGGTATTCCGGAGGAGCTGATCCCGAAGATCGGCCAGCCGTTTTTCACGACGAAGGAAAACGGGACCGGTCTCGGCCTGATGATCTGCCACAATATAATGGAGACGCACGGCGGCAGGCTGTCGATCGAAAGCGTTATGGGCTCGGGAACGACGGTCGAAATCGAGCTGCCCTTTTCGTGAGGGCCATTTTGCGGACGGCGGGGTTTGGATATAATAGAACTGCTTTATCCCGGAAATATGTTACAATGATCCGTATGTACGCATAACGTACCGATGCGATAAAGGAGTTCCCGCATGAAGCAAACGACGCACGAGGTCGGCGGCGGCATTTCGGATAAAGCCGTCGTCGTCAGCTTGGTATTGAAGAGCGACAGAGCCGGCGAGGAAGCCGTGCGCTATTCGCTCCAGGAATTGATCGGACTCGCGGAAAGCGCGGGCGTGCTGGTGCTGCATGAGTCGGTGCAGACGAGAGAGTCGGTCGATCCGAAATGGTTTATCGGCAAAGGGAAGGTCGAGGAAATCCGCGAAATCGCCGAGCGGCTCGGCGCCAATACGGCGATATTCGACCAAGAGCTGTCCGGCGCGCAGGTCCGCAATCTGGAGCGTGCACTCGATTTGAAAATCATCGACCGAACGCAGCTCATTCTCGATATTTTCGCGCAGCGGGCGAAAACGCGGGAAGGCTTTCTGCAGGTCGAGCTGGCCCAGCTCAGCTACTTGCTCCCCCGTCTGTCCGGACACGGGGTGAATTTGTCGCGTCTCGGAGGCGGCATCGGCACGCGCGGTCCGGGCGAGACGAAGCTGGAAACGGATCGCCGCCATATCCGCAATCGGATAACCGAGCTGCGCCACGCCTTGCACGAGGTGAAGCGCCATCGGGCTCTGCACCGGGAGCGCAGAAAAAAAACGGGCGTGCTCCAGGTCGCGCTCGTCGGCTATACGAATGCGGGCAAATCGACGCTGCTGAATCGGCTGACGCAAGCGAACGTGTACGCGGAAAATCAGCTGTTCGCCACGCTCGACCCGACGACCCGCACGCTGCGGCTGCCGAACGGTCAGGAAGTCGTGCTGACCGACACGGTCGGCTTCATCCAGCATTTGCCGCATGATCTCGTCGCGGCGTTCCGGGCGACGCTGGAGGAAGTGTGCGAGGCCGATCTCATTTTACATGTGGTGGACGGCTCGAACGAGATGGCCGAGCAGCATATCCGGGTCGTCGTCGACATTTTGCAGGAGCTCGGCGCCGGGGGCACGCCGACGATCACGGTGTTGAGCAAAGCCGATCTCGTGCCGGACGGTCAAGCCGAGCTGTGGAACGCCGAAGGGGACTCGATCCGGATATCCGCCTTCTCGGACGCCGATCTGGAAACGCTGAAGCTGGCCGTGCAGGAAAAGCTGACGGGCGAATCGATGCGCTTCGTCATTCCGGCCGACCGGGGCGACCTGATCTCGCTCGTTTACCGGGTCGGCGACGTGCTCGATCAGCAGGTGGACGGAGAGACGATCCGGTTCGACGTGCGCGTCAAGCAAAACGAATTCGACAAACAAGGATACAAGCTTCGATCGTTTGCGGCGAACGAAGCGATACAGCACGAGGGAGAGAGCGATTAAGATGAACGTACCGGATAAAATCGCCCGGCTCATGGAGCAAGCGGAAGCTTTGGCGGCGCCGAAGCTGAGCGAAATCGACAGACGGGTGGACCGCAATCAATGGAAGGTGATCGCCGCCTTTCAGAAGCATAAAGTGAGCGACTATCATTTCGGAGGGTCGACCGGCTACGGCTATAACGACCGGGGCCGCGAGGTGCTCGATCTCGTCTATGCCGACGCGTTCGGGGCCGAAGCGGGGCTCGTTCGCCCGCATTTCGTTTCCGGCACGCATACGATCGGGACCGCCTTGTTCGGCGTGCTCCGACCGGGCGACCGCTTATTGTACATCACGGGCAAGCCGTACGATACGCTGCACAAAGTGATCGGCAAGCCCGGAGACGGAACCGGCTCGCTGCAGGACTGGGGCGTCCGCTACGACGAGCTGGCTTTGGCGGACGACGGGATGCCGGATTGGGACAAGCTTCGGGCTGCGATTGCGGAACAACCGCCGAAGGTAGTCGGCATTCAACGGTCGCGCGGCTACGACTTGCGACCTTCGTACTCGGTCGAGCAGATCGGGCGGATGGTCCGGTTCGTGAAGGAGCTCGCGCCGGAGACGATCGTATTCGTCGACAACTGCTACGGCGAATTTACGGAAGAGACGGAGCCGACCGAAGTCGGCGTCGATTTGATGGCCGGTTCTTTGATCAAAAACCCGGGCGGAGGATTGGCCCAAACGGGCGGCTATATCGTCGGCCGAAGCGATCTCGTCGAGCTGGCCGCGTTCCGGCTTACGGCGCCGGGCATCGGGGGAGAGGTCGGAGCGATGCTCGGGACGACGCGCGGCATTTTCCAAGGATTGTTCCTTGCCCCCCATCTCGTCGGTCAGGCGCTGAAGGGCAGCGTCTTCGCCGCCGCGCTGTTCGAGCTTCTCGGCTTCGATACGCGGCCGGGATGGCGGGACGAACGATGCGATCTCATTCAGGCGATCCGCTTTACGTCGGCGGACCATCTGATCGCGTTCGTGCAGGGCATCCAAAAGGCGGCGGCCGTCGACGCGCACGTCGTGCCGGAGCCTTGGGAGATGCCGGGCTACGAGGACCCGGTCATTATGGCGGCGGGAACGTTCATTCAGGGGGGGAGCCTGGAGCTGTCCGCCGACGCGCCGATCCGTTCCCCGTATATCGCCTATATGCAGGGCGGGCTGACGTATTCGCATGTCAAATGGGGTGTCGTCATGGCGCTGACGAATATGATGGACAAAGGACTTCTGTGATTAAATCTTACATGGATTGACATGTTTATGTCCGATATGTACAATTAAGGTATCCTCTACATGTTGGAGTGGTGTGAAGTGAGCGACGAAATCCGCCGCAATATGGCCTTGTTTTCGATAGGGACCGTCATGAAGCTGACCGATCTGACGGCAAGGCAAATTCGGTATTACGAGCAGCACGAATTGATCGTTCCGGCGCGAACGAACGGCAATCAGCGGCTGTTTTCGTTCAACGACGTCGAGAGGCTGCTGCAGATCAAGGCGCTGATCGAAAAAGGCGTCAACATCGCTGGCATCAAGCAGGTGCTCAATCCGGTATCGAAAAATTCCGAGGACGCGACCGTCATTAACGAACAGACCGAAGTGAGGCGCAAGGAGCTGGACGACGTTCAGCTGCACAAAATGCTGAAAAGGGAACTTCTTACCGGAGGACGCCGGGGCAAAGTATCCCTCATTCAAGGGGAGTTATCCCGATTTTTCAATAAACAGTAAATTAGGGAGGAGTTCCTTTTATGTCCCAACCGAGCTATACGAAGGAAGATATTTTGCGCATCGCGAAGGAAGAGAATGTCCGCTTTATCCGACTGCAATTCACCGATTTGCTCGGTACGATCAAAAACGTCGAAATTCCGCTCAGCCAGCTTGAAAAGGCGCTCGACAACAAAATGATGTTCGACGGCTCTTCCATCGAAGGCTACGTGCGGATCGAAGAATCCGATATGTATTTGTATCCCGACCTGAACACATGGGTCATTTTCCCGTGGGTGACCGAGGATCGGGTGGCGCGGCTCATTTGCGACATTTATTTGCCGGACGGGCGTCCGTTCCCGGGCGATCCCCGCGGCATTTTGAAGCGCGCGTTGAAGGAAGCCGAAGAAATGGGCTACTCGGCGATGAACGTCGGCCCAGAGCCGGAATTTTTCCTATTTAAAACCGACGAGAAGGGGAATCCGACGACGGAGCTGAACGACCAGGGCGGCTACTTCGACTTGGCTCCGACCGACCTTGGCGAAAACTGCCGCCGCGAAATCGTGCTGACGCTCGAGGAAATGGGCTTCGAAATCGAAGCGTCTCACCATGAGGTAGCTCCCGGCCAGCACGAAATCGACTTCAAATATGCGGACGCGATCAAGGCGGCCGACCAAATTCAAACGTTCAAGCTCGTCGTCAAGACGATCGCGAGACAGCACGGGCTGCATGCGACGTTTATGCCGAAGCCGCTGTTCGGCGTGAACGGTTCGGGGATGCACTGCCATATTTCGCTGTTCCAAGGAAACGAGAACGCGTTTTTCGACGACAGCGACAAGCTCGGTCTCAGCGAGACGGCTCGCCATTATATGGCGGGCGTCCTGAAGCACGCTCGCGCGTTCGCGGCGATCACGAATCCGACCGTGAACTCGTACAAGCGGCTCGTTCCCGGCTACGAGGCGCCGTGCTACGTTGCCTGGTCGGCGAGCAACCGCAGCCCGATGATCCGCATACCAGCTTCGCGCGGCCTCAGCACGCGCGTCGAGGTGCGCAATCCCGATCCGGCGTCGAACCCGTATTTGGCGCTCGCCGTCATGCTGAAGGCGGGGCTGGACGGCATTCGGAACAAGACGCCGCTGCCGGCGCCGGTCGACCGCAACATTTACGTGATGACTGAGGAAGAGCGGGAAGAGCAGGGCATCCCGAGCTTGCCGGCCGATTTGCGCGAGGCGCTCGTCGAGCTGCTGAACGACGAGATCATTTGCGATGCGCTCGGCGACCATGCGCTGGCCCATTTCGTGGAGCTGAAAGAAATTGAATGGGACATGTACCGCACGCAAATTCACCAATGGGAACGCGATCAATATTTGACGCTGTATTAAGGAAAAGCAAAGAAGCCATGGACCCGGTCCGGCAAAACGCCGGAACCGGTCCATGGCTCTTTTTTTTCGCAGAAAAGACGCTTATTTCAAGTCGATCCGAATCGGCTTGTCGCTCGAACGGAATGTGCCGTCGCCCAATTGGCCGTTTTCGTTCGAACCCCATGCCCAAAGGGTGCCGTCGCTTCGGATCGCCAAATGATGAGCCCCGCCGCTTGCGATCGCGGCTATGTTGTCCAATCCGGCCACTTGATGCAGGTTCGGATCGATTTTAGCGCCATACTCCGGAAATTTGTCGAGCGTAATTCCCCAAGACCAGACCGTGCCGTCCTTTTTCAAGCCTAACGAGCGGTCGAAGCTGCCTTGGATGGCGACCATGCCGTCCAGCGCCGATAGCCTCACCGGGGATTCGACGATTTTTTGCTCGTCCAGTCCGAGCTGGCCGCGGAGATTGCTTCCCCAGCCCCAAACGGAGCCGTCCTTCCGAATCGCAAAAAAGCATTCGTCGCCGGCAAATACGCTCGCCACGTCCGACAAACCGTCCACCCGCTTCGCCTTGACCGGAGCGATGCCCCCGAAAGCCGTTGCGCCTTCCCATGTCCAAACGGAGCCGTCTTTCCCGACGATCGTCAGCTTGGACTGTCTGGACCAATTGGCGAAGGCGATATCCGCCGCGTCGGAAATATTGGGAATTTGTACGGGAGTATCCCCGTATCCGTGCGGCACGGGGCGCCATACCCAGACGGAGCCGTCCTTCTTGACGGCGGAATGAAACGAATCGCCCGCCGCCACCTTGACGACATCGGCAAGATCGAGTTGAACGGGATCCTGGATTTGGAACTGCAAGCGGCGGTCGGAGCCGCCGACCGGGGCCGGGCCGGCCGACCAAGTCCATACCGTTCCGTCTTTTTTCAAAAACAGGTTGGACGACACTTGCGCAATGTGCTTCATCGTCCCCATCCGGATCGGAGTATTGTCGCGAAGCTTCCAGTCCGGAAATTCAAAATCTCCCATACCGCCCCAGTACCAAACGTCGCCTTGTTCGTTATAAGCGATGTTGTGCACGCCGTCCGCCGATATGTACAGCTTCGGCTGCGGCGTAGTGCCGTTTGTCGGCGATTCCGCATAGGCGAAAGTTCCGGATGCCACCATCAACACGGCGACCCAGGCGAAGACGCGAAATCGGACGGTTTTCAGTACAGCGGCAAATCGAATCAAGCTAACTCCTCCCATTCTTTATATTTGGGTTTCCTGCCATCATTCCTAATATGTGGCAGGTTTTGCCTATTGTATAGACGACAACAAACGGGAATTGGTTTCAAGGTTGCCGAACGAAATGAACGAAAAAACAGCCTTTCGGCGGTTGTGCCGGAAGGCTGCTTGGTTAGGGGTGGACGATATTAGTGAATGTCGCGGAACAATCCGATCACTTTGCCGAGGATCGTTACGTTGCGGAGGCGAATCGGCTCCATGGACGGATTTTCCGGCTGGAGGCGAATATGGTCGCGTTCCTTGTAAAACGTCTTGACGGTCGCCTCGTCGTCCTCGGTCATGGCAACGACGATATCGCCGTTGCTGGCGGTCGGCTGCTGCTTCACGATGACGTAGTCGTTGTGATGGATGCCCGCATCGATCATGCTCTCGCCGATGACGCGCAGCATGAACACGTTATGATCACCGACGAAGTGGCTCGGGAGCGGAAAATATTCCTCGATGTTTTCCGTTGCCGTAATCGGCATCCCCGCCGTCACTTTGCCGATCAGCGGGACGCGCGCGATCGAGAACGAGAATGCGGACAACGAGTCGTCGTGGCCCAACACTTCGATCGCTCTCGGCTTCGTCGGATCCCGGCGAATGAGGCCTTTCCGCTCGAGACGGTCCAGATGGCCGTGCACCGTGGAGCTGGACGCAAGCCCTACGGCTTCGCCGATTTCCCGCACGGAAGGAGGATAGCCTTTATCGCGCACTTCGTTCTTAATAAATTCGAGTATCGCTTGTTGGCGATTGGAAACCTTGCTCACGATGATCACTCCAGTACGGACATGTTATTTGGGTAAATTATACCACAGAACTCGAGTTCGCACAAACATAAGTTCGATTTTTTTGGCCGAATGGCTTCAAAAAAGAAGGCGAAAAAAATAGCGAACATCCGTTCGAAAATCGTTGACGCGAATATGTGTTCGTGTTATTCTGATACCAGAACAAATGTTTGGGAGGAACGATACCATGTCCGCTTCCGCATATTACAAACCAAGCGAATATCAAGGCCGCTTTCATACATCTTCTTCCGCCGCCCCGGCGTCTTCGGCGCATCGGCCGAGTGCGGGCAGCGGCGACGTCGAACGGACTCGTTCGTCGGCCAAGCTCCGTCTTGCGATGATCGCCGCGGTCATGATGATCGGCTGCTTCGGTCTCGGCGCCCTCGTTCACGCTTTCGCCGGAGACGGCGAAGTGCAGGCGGCCGGCATTCCGGCGGTCCGCGATACGGTCGTTGTCAAGCCGGGGGATACGCTTTGGTCGATTTCCGAGCAGCGCGTCTCGAAAGGCGACGATATTCGGGCTTACATCGTGAAATTGAAAAAAGCGAACGGACTGTCGTCGTCGTCCATCCAAGCCGGCCAAGTGCTGCAACTGCCGTAAGCCGCACGTCCGCTTCCCGCCGTGCCGGGATCCGTCGGAACGCCGATGGCTAATACGCATTCGCCCTTACATAGATTCGCCCGGAGAGCGCGCTCCCGGGCTTTTGGCCGTTTCCGGCGGCGTTCCTTGACAAGCGGCTCCGAACCATGTCAAAGTAGGAGATAACCGACAGAAGGAGGCCGCCGATGATTACCGAACAAATGATCGCGCGTATAAACGAATTGGCCAAAAAAGCGAACACCGTCGGGTTGACCGACGAGGAGCTGGAAGAGCGCAACGATTTGCGGAAAAAGTATATCGAAGCGTTTAAAACGTCGCTTCGGGCGCAGCTCGATTCGATCGAGCTGGTTGACGACGAAAGCAAAGACGGCTCGACCAAAAAGCCTCATTAAGAACGGAGGATTTGGAATGTCCCGCAAATGGGAACGGATGGTTTACAAAAACAGCAAGGAGCTAAACGCGAAGCGGAAAAAGGCGGGGCACGCGCCGATATCGGTTTCTGCCGAGGAGCAGATGGACGTGTTCAAAGGCAGAAGCTGGTTTTTGCCGGCGCTGCTCGTCGCCTGTTCGCTTTTTTTCGCCATCGTCTCCGTCGCCCTGTACGAAACGCAGACGCTGTACTGGATTACCGTCATCGGGTACTTGGCGCTCGGGGTCATGTATTTTTTGCGCCGCCCGTACATTAAAATCGGCAAGCAAAAGCTTGCGACCCGGCGCATGGGCGTAGACAAAGTGTTCGACGCCGGCGAGATCGAATCGATCACGGTGCAGTCCGGCAGCATCGCCATTCAGATCAAGGGGAAACGGACGTGATGGGTGCTGTCCAAATTTCAAAATTTGTACGACATACCGGCGATATCCGAAAGGCTGAAAAAGTTCGCGGCGCATAACGGCGTCGCTTATAAAGAAGAAACGGCGTAACGAATACCGGGGGGAGAAACGGATTATGGCTATCCAGGCAGTTTTGTTCGATTTGGACGATACGTTATTGTGGGACGACCGGAGCGTGAAGGAAGCGTTTCAGGCAACTTGCCGCGCCGCCGCGGAGCAAGCCCCGGTCGACCCGGACGCGCTGGAGGAAGCGGTTCGCCGGGAAGCGCGGGCGTTGTACGAATCGTTCGATACGTTCCCGTTTACGAAGCAGATCGGCATCAATCCGTTCGAAGCGCTGTGGGCGCGGTTCAGCGGAGGGAGTCTGGAGCCGTTTCGCAAGCTGGAGCAGCTCGCTCCGGGCTATCGGACCGCATCGTGGACGAGAGGGCTGAAGGCGCTCGGCATCGACGACGAGAAACTCGGCTATACGCTCGGGGAGCTGTTTCCGCAGGAACGGAGAGCCAGGCCGCTCGTCTATGAGGAAACGTTCGAGGTGCTGCGCGATTTGAAAGGAAAAGTGAAGCTGCTGCTGCTGACGAACGGAGCGCCCGACCTGCAGCAAGAAAAAATCGCCGGAGTGCCCGGTCTTGCGGACTTTTTCGACCATATCGTCATCTCCGGCTCGTTCGGGCTCGGCAAGCCGGCGCCGGACATTTTCCGCCACGCGATGCAGCTGCTTGCGATCGGCCCGGAGGAAGGGATCATGGTCGGGGACAAGCTGACGACCGACATCCTCGGCGCGAACGGCGTAGGGATGAAGTCGGTTTGGATCAACCGTCACGGCGTCGCCCGCGGCGACGACATCGTGCCCGCCTGCGAGATCGATAACTTGCGTCAATTGGGCGCCCTGTTGGACCGCTGACATCCGCTTCGTACAGCAAAGCCCGACGCCTTCCCCGGAACGGGAGGGCGCCGGGCTCATTTTGCGGCAAGAGGACGGCTTTAAGCTTTCCGGAACGCGGGATCGTCGTACGGATGCGCGATCCAGCCTTCGGTTTCGATGAACAGGCGGACGGCGACGATTTTGCGGTTTTCCATCAGCGTGAAGAAGTGGGCTTTGTTTTCCGGGACGGAGATGACGTCGCCGGCTTCCAGTTCGACGTCGAAGTAGCCTACGTCGTCCGAGCCTTTAATGATGAAAATCCCTTTGCCCGCCGTGATGGCCCGCACTTCGTCCTCGGTGTGCGTATGCACCTGCTCGAACTTTTTCAGCAGCTCGTTGAGATTCGGGGTGGCGTCGGACAGGGCGATGACGTCCCACGTTCTGTAGCCGCGGCGTCCGGCCAGGTCGCGAATTTCGGCGTCGAACGTGGTCAAAATTTGCTGCTTTTCGTCGTCGGACAGGACGAACTTCTCGCGGAGCCCGGCGGGAAGCTTGTCGGGATTCCAATGCTCGTACAGCACTTCCTGCTTTTCCAGAAACGATCTGACGTTCTCCTCGCCTTTGATGCGCTCGTTCGTATTGCGAATGCGAATTTCTGCCATCGGTTTCCCTCTTTCCTATAGATGGATGAATGCTTGTTATTACGTATTATATGCGAAAACGGTACGCGTGTCGATGGAACGGCATCTATAATTTTGTTAATTCCGATAAGAAAACTAGATAATGACACTCTTTCGTAAACCGGTGTATTCTGGTAGACTAAATCTCATAGAAAAAACGGATGGCTAATTGAAGGGGTGGATCGCATATGCAAAAACCGGCTTTGGCCGAACGGCTCAAGCATAAAATATTGATTTTGGACGGCGCGATGGGCACGATGCTCCAGCAAGAACAGTTGACCGCTTCCGACTTCGGGGGGGAGGAGCTGGAAGGCTGCAACGAAATGCTGTCCGTGACGAGACCGGACGTGCTGAGCAAAATCCATGAGGCGTATTTGGAGGCCGGCGCCGATATTTTGGAGACGAATACGTTCGGCTCGACGAGCGTCGTTCTCGCGGAGTACGATATCCCCGAGCGGGCGCGCGAGCTCAACCTGGCCGCCGCCAAGCTCGCGGTCGATGCGGCGAACAAATATTCGACGCCGGAGTGGCCGCGGTACGTCGCCGGGGCGATGGGACCGACGACCAAGACGTTGTCCGTCACCGGCGGCGTGACGTTCGACGAGCTGGTCGACAGCTATTACGAGCAGGCGCTCGCCCTGATCGAAGGAGGCGTCGACGCGCTGCTGCTCGAGACGTCGCAAGATACGCTCAACGTGAAAGCGGGCAGCATCGGCATTCGCAAAGCGTTCGAAACGTCGGGCGTCACGCTGCCGATCATGATATCCGGCACGATCGAGCCGATGGGCACGACGCTCGCCGGGCAAAACATCGAATCGTTTTACATTTCGCTCGAACATTTGAAACCGATCTCGATCGGCTTGAACTGCGCGACCGGACCGGAATTTATGAAGGATCATATCCGTTCGCTGTCGTCGATCGCGAAGGCGGCCGTAAGCTGCTACCCGAACGCCGGGCTGCCGGACGAGAACGGCCATTATCACGAATCCCCCGCATCGCTGGCGAAAAAGCTCGGCGACTTCGCCGAGCAAGGCTGGCTGAATATTGCCGGCGGCTGCTGCGGCACGACGCCGGACCATATTCGCGCCATCGCCGAAACGCTCGGGCGGATGAAGCCGCGCGCGGTGTACGGCGATCACCCGGCAGCCGTATCGGGCATCGAGACGGTGTACGTCGAGCCGGAAAACCGACCGCTTATGGTCGGGGAGCGAACGAATGTTCTCGGTTCGCCGAAGTTTAAACGGTTGATCGCCGAAGGCAAGTTCGAAGAAGCGGCCGAAATCGCCCGCGCCCAGGTGAAGGGCGGGGCTCACGTGATCGACGTCAGCCTGCAGGACGCGGAACGGGACGAAGCGGAAGACGTGAAACGGTTTATGACCGAGCTCGTCAAAAAGATCAAAGCGCCGATCGTAATCGATACGACGAACCCTGCGGCGGTGGAAACGGCGTTAAAATATTCGCAAGGGAAAGCGATCATCAACTCCGTCAACTTGGAGGAAGGCGAAGAACGGATCGAAAAGATCGTGCCTCTCGTCCATCGGTACGGGGCCGCCCTCGTCTTCATGACGATCGACGAGGAAGGCCAGGCGGTATCGAGCGAGAAACGGTTCTCCGTCGCGAAGCGGGGATACGAGCTGCTGACGAAAAAGTACGGCATCGCGCCCGAGGACATTATTTTCGACCCGATGGTATTCCCGGTCGGAACCGGCGACGCGCAATATTTGGGATCGGCCAGCGAAACGATCGAAGCCGTGCGGAAAATTAAAGCGGCTTTCCCGCAAAGCCATACGATCATGGGCGTAAGCAACGTGTCGTTCGCATTGCCGCCGGCCGGGCGCGAGGTTTTGAACTCCGTTTATTTGTATCATTGCACGAAAGCGGGACTCGACTACGCGATCGTCAATACGCAGCGTCTGCAGCGGTACGCTTCGATTCCGCCGGAAGAACTGCGCCTGACGGAAAATCTTATTTTCAACACCAACGACGAAACGCTCGCCGAATTCGTAGCCTATTTCCGCGACAAGAAAGTCGAGAAGAAAGAAAAGGCGACGAACTTGACGCTCGAGGAAAGACTCGGCTCGTACGTCGTGGAAGGCACGAAGGAAGGACTCATTCCCGATCTGGAAGAAGCGCTCAAGAAGTATTCGCCGCTTGAAATCATTAACGGGCCGCTCATGAAAGGGATGGAGGAGGTCGGCCGGCTGTTCAACAACAACGAGCTGATCGTCGCCGAGGTGCTGCAGAGCGCCGAAGTGATGAAGGCGTCGGTCGCGTATCTCGAGCCGTTCATGGAGCGGACCGAGAGCGCGGTGAAAGGGAAAATTTTGCTGGCGACCGTCAAGGGCGACGTTCACGACATCGGCAAAAACCTGGTCGAAATCATTTTGTCCAACAACGGGTATCAAATCATTAACCTGGGCATCAAGGTCCCGCCCGAGCAGCTGATCGAAGCGTACCGCAAAGAAAAGCCGGATGCGATCGGCTTGTCCGGCCTGCTCGTCAAATCGGCGCAGCAAATGGTCGTAACGGCGCAGGACTTGAAGGCGGCCGGCATCGAAGTGCCGATTCTCGTCGGCGGCGCCGCCTTGACCCGGAAATTTACGCGGACGCGGATCGCGCCGGAATACGACGGGATGGTGCTGTACGCGAAAGACGCGATGGACGGCCTCGACCTCGCCAACAAGCTGAGCGACGCGGAACAGCGGCAAAAGCTCATTCAAGAGCTGCGCGACAGCATGGATTCGGTCGTGATGGAGACGGGGAAAACGATCGACGAAACGAAGCTGTCGCGCGCGGCCAAATCGACCGTTTCCCGGGACGTTCCGGTATACATTCCGCCGGATTTGGAAAGACATGTGTTAAGGGACTACCCGATCGACCATATTTATCCGTACGTCAACATGCGGACGCTGCTCGGCCATCATCTCGGCTTGCGCGGCAACGTCGACAAGCTGCTGGAGCAAAAAGACCCGAAAGCGATGCAGCTGAAAGAAACGGTCGACGGCCTGTTCGCGGAAGCGAAGGCGGAAGGGCTGATCAAGGCGAGCGGGATGTACCGCTTTTTCCCGGCGCAGTCGGACGGCAACGACATTATCGTGTACGATCCGGAAAATCAGCAAGCCGTGCTGCACCGGTTTTCGTTCCCGCGCCAGGAGGTGGAGCCGTACTTGTGCCTCGCGGACTTCCTGAAGCCGGTATCGAGCGGCGTCATGGACTATGTCGGCTTCCTCGTCGTAACGGCCGGTCAAGGCATCCGGGCGAGAGCGGAAGCGATGAAGGAGCAGGGCGACTATTTGCGCTCCCATGCGCTGCAGTCGTTCGCGATCGAGATGGCGGAAGGATTCGCCGAGCGGATGCATCATATGATGCGCGACATGTGGGGCTTCCCCGATTCGCCGGATTTGACGATGCAGCAGCGGTGGGGAGCGCGGTACCAAGGCATCCGCGTCTCGTTCGGTTACCCGGCGTGTCCGAACCTGGAAGACCAGGGACCGCTGTTCCGGCTCATGAAGCCGGAAGATATCGGCGTGGAGCTGACGGAAGGCTTCATGATGGAGCCGGAAGCTTCGGTGTCGGCGATGGTATTCGCCCATCCGGAGGCGCGTTATTTCAACGTAGACAAAGCGTAAGGAACTTCGCGCCGTTAACCAAATCCGTTATGGCGCAGGTTCCCGAGTCCGGCGGGAGGAAACGCATGGAGCTATATTTTCTAGGTACGGGGGCCGGCATGCCGTCGAAAGAAAGAAACGTCACGTCCGTCGCCTTGACGCTGTACGACGAACGCGGCACGATGTGGCTGTTCGATTGCGGCGAAGGAACGCAGCACCAGATGCTGCGTTCCCCGCTGAAGGCGAGCCGGCTGGAGCATATATACATTACTCATCTGCACGGAGACCATGTGTATGGGCTGCCGGGATTGCTGACGAGCCGCTCGAATCAGGGGGGCTCGTCTCCGCTTGTGTTGTTCGGGCCGCCGGGCATCGAGGCGATGCTGGAGCCGGTGCTGCGGCTGAGCCAGGCGCATTTGGCCTACGAGCTGACGATCCGGGAAGTGAGCGAAGGGACCGTTTTCGAGGACGACCGATTCGTCGTCGTATGCGGCAAGCTGGATCACCGGATCGACAGCTACGGCTACCGGATCGTCGAGAAGAACAAGCCGGGCAAGCTGGATGCCGAGAAGCTGAAGGCGCTCGGACTGCCGCCGGGCCCGCTGTTCGGGAAAATCAAACGAGGCGAAACGGTCGAACTGCCGGACGGCACGATCGTGGACGGAACGTCGTTCATCGGTCCGCCGATTCGCGGCAAAACGGTCGTCATTCTCGGCGATACGCGCAAGTGCGATACCGCCGTCGCGCTGGCCGAACAAGCGGACGTGCTCGTGCACGAAGCGACGTTCGACAGCTCCTTGAACGACCTGGCTCAAGCGTACTATCATTCGACGGCGAAGGACGCGGCGGAAACGGCCCGCAAAGCTGGCGCCAAATCGCTCCTGCTCACGCACATCAGCTCGCGCTATCAGGAGGAGGATGCGCTTCGCCTGCTGGACGAAGCGCGCAAGCATTTTCCGGAAACGAAGCTGGCGAAAGACCATTGGACGTTTCCGGTCGCGTAATCGGTTCGCGGCGGAAGCAGCAATAAGCCCGATTCAGCGCCGCTGAAAAGGGCTTATTGCGTCCGCCGCACGACTTTGCCGGGGAGCGGGTAAAGGCAAGAAGGCGGAAAACGGTGCGATTACTCGGCGTTGCCGCGCTCCTCCTGCGCTTCTTCTTCGAATCCGGCGATGCTGGAGCGGCGTCTTTCGTTTTTCGCAAGGATGTCGTGCTTCTCCGTCGCGGAGATTTCGTCGCCGTGTTCGTCCAAATACTGCTCGGCTTCTTCCAGATTGCCGGCCGTTTGTCGAGCCATGCGGTCCAGCTTCTCCGCGTTGTCGGAACGATCGTCCGGTTTGGCCATCGTCTATCCCTCCTTCCGCCATCGCTGAGGCGATACGAACATAACATTCCACGGGCGCGGCGATTTATTCGCGTCCGGCGAAGTCGCCTCCGGCTATACGGCGAACGATCGCGGGGAAAACTGGTGGGAGGGCGGCGGTACATAGGCGGGAGCACAGTCGTCGCCGCATCTTCATATACTGGACTGTGTGCTATTTATCAAGCAAGGGCTCCAGAAAAAGTAGGAGGGCTTCTCATGGAAAAATTCCACTTTATAGGCATAAAGGGTGCCGGAATGAGCGCGTTGGCGCAAGTGCTGCACGATTCGGGCTGCTTTGTGCAGGGCTCGGATACGGAAACCGAATTTTTTACGCAAAAGCCGCTCGAGCAAAGAGGCATTCCGATGTACCGGTTCGGCGAGAGCGTCATCGACGGAAGCGGCGTCAAAGTGATCGCGTCCAACGCGTTTCAGGACGACCATCCGGAAATCGCCCATTGCGCGAAAGCGGGCATTCCGGTCCAACGGTACCATCACTTTTTGGGCGAATGGATTAGCCGGTTTACGAGCATCGCCGTTACGGGCGCGCACGGCAAAACGTCGACGACCGGCATGCTGGCCCATACGTTCGGCGGACTTACCCGGGCCTCCTACTTGATCGGAGACGGTACCGGCTACGGCATGCCGGACAGCAAATATTTCATATTCGAAAGCTGCGAATACAGACGGCATTTTTTGGCCTACGAGCCGGACTATGCGGTCATCACGAACATCGATTTCGATCATCCCGACTATTATACGGGACTGGACGACGTCACGCTCGCCTTCCAGCAAATGGCGGACCGGGTGAAGAAGCATCTGGTCGCTTACGGCGACGACGAGCAGGTGCGGACGCTCAAGCCGAAAGTGCCCGTCCTGTATTACGGGCTCGGCGAGCGAAACGATCTGCGCGCGGAAAACATGAAGGCCGGCGAGGACGGCATGACGTTCGACGCGCTGCTTCGCGATACCCGGCTCGGAACGTTTACGATTTCGGCCTATGGCAAGCACAGCGTCCTGAACGCGCTTGCCGTGATCGGCGTAGCCGTGCTGGAAGATTTGAATTTGGACAGCGCGAGGCGGCAGCTGGCCACGTTCGGCGGCGTAAAGCGGCGGTTTTCGGAGAAAATGGTGCGCGGCAACGTGCTCATCGACGATTACGCGCATCATCCGACGGAAATATCCGCCACGCTCGATGCGGTTCGCTCCAAATATCCCGGGAAAAAAGTCGTCTCCGTGTTTCAGCCCCATACGTATTCGCGGCTGGAGGCGTTCATCGACGATTTTGCGCAATCGCTGTCGGGGTCGGACGAAGTTTACTTGTGCAACATTTTCGGCTCGGCTCGCGAAAACGGCGGCCGCGTCTCGATCGAAAACTTGATCGAGAAAATTCCGGCGTCCCGGCACATTTCCGAGCAGACGATCGGCGAGCTGAAGCAGTACAACGACTGCGTGCTGCTGTTCATGGGCGCCGGCGACATTCAAAAGTATCAGGCGCTGTACGAGCGCGTTTAATCCATAGAGGCTTAAGGCTCCCTTCTTTTTGCCGATTTCGGCGAACGAAGGGAGCTTTTTTCGGTTTGTCCCGGAACGCCGTGCCGATAACGTGGTTAATTTTGCGCATGTTTATCCATTTTATGGTGCAACGGCCTAGTGCTTTCGTGCTATAATAGGGACGTTTGTACAAGCGTCGCAACTGAATACGGGGGAATGCCGGATGCAAACGAAGGCGGAACGACTGGGACGGATGCTGACCGTCGGGGCCGATCTGATGTTCGGGCGGGAGCGCGAGCTGCTGCTTGCTCCCTTGATCGGCGCGAACGTCGCCAGCGCGCTCGATATCGGCTGCGGCAACGGAGCGTACATGGCGCGGCTGTCCGACGCGTTTCCCGGCGTGAAGCTGACGGGCGTCGAAATCGACGAAGCGATGTACAGGCAGGCGTCTGCGCTGAACGGGGAAAGCCGGCGATGGAATATCGTCCGCGGCGGCTACGAGAGTTTGACCGGCACCGGGCCGTATGACGCGATCATCGTCAGGCTGGTCGCTCCGCATATTCCGGACCGAGCGGAGTTCGCGCGATGGCTCGCGGCGCATACGCACGATCGTTCGCTCCTGTTCGTCATCGATTTCGACGACGGCCGTTATCGCGGGTGGGACGGCTTGCCGCTGTTTTCCTCGCTGTACGAAGATGCGCGGCGTCAGCTGAAAGGGAGGCGCGGTTTTTTGCAGCTGCCGGATCAGCTGAAGCTCGAATTCCGGCAGGCGGGATTCGAACCGATCCGCACGGAATCGTACGCGATTCGCGCCGACCGCCGCGAATCGCGCGAGAAATGCCGCGACTATATGCGATTCGCCACGGAATATTTGCTGGACGAGCCGATCGATCGGCTTCGGGAGCGGGAATTGGCCGACTGGCTCGAACGGCCGGATGCCGAGCTGGAAATTCCGATGTTCGGCATCGTCTTCGCCAAGACGGAGGAAACCGGATGAACTGGCTGCACGATTTCGAAGACGAGCTGACCGCCGTGTTCGCGGAGGCGGAGCGGCGGCTTGCATCGTTTCCGTCTCCGCTGAACGAGGCGGGGGAGCGATATTTGAACGCGTTCCATCCGCTTCGCCGGGAAAGCACGAAAAATTACATTTGCTACCTGCTTCCGTACTGGCTGCTCGGTTTGGCGGGCGAAGCCGAATCGGCGAAAACGGCTTGCAGACGGATGGCCGTCGCGAACGTCTTCGTCATGCTGCACTTTTTTTTGCTGGACGACGTGATGGACGAGCCGGGGGAAGGCGGGAAGGAGAAGCTGGCGCTGGCAAGCCTGATGCAGACGCAGTATATGGACGTTTACGTTTCGCTGTTCCGCGCCGATTCTCCGTTTTGGACGCTATACCGGCAGTACGTATCGGAATGGGCGGCGGGCGTATCGGGGGAGCGGCCGGACGGCGATCTTTTCGGCGATCCGGTGCGCATCGCGCATAAAGCGAGCCCCGTCAAGCTCGCCTCGAGCGGACTATTGCTGCTCGCCGGTCAAGGCGAATCGATCGGGCCGGTATCCGAGGCGATCGATCAAGTGCTCGTTTCGCTGCAAATGGCCGACGACCGAGCCGACTGGCGGGAAGATTTGCGGCTCGGCAACGCCAACTGCCTGCTGGCGCTCGTCCGCAAAGAACGGGGCGAGACGAACGGACGGGAGCTAACGGAAAAGGACGTCAAAGCGGCCATATACGTTAGCGGCTGCTTGGAGCGGTATGCGGAAATCGCGGCGGAGCGGCACAGACGGCTGCTGAAGGCGAAGCCGGCCGTCCCGCATTTGCTGGCGTTTCACGGGCATTTGGCGGACGCTCTCGCTCGCGACGCCGCAGCGGTCGTGAAAGAAAGATGGGCGCTCCTGGCAGGAGGATTTTCCTATATGCTGTCGAAATATGCCAAATAATTGTGGAATATGCGCCCATTTCATGATAAACTTGGTATGTTGCACTTATCCAAACTTTGGAAAGGGTGGTCGTTCATGTCGGCCGAAGAGCTGCTCAAGAAGCAAATTATCGAAAAAGCATGGGCTGATCCGGCATTCAAGCAGAAGCTGCTGGACAATCCGAAAGAGGCGATTCATGACGCGTTCGGGGTGAGCATTCCGGATAACATCCAGGTGAAGGCGGTCGAAGAAACGCCGACCGAGTTTTACTTGGTCATTCCGCCGAACCCGTCGGAGACGCTGGACGGCGGGGATTCCTCGGTTGACGCCGCTTGGTAGGACGCTAATCGGCAAGAACGGCGGGGAAACGGACGATCGCTTCGGTTCCGACTCCTTTTACGCTCTTGAATTCGATTTTGCCCTGCATCACCTCGATGATGCGGAACGTAACCATCAGGCCCAATCCGGTGCCTTTCGATTTGCTCGAGAAGTAGGGCTCTCCCAGACGGGAGAGCTCGTTTTCGTCCATGCCGGTTCCGTTATCCTTGATATGAATGACGACTTCGTCGCGTTCGCGGTATGCCCATATTTCGACGATTCCTTCGCCTTCGAGCGCCTCGATGCTGTTTTTAACGATATTAACGAACGCCTGCTTCAGCTTCGAGGAATTGCCCCGTATAAATAATTCACCCGGCAGCCGTACACGAATTTCCCCCCCTTGAATGTTCGCCATCGGCGCGAGAATGCCTTCGATATGCTCGAACTCGTCGGCCAGGCAGAGGATCGTCACGTCGTCCAGCTGCGGCTTGGCAAACGTCAAAAAGTCGGTGATGATTTCCGAGGCCCGATCCAGCTCGTCCATCGCGAACCCCAAATATTTTTTCGGCTTGCCTTCGGCCGTTTCCCTCAGCAGCTGCAAAAACCCGCGGGTGACTTGCAGCGGATTGCGCACTTCATGGGCGACCGAAGCGGCCAGCTCGCTGATGATTTCCATTTTTTCGTGACGCTGCAGCCGGTTGTTGTACAGCTCGAGCTCCCTGGAGTACAGGACGACCTGCTCGTGATCCCTGGCGAAGCCGCGGGCGAGGATGACGATAAAGGCGATGACGAAGCAGAGGACGCCCCATTTCCAAAAAAACAGCTCGTAATTTTTATTGTACGCGTAAAACCAGGATAGCTCGCCGACCGCCGTTATCGCGAACAAAGCGAAGCCGGTGGACAAAATGATCGCGTCCTTGTTCCCTTTCAGCGCGTGCGCGATCGTGGAACCGATCAATATAACGAACAAAAAAATCATGATGATTCCCAAAACGGACAGCGTAAAAAAGTAATAAATTTTAATGTAGCGGGAATGGGTCGCCAAGTTCGCCGCGAGCAGCGCGATGCAGAAGACGGAATAACCGATCGTGAACGAACGCGCGGTCGTAACGACTTTGTTCCGGGTATCCAGCGCTTTCTCGACGAATACGGCGAGCGCCGGCAAAAAGACGAACAGCGACAAATCGAACAGCGTCAGCCAAAGCTTCCCGTACGCCGCGTAATACGTATAGGGCAGCGGCGTGTACGTCGCGATCAAGACGCCGGTCGACATAATGACGAGCGACAGCGAAAGCCAGCGGACGAGATGGGATTTTTTCAAAAACGACGTGCAGACGAGCATGATCGCCCCGAAAAAGACGAGCGAACCGCCCAGCACGAGATCGAGCAGATCGGTTTTATAAAATTCGGACAAACGGTCCGCATATTCGCCCAGATCGATCTTCTTATGAATGCCGATCCGATCGCTTAACGTGTCGATCCGAATCGTCAGGCTTGCCCCCAGATCCGCCCGTTCGAGCGGGAGCGCGATTTTGTACACGTCGTACGTGTAATGGCGCGACGATTCGTAAATCGTCCGGCTTCCCGCCGTTACCCGGACGTGGTGGCCGTACAATTTGTCGATGAACAGTCCCGGCTGCTTCCATTCCGTACCCGACGGAGGCTGCGGCAGCTCGATTTTGATCGTCGCGGACGACGCCTTTCCGGGATTGTCGGGGAGCGGGCGATCGACGCCGGCTTTCGCCCAGTCTTGCGGCTCGCCGACGTCTTCCGTCTCCCAACGGAACTGCCATTCCGTAATCGCCACGGACGTCGCCGAGCCGCCGTAAGCGGAATGGGGCGAGAACGCGAAGCACAGAAGCAGAACGAATATGACGGAAACGATTTGGGAAAAGGTTCTCATTCCAGCACCTCTACATTTGCCGTATAGCTATCGAAGCAGGGATATTTTGGATGAAATTCGACGCGCTCTTTCAAAAATATGACATTTTCCGCGAAAAGGCAACAAAATTACGAGCAATTGTTTTTCGGCGTGTCGATTGCGCGATACGGCGTTCGAGACGGGGAGGCAAAAAAACGGCGTTCGCCCGCTTCGCACGATAACGAAGCCGGCGAACGCCGGAAAGACTGCCGCGCCAAGCGGCCGGGGTTTACTGCACGCGTACGGCGGTGCCGCTTACCGCCACCATCAGCATGCCTTCGCGAATCACTTCGTAATCGACGTCGATGCCGACGATCGCGTTCGCCCCGTACCGGGACGCCTGGGAGCGCATTTCCTCGAAAGCGACGTCGCGGGCTTCCTTCAGCTTGCTCTCGTAAGCGCCGGAGCGGCCGCCGACGATGTCGGTGATGGAAGCGAAAAGGTCGCGCATGATGTTGGCGCCCATAATGGCTTCGCCGGTGACGACGGATATGTACTCCACGATCGTTTTGCCCTCCACGGAAGGGGTCGTTGTCAAAATCATATTCATTCCTCCATTCGAATATCTTAAGGCCATCCTTATCTATGATATACTTTTCTTTGGCATTTCAAAAGCGAATCATTAGCGAAGGGGAAGGGTGGTCGCAGGGTGCGGGGATTGGCCGTATTGCTCTCGTTCCATTTTGCGGGCTTGCTGCTTCACCGGCTGCTTCATATCCCGCTGCCGGCAAACGTGATCGGACTTATTCTCTTTACCGTTGCGCTGTTCGCGGGATGGATCAAGCTGGAGCGGGTCGAGCAGAGCGCGCAGTTTTTGCTCCGCCATATGATGCTGTTTTTCGCGCCGTTTATCGTCGGCACGATCGTGTTCGTTCGGACGATCGGCGCAAACGCGGCCGGCATCGGACTGAGCTTGATCGTCGGCACGCTGCTCGTACTGCTCGTGACGGGGAAAACGACGGCGGCGTTTTCCGGAAAGGAGGGAGCCGAAAATGACGGGAAACGAATGGTGGAATGATCCGCTTTTCGGCGTAACCTCCACGGTCGTCGCTTATGTCGTCGCCCTCCGCCTTCATGAGCGCGTCAAATGGCTGCATCCGTTATTCGTCTGCTCGGCGCTGCTCATTATGCTTCTGGCGGTAAGCGGCATCGGGTACGAGTCGTACCGGGTCGGCGCCGATTTGCTCGTCTTCTGCCTCGGACCGGCTACCGTCGCGCTGGGGGTGCCGATGTACAAGCACGCCGTCCGGCTGAAACGGCAGCTCCGCGCGATCGCCGCGGGCGTCTTTGCCGGGAGCTTGTGCGGCATGACGAGCAGCGCTTTTTTCATCTGGGCGGCCGGAGGGACGAAGGAGCTGCTTCTGACGGCGCTTCCCAAATCGACGAGCTCGCCCATTTCGATCGAAATCGTCAGGCAGCTCGGCGGCATACCGGAGCTCGGCGCGGTGTTGACCGTGCTGACCGGGCTCGTCGGCAGCATGGTCGGCCCGGCCTTTTTGCGCGCCGTCGGCGTGCGGGACGACGTGGCGATCGGCGTCGCCATCGGCACCGCGTCGCACGGCATCGGGACCGCCCGGATTATCCGCGAGTCCGAGCTGCAGGGCAGCGCGGGCGGACTGGCGATGGGGCTGGCGGGCATCGTTACGTCCGTTTTGGCCGTGCCGCTGTACGCATTCATGCAGTAACGGGGAAGGGACCGCATAAGCCGAAAAAAAGCTCCCGATTCGCGATCGGGAGCTTGTACGTTATCGGCGGAGGAGCGTCTTAGTGCACATGCTGCTTGATCGCCCGTTCCAGGCCGTTCCAGCCGAGCAGCGAGCAATTGTGGCGGGCTCTCAGCTTGTGGATGCCGGACAAAGAGAGAGCGTCGCCGAGCTCGTCTTCGTCTTCCGGCAGGTCGCCTTTCTTGATCATGGCGGTAAACAATTCGATCAAATGCTCCGCCTCCTCGACCGTCTTCCCTTTGACCAAGTCGGTCATCATCGAACAGGAAGCCATGCTGATCGAGCAGCCTTCGCCTTCGAATTTGACGTCCTTAATTTTCCGGTTGTCGTCGATCGTCATGTACAGCACCATTACATCGCCGCAAGTCGGATTTTTGTATGGGAACTGGATCGAGCCCTCCCCATCGAGCTTGCCTTTGTTGCGGGGATTTTTATAATGATCCATGACGATTTGTTTGTACAGGTTTTCCAACACAGTCGATCACCTCGCGCAGAACATCAGGATGTTCGTTCATTCCCCTTATTTTACACCAATTATCCCCGAATGAAAACAGCGGCGTGTCGCGGAACGGTCGCGGGCGACGCGGCGGTCCTTCCATGGCCGGGGCGACGCGGGAAATTGGAACTTTTCCCGGGAAAGCGCAGGAACCGACAGAAGGCGAGCGATTTTTGTTCCGCACTGGTCGGAAAAAACGATCCGAACCGACAAAAAACAAGCCGGTCGGCTTCGTTTTTCGATATCCGGCATCGCGTTTGTCGACGCCGTACGGGAAACTCGCGACATGACCGAACGTCCATCCAATCGCGCCGTTTTTACGATGTTGTCATACGAACGTATATTCTGTACAATTGAAGGACGGAACCGATGTACGTGAATCGCGCGGAGGCAGGAGGGGTAACGATGAACCGGTTGACCGGTAAAGTTTCCGGGATCGAAGAAATGATCGAGCTTATTCGGAATACGCCTGAATTGATGAGCCAGGTGACGCATTGGCGGACGATCGCTCCGAGGCCGGCCAGCTATGCCGACTTTCCGGAAACGATTCGCCCGGAGCTGAAGGAGGCGCTCGCCCGCAAAGGGATCGCCCGGCTGTACACGCACCAGGCGGAAGTGTTCCGGGCCGCGGAAGAAGGCCGCAGCGTCGTTGCGGTGACGCCAACGGCGTCGGGCAAAACGCTGTGCTACAATTTGCCGGTGCTGAACCGGATTTTGCGGGACGACAGCTCGCGCGCGCTTTATTTGTTTCCGACGAAGGCGCTCGCCCAGGATCAGGTCGCGGAGCTGCACGAAATCGTCGATTGGCTCGGCGCGGACATCAAATCGCATACATACGACGGCGATACGCCGCCGACGGTGCGGCAGGCGATCCGCAACGCCGGGCACATCGTCGTGACGAACCCGGACATGCTGCATTCGGCCATTTTGCCCCATCATACGAAATGGGTGAAGCTGTTCGAGAACATCAAATTCATCGTCATCGACGAGCTGCACAGCTACCGCGGCGTGTTCGGCAGCCACGTCGCCAACGTCATCCGGCGGCTCAGGCGCATATGCCGGTTTTACGGCTCGGACCCGCAGTTCATATGCGCTTCGGCCACGATCGACAACCCGGGGGAGCACGCCGAACGGCTCGTGGGCGGTCCGGTGACGCTGGTCGACCGCAACGGGGCGCCGTCGGGGGAAAAGCATTTCGTTTTTTACAATCCGCCGGTCGTCAACAAGCAGCTTGGCATTCGCCGGAGCAGCGTGCTCGAATCGCAGAAGCTGGCCGCGTTTTTGCTCAAAAACGACATTCAGACGATCGTGTTCGCCCGCAGCCGCGTTCGCGTCGAGCTGCTGCTCACGTATTTGCAGGAGCTCGTAAAGCACGAGCTCGGAACGAAATCGATTCGCGGCTATCGCGGCGGCTACTTGCCGAAGCAGCGCAGGGAAATCGAGCGGGGGCTCCGCTCGGGGGACATTCGCGGCGTCGTCAGCACGAACGCGCTCGAGCTCGGCATCGACATCGGCCAGCTGCAGGCGTGCGTCATGAACGGCTATCCGGGCACGATCGCCAGCACGTGGCAGCAGTCGGGCCGGGCCGGCCGCAGGCAGGAAAGCTCGATCACGTTCCTGGTCGCGAGCAGCAACCCGCTCGACCAGTTCATGGTCGAAAACCCGGACTATTTTTTCGAACGGTCGCCGGAGCGGGCGCTCATTCAGCCGGACAATCTGATCATATTGCTCGACCACGTGAAATGCGCCGCCTACGAGCTGCCGTTCGAGGAGAACGAACGGTTCGGCGACGAGCCGCTCGAGGAGCTGCTCGAGTTTTTGGCCGAGGAAAAAATCGTGCACCGCGTCAAAGGTCGCTGGTACTGGATGGAGCAGTCGTTTCCCGCCCACGATATATCGCTGCGCTCCGCCGCCCAGGAAAACATCATCATTATCGACACGTCGAACGGAAGCCGCGTGATCGGCGAAGTCGACCGGTTCAGCGCGCCGACGCTCGTGCACGAGGAAGCGATCTACATCCACGAGGGCGTCCAGTATCAGGTCGAAAAGCTCGACTACGAGGAGAAAAAAGCGTACGTGCGCGAAGTGAGCGTCGATTATTATACCGATGCGAATTTGGCCGTGCAGTTGAAGGTGCTGCAAACGCACAAGGAAGGCCGGGCGGGCCGCGGCGCGGAGCGGCGGTTCGGCGAGGTGACGCTGAACGCGAAGGCGACGATTTTCAAAAAAATCCGGCTGCGCACGCACGAAAATATCGGCTCCGGCCCGATCCATCTGCCCGAGGAAGAAATGCATACAAGCTCGTACTGGATTACGTTCGGGGAGGAAGCGACGTCCGGCATGAGCGCGAACGATCTGCAGTACGCGCTGCTCGGACTGGCGAACGTCATGGTCCATTTGGCGCCGCTTTACTTGATGTGCGACCCGTTCGACATTCGCGTCGTGCCGCAGGTGCGTTCCGTTCACGATAAAATGCCGACGATCTTTTTCTACGACCGGTATCCCGGCGGCGTCGGGCTGAGCGAGCGGCTGTACGACGTCCACGACATGCTCGTCGCCGAGGCGACCCGGCACATTACCGGCTGCGGCTGCCTGAGCGGCTGTCCGGCCTGCGTCGGCCCGATCGAGGAGGTCGGCTTGACCGGCAAAGCGCTCGCCGTCAAGCTGCTCGCCGCGCTCGGGGAACGGGGGTGACGCCGCCGTGAGCACGCTGAAGGAACGGCTCGGCCGGTTGAAGAAAACCGCGGACGGCGCGGCGGCGGCGCAGACGGCTTCATCCGGCGACGCGAGGGCGGAGGAGGCGCAGATCGAGCGGCTCGGCGCTTCGTGGGAGCGGCTTGAGGCGCAAATGCACTTCAACGATTGGGGGCAGTTCATCATCCGGCGCCGGCGTTATCCGCTTCATTACGCGCACGGCACGTACCGGCTCGGAGAGCTGTGCGGGGAAGCGGAGCCGTTGTCGGTGCTAGCCGAGACGGGCGGAAAGCGAACCGGGCGGAAAGGGCGCGCGCTTGCCGGCGAGACGGAGGCGGGAACGGGCGGGCGGTTATCCTGCGTCTCGGTTCACCACAGCCGGCTGCTGTTTCTCGATACCGAAACGACCGGGCTCGGCGTCGGGGCGGGCAACGTCCCGTTCATGATCGGCATCGGGTTTTACGACGGGGACGGCTTCGTCGTCGAGCAGCTGTTCATCCGCAATCCGGCCGAGGAAGCTTCGATGCTGCACCATTTGCGCGAGCGAATGGCCGAACGCGACATGCTCGTGTCGTACAACGGCAAATGCTTCGACTGGCCGATTTTGAAAAACCGTTACATTCTGAACCGGCAAAAGGAGCATGCGGCGGATCCGGTCCATTTCGATTTCCTGTACCCGTCGCGCAGCTTGTGGCGCAATACGCTGCCGTCGTGCCGGCTCAGCTCGGTCGAACGGGAGCGTCTCGGTCTCAGGCGGACGGACGACGTGCCCGGCTCGCTGGCGCCGGCGCTTTATTTTCAATATTTGGCCGAAGGCGATCCGGCGCTGCTTGCCGGCGTGTTCGAGCATAACGAGAAGGACGTGCTGACGCTCGCCTGTCTCGCCGCCCATTTCGCGAAGCTGCTGCGCGGCGATATGCCGCTCGCCCGGCTGGAGGAGGAGGAGCTGTTCCGGCTGGCGCTGTGGCTCGACAAGCTCGGCCGCGCCGACGGGGCGGAGGAAGCGCTCCGCGAGCTGCTCGGGCGGGAGGCGGAGCGGACGGCGGACTACTGGCTGCCGGCGGCCGAGTTTTACAAGCGTCAAGGACGATTCGCGCCGGCCGTGTCGTTATGGGAGCGGGCGATCGAACGAAAGCGGCGTTCGCGCATCGCCTCGCTGGCGCCGTACGTCGAATTGGCGATGTATTACGAGCACCGGGATAAAAATTACGAGCGCGCCTTGTCCTATGCGGAAGAGGCGCTGGAGCGGGCGCGCGGAAGGCTGTCGGCCGCGCGCCTGGACGGGGCGGCCGGCGAGGAGCTGGAGGCGATCCGCAAGCGGGTCGACCGGCTGCGGGCGAAACGCGATGCGGCCGCGCGGAAGGAGCCGGCGGCCCGCGCCGCGGCCGCGCCGATTGCCGGCAAGCGCGCCGGAAGGCGGCAGACGGCCGGCGTCTGGCAGGAACTGCTGCCGATCGAGGGCGCGGACGGCGAAGCGACGAACGAACCGAAGCGGAGGATGGAAAGCCGATGAGCGCAACCGGAAAAAAGCCCGCCTTCCTGATCGATCTGGACGGCACGATGTATGCGGGGAATACCCCGATTCCGCATGCGGCCGAATTTATCGGCCGGCTGAGGGAGCTGTCGCTCCCGTTTTTGTTTGTCACGAACAATTCGTCCCGGACGCCGGAGGCGGTGGCGGATCATCTCGCCTCTCACGGCATCGCCGCCGAGCCGCGGGAAGTCGTAACGTCGTCGCAGGCGGCGGCCCGCTATGTGGCGGGCCGCGGGCGGGGACGGCGGGCGTACGTCATCGGAGAGGACGGCCTGCGGGAGGCGCTGCTCGATGCGGGCATGCAGCTTGTCGAGGAGCGTCCCGACTTCGTCGTGCAGGGGATCGACCGGGAATTTACGTACCGCAAGCTGGAGACGGCGGTCCGCTTCATTTCCGAAGGCGCGGAATACGTGCTGACGAACCCGGACCGGCTGCTGCCGGCGGACGGCAAGCTCGCCCCCGGCGCGGGCTCGATTTCCGCTTCGATCCGCGAGGCGCTGCAGATCGCGCCGACGGTGATCGGCAAGCCGCACGAGCCGATCATGCGCTACGCGCTGGAGCGGCTCGGAGCGGCGGACGGCGACGTATGGGCCGTCGGCGACAATCCGGCGACCGATGTCGGCGCGGGAATAGCGGCGGGACTGCGGACCGCGCTCGTCTTGACCGGCATCGCCACGCCGGCGAACGTCGAGTCGCTGCTGGAACGTTCGGGCGTACGTCCGGATGTCGTCTGCGGCGATTTGGCGGAGCTGCTGGAGCGATTGGGGCTGGCCGGGACGAAATAGGCGGACGGGGAGCGCGCATCGGGTATGAAACCGCTCCGGAAGCGGGCAAACTAGAAAGAAATGGATGGAAGAAGGAAGGGAACGACATGCCCGAAATTCCGGAAATGGAAACGTACCGGACGCTGCTCTCCCAGCGCATTGTGCGCCGGCCGATCACGGCGGCCGTCGTGGAACGGGAAAAGTCGATCAACGTGCCCGTCGATACGTTTCGGCGGAGCGTGGAAGGCCGCGCCATCGCAACCATTTCGCGGCGCGCCAAACATTTGCTGTTCCATCTGGACGACGGCGGCGTCCTGCTGCTTCATCTCATGCTCGGCGGCTGGATGTTTTACGGAACGGAACGGGAAAAGCCGGACCGCACGACGCAGGTCGTCCTGTCGTTCGGAGAGCGCAGCCTTTATTTTATCGGGCTGCGGCTCGGCTACCTGCACCTGCTGACTTCGGGCGAAGCGGAGAAACGGCTGGCGGAGCTCGGCCCGGAGCCGCTTGCGCCCGATTTCACGGAGGAGCGGATGACGCGGCTGCTGAAAAGCAGAAGGACCGTACTGAAGCCGACGATGACCGACCAGAAAACGATCGCGGGCATCGGCAACTGCTACGCGGACGAAATTTGTTTCGACGCCGGCATTTTGCCGACAAGAAAAATCGGTTCGCTTGCGGAGGAAGAATTCGCCAAGCTGTACCGATCGATGCGAAACGTGCTGCGCGAGGCGATCCGGTTCGGCGGCTATATGGAAAACCCGCTGTTTCCCGGCGACGCCTTGACAGGCGGCTTCGACTCCCGCTGCGCCGTGTACGACAGGGGCGGCGAGCCGTGCGTCCGGTGCGGCGGCCCGCTCGTTCAGGAGGAGCTCGCTTCCCGCAAAGTGTTTTATTGCACCCGCTGCCAGCGGTAACGAAGGAGGGGGACGGATGGGACTGCATTTCGGCGCCCATGTCAGCATTCGCGGCGGCTTTTTGGAGGCGGCGAAGCTGGCGTCGCATATCGGCGGAACGGCGTTCCAATATTTTCCGAAAAATCCGCGCAGCCTTGCGGTCAAAAAGCTGGATCGCCGCGATGCGGAAGCGTGCGCCGCCTATTGCCGCGAGCACGGCATGCTGTCGATCGCCCATACGCCGTATCCGACCAATTTGGCCGTCGATGCGGGCGATCGAAGGGAGGTCGTCGTCCGTTCGCTGCTGAACGACCTGGAAATCGCCGAAGCGTGCGGCTCGGTCGGCGTCGTGGTCCATTTCGGCGTCTACAAAGGGACCGAGCCGCTGAACGGGTACAAAAACATCGTGAGCACGCTGAACGAGGTGCTGAGCCGCTGGGACGGCTCCGCGCTGCTGCTTGTCGAGAACCAGTCCGGCGAGCACGCGCGGATGGGGATGACGTTCGAAGAGCTGGTAGGCATTCGCAATTTGTGCGTCAAGCCGGAATCGGTCGGCTTTTGCCTGGATACGTGCCATGCGTTCGCCAGCGGGCTGTGGAACGGCGCGGATTGGGACGTCGTGCGGGCGAAGGGCGAGTCGCTCGGCTATTTTCGGCTGCTGAAGGCGATCCATCTGAACGATTCGGTGTATCCGCACAAATCGTACAAAGACCGTCACGCGAACATCGGCAAAGGGGAAATCGGCGAAAACGCGTTTCGTTCCTTTTTGGCGTCGATGAAAGCGGCGCCGATCCCGGCGATTCTCGAGACGCCGGCCGGGCCGGCGTATACGCACGAGCAAGAAATCGCGCATTTGCATCGACTGACGGAGGGGAAGCGATGATCGATTTATATTTGGACGACGCCCGCGCTTGTCCGAAAGGATTCGTTTGGGCGAAAAACGCGGCCGAATGCATCGAGCTGCTGCTCGGCTGCGACGTTCGCGTGCTTTCGCTCGACTACGATTTGGGCTGGCGCGAGCCTACCGGGATGGATGTCGTCCGATTTATGATTTTGGAGAGGAAATATCCTGCGGTTATTTATTTGCATACGTCGAGCTCCGCCGGCCGCGCGGAAATGTACCAGGCGCTCTATATGAACAAGCCGCCGCACGTGCGCCTGTTCAACTACCCGATGCCGGATCGCGTTTTGCGGCAAATCGCCGAAGGACATTTCCAAGTGGAAAACAATGGCGAAACTGCGCTACAATGAGAAGGATCGCTACAGGCATTCGAATCGCAGGAAGGAGCTGCATAGCATGATCCGCTTGGAACACATTCGGTTTATTCGCGGCGAACGCACCATTTTGAACGATGTCAGCTTGCATATGAAGCAGGGGGAAAATTGGGTCGTTCTCGGCAAAAACGGTTCGGGCAAGACGTCCGTCCTGGAGCTGATTACCGGCTACCAATTCCCGAGCGAGGGCAAGGTGCGCGTGCTCGGACAGCCGTACGGCGAAGTCGATTTGCGTCTCGTGCGCAACAAAATCGGCTACATCAGCCAATCGCTCATGGAAAAGCTGACGATGCGCGACCCGGTATGGGAAGTGGTGGCGACGGGCGAGTACGGCTTTTTGCGCTTTTATCAGGACATCCCGGACGAAGTGAAGCGAAAGGCGATCGAGAAGCTGGAGCAGGTGCGGCTTCCGCATGTGGCCGAGCAGCCGCTCGGTACGCTGTCGCAAGGCGAGAGGAAAAAAATTATGCTCGCCCGCGCGCTTATGACCGACCCGTCCGTGCTCATATTGGACGAGCCTTGCTCCGGACTCGATCTGTTCGAGCGCGAGCAGCTTTTGCAGGATATTCAGGAGCTCGGCCGCACGGGGCTGTTAATGGTATACGTTACGCATCATATCGAGGAAATCGTTCCCGTCTTTACGCATATCGCCCTCATGGACCAAGGGAAAATCGTCGCCCAAGGGGAGAAAAAGCAAGTGCTCACGAAGGAGCTGCTTCGCGACGCGTACCAGGTGCCGGTCGAAATCGAATGGGTGAACGACCGCCCGTGGATTCATGTCGTTTAACGGCATTTATTATTCATCCTATTAACGATAATTCGAGGTGCTTCGATGAACGAACAAGCCGATTCCGCGGACGCAGCCTATCGCTTCGTCGTGACGTCCAACCGCGGATTCGCGGCCTACGCGCAGGACGAGCTGCGGGCGCTCGTGCCCGGTACGAAATTCGAGGAGCTTGCGGCGGGCGAAACGTACGTAATGCGCATTCCGCTCGGCCGCGACGAAGCGATTCGCCGCATCGTCCGGCACGAGCCGATCTTTTTGCGCCACATGCATCCGATCGACCGGACGGTGCCTTGCGGCGGAACGAATGCGGACATGCGGGCGATCGCGGATGCGATCGGCGACATGTTCCCTGCGGGAGAGCGGTCGGCAGCGATCCACATTCGCCGAACGGAAAAGTGGAAAGGCGGCTTCGAATCGGGCGAATTGCGAACGGCGATCGTCGAAAAGCTGCAATCGTTCGGAACGGAAACGGTCGTGAAAGACGCGAACCGGATCGTCTCCGTATTTTTGACTCCGGACGTCGCTTACATCGGCGTTTCCGCGCCTGCGGACAATTTGTCGGATTGGCCGGGCGGGGCGGTCCGCTTCCGCAAGGAGGAGGGGCAGGCGTCGCGCGCCAAGTTCAAGCTGCTGGAAGCCGAATACGCGTTCGGTCTCGATTTGGCCGACTACAAAAAAGCGCTCGATATCGGCGCCGCGCCCGGCGGGTGGACGTCGCTGCTGCTCGAACGCGGGGCGGAGGTGACGGCGGTCGACCCGGCGGATTTGCACCCGGAGCTGCTGAGCCATCCGAAGCTGACGTTTTTGAAGCGCAATGCGGGGGACGTCCAATTTCGCGAGCATTCGTACGATTTGCTCGTGTGCGATATGAGCTGGAGCCCGAGGCAGATGGTGAAGCTCCTGGTGCCGCTGTTGAACGCATTGAAGCCCGGGGGAGACGCGATCGTCACGCTCAAGCTGATGCACGGCAAGCCGTTTCAGACGGTGAAGGACTCCGTCAGGGCGATGCAGCCGACGATGGAGCTGCGCAAGGCGAAGCAGCTGTTTCATAACCGCGACGAGCTGACCGTTTATTTGCGCAAAAGCCGTTGATCTTCGTTGTTCGTTATGATATATTAAAAAACAACTATAGTAGCAAATTCGATGAAGAGGAAGAGTATTCGCTTCCCCTGTTCCCAGAGAGTCGGCGTTTTGGTGCGAGCCGATGTGCAGACGGCGAAGAAAATCACCTCGGAGATGGAACCCGAACGGAAGTAGGGAACACGGATTTCCACCGTTACAAGGAACGGCATATGATGGTATGCCGAATGAAGCGCCGACCGCTTCGTCTTGCTTGCATCTTGCGCTGGCGAACGTCGGAAGTAGGGTGGTAACGCGAGAGACGCTCTCGTCCCTTTGGGACGGGAGCTTTTTGCATTTCAAAACGACAATGAGGTGGTTTCGATGGGGATTACGAAGTAGCGTATCAAGATATCGTGCAGGCGAAGTTCAGATTGAACGGCCACGTGCACCGGACGCCGATCGTCCATTCGCAGACGTTCAGCCGGATGACGGGCGCGGAGCTGTTCCTGAAGCTGGAAAACATGCAGCGAACGGGAGCGTTCAAAGTGCGCGGGGCGATGAACAAAATCGCCACCTTGTCCGCGGCCGAGCGCGCCGCCGGCGTCGTCACCGCTTCCGCCGGCAACCATGCCCAGGGCGTCGCCCTTGCGGCGGCGCAGGCGGGCATCCCGTCGGTCGTCGTCATGCCGACCGGAGCGCCGGAAGCGAAAGTGATGGCGACGGAAGGCTACGGCTCCAAAGTGATTTTGCACGGCGCGAATTATGACGAAGCGTTCGAGGAAGCGAACCGGATCGCCCGATCGGAAGGCGCGACGCTCGTGCATGCGTTCGACGACCCGCACGTCATCGCCGGTCAAGGCACGGTCGGACTGGAAATATTGGACGATCTGCCGGACGTGGAGGCCATTCTCGTTCCGGTCGGCGGGGGCGGCCTTATTTCCGGCATCGCGCTCGCGGCGAAAACGGTCCGCCCGGATATCCGCATCATCGGGGTGCAGCCGGAAAACGCCAGCTCCGGCTACAGGTCGTGGCTCGGCAAAACGGTTGCTCCGGTCGACAAGCCGACGTCCGTAGCCGACGGCCTGCTCGTCAAAAAGCCGGGCAAGCTGACGCTGCAAATGATGCTGAAGCATGTGGACGATTTCGCGCTCGTATCGGAGGAGGAAATCGCCGCTGCGATGGTCATGCTGCTGGAACGGGCCAAAGTGCTTGCCGAAGGGGCGGGCGCGGTTTGTCTCGCCGCCGTCATGAACCGCAAGCTCGGACTCGAAGGGCGCAAGACGGCGCTCGTTCTGAGCGGCGGCAACGTCGATTTGCTGCGCTGGGCGCATACGATTTCGCCGAAGGCGATGCATCACGCCTGATCGGTCCGTTCGCCGGCATAAAAACGGCGGGAGCCGCATAACTGTGCAACAGACGAAGGCAAAGCGGGGAAACCGTCATGAACGTACGGAACGCGGCGATCGCCGTTGCGCTGCTGCTCGGTATGGCCGCGGCCGCAAACGGTCGGCCGGAAGCCGGCAAGGACGGCGGGAGGCCGCTTTCGGCCGCGGTTGTCGCCGGCGGGGGGAGCATTTTCGGCGGAAGCGCGGACGCGATCGGGGCCGAGGCCGCCGGCCCCGGCGAAGGGGCGCTCGCCGTGTCGGATTCGAGCGGGGAGGCGATCGAATTGTCTATGTTGCAGCAAAAAGTAGATCAGCATAAGGATGCGTGCCGGATCGAGACGCCGTCGCAAACGTCGCATGTCATAAATACGCCGGTCGCCACAATTTGGGCGGAGCCGAACAAGCATCGTTTGCTCGACGGCCCTGCCGTGTCCGCAGTCTCGGACGTCAAGTCTTGGGCCGCGGGCATGTCGACGGGGCAAAAGCTGTGGCTGGTCGGCAAGCTGGAAACGCAGGCGCTGTACGGCGATCCGGCAATCGTGCTCGGCACCGAGGGCGAATGGGCGAACGTGCTGCTGCCGGAGCAGCCGACGTCGCGAAACGAACGAGGCTACCCGGGCTGGCTGCCGCTCGGTCAGATCGCCGAAACGGCCGCGGTCGCGGACCTCGCGGCTTGTCCGACCGCCGTCGTCGCATCGGCGTCGGCTTGGTTGTACGACGATCCGGAACGAAGCTCGCCGTTTCTGGAGTTAAGCTTCAACACACGTCTGCCGGCCGTTCGGGAATCCGGCGAAAACGTCGTCGTGCTTACTCCGGCGGACGGCGAAAAGTATTTGCCGAAATCGGATGCGCGGGTTATCCGCGGCGCCGCCGACCAAGCTTCCGCAAAACCGGACGGCGGACAGCTGCTGCGGACCGCCGAGCGGTTTCTCGGACTGCCGTATTTGTGGGCGGGCGTTTCCGGCTTCGGCTTTGACTGCTCCGGCTTCACGTATTCGCTTTACCGCTATTACGGCATTTCCATTCCGCGCGACGCTTCGGATCAAGCGAAGGCGGGCGAGCCGGTCGGCCCGGACGGGCTGCGGCCCGGCGATCTGGTCTTCTTCGCGCGAGACGGCGGCAAGGGCAACGTGCACCACGTCGGCATGTACGCGGGCGACGGGCGAATGATTCATGCGCCGAACTCGGAGCGGAGCATCGAAATCGTTTCGCTCGGCACGCCGGCGTACGCGAAGGAATATGCCGGAGCCAGGCGGTATTTGCCGGAATAGGCGGTGCCGGTCAACCTTCGAAGGAAAACCGTCCGCTTCATCCAGGCGGCGAAACAAACGCGTTAGTGCGCTTAGGAGCGCGATCTGTGCCGAGGTGCTGCCTACGGCGCATAAAAACGCTCGGATAGTGTCCAAAGGAACACAATCCGCCTCGGCCAGGCGTCAAAACGCACGCGATAGTGTGCTTAGGAGCATTATCCGAGCTGAAATGCTGCCTACGGCGCGTAAAAATCACCGGATAGTGTTCAAAAGAACACAATCCGCCTCGGCCAGGCGGCGAAACACATGCATTAGTGCGCTTAGGAGCATTATCCGAGCTGAAATGCTGCCTACGGCGCATAAAAATCACCGGATAGTGTTCAAAAGAACACAATCCGCCTCGGCCAGGCGTCAACACATACGCGTTAGTGCGCTTAGGAGCACTAACCGAGCTGAAATGCTGCCTACGGCGCGAAAAAGCCTCCTCGTGGCACCGCCTTCGTTTTCGAGACGTGCTCTCCAGTTCAAAAGGGGAGCCTTACAAGGGCGAAATCCTTATCCGTCATGTTTTGGAGAATAAGAAAATCTCGGATTTTTCACTATATATTGCTTCTCCTTTTTCAATGCGTTCATGAGTTCCGGTCCTACATGTAAGTTCTGCTGTACGAGTTGATGTGGCGTGAGCGCCATCCACTGATTTAGAGAAACATCTTCAAAGCGGTCGCTCTTAAACATTTCCAAAGCCCATACGCTCTGATTACCCGTGTTTTGGATATAGTGTCCGAAGGCATGCGGCACATACCCCACATCCCCGGCGCGATAATCGAAAGTACGGGCCGTGCCATTGGGCGCCATAACCGTCATGCGTGCAGTCCCCGATATATAATACTGCCATTCATCGTTGTTCGGGTGCCAGTGCATTTCTCTCATTGCGCCCGGTTTGATTTCCAGCAACGATGCGGCGATTTGAGTCGAAACGGGAAAGTTGGTCGAATCCGCTATACGCACCGTACTCCCGCCCGGAGTTACAATCGGCTCTTGTGCAAGCAGTCGGTGTGTAAAGGTTTTTGGTACCGTACCTTGCGGGTCTGCCACCTGTTGACTTTCGAGCGGACCGGGAACGTTTGCCTGAAAAATGTACAACTGATGGGTCGGGATGCGGGCAAAAGCGCTTGCTGGAACGCCGAAATTCGCCGATAAGACGTCCTTTGGCGTATGTGCGAACCAATCGGAGATCGATAACGTATTGAGGTCGGAGAAGCTGCCGTCAGGGAAGACGAGCAAAAACTCGCAGCCTTCTTCAAGTCCTTGGATAGAATGCGGAATACCGGGAGGGAAGTACCAAAGATCGCCCACGCCAACGTCCGCAATGAAGTTCCTCCCGTCTTGGTCGACTGATGTAATACGCGCTCGCCCCACAAGCATGATCGCCCATTCCGCTTGCTGATGCCAGTGCAGCTCGCGCACGCCGCCCGGAGTCAAAGCCATATTCACTCCGGCAATTGTGGTCGCAATCGGCAGCTCTCTAACCGTCACTTCCCGCGACCATCCTCCGTGATTTAACTGCATATGAGTGTCCGAGAAAGAGAACTTCAGATTGGGCAACGACCCGGCGTCGGTGACAGGCGGAACCAGCATGTCGGGATTCTCAAGGTCTCTCATGACATCCCGCGGACCCAAATCCCACCAACCGGCGCCATCCTTTCTTATCGGTTGCGGAATGGATCCGTTCCGTTTTTCGTTTTCCAAAAATTTGCCCCCCTCGTTCCGTACATGTCGTACTCGTCAATGGTTAAGTGCCTATTTAAAGTTATGCACGAAGCAAAGCTTTCGAAATATGTCCCCCTCCTTATAGCAGCAAACGAGTTTGCAAAATAGGAAATAAATGGTGGAACGGTCCGGCTTCATCCGTTATAATGGGCGTACATTCCGTTGGAACGGGGGAAAACGATGGACCGTTTTTTTGACGAGTCGCACAGCCTCGGGCGGTTTGCCGGCACGGTGTTCGGAGGACGGTACCGGATCGTCCGTCCGCTCGGGGAAGGCGGCATGAGCGCCGTTTTTTTGGCCGACGATTTGAAGCTTCCCGGCAAAAAATGGGCGGTCAAGCGGACCCGCGAATACGGCATTTCCGAGCTGTCCGCCTCGCGCGAAGCGGCGGTGCTCATGAAGCTGAGCCATCCGTATTTGCCGCATGTCGTCGATTTTTTTCCGCCCGACGAAGAAGGCTACTCGCATCTCGTCATGGAATATATCGACGGCGTCACGCTGCAGCAGCTGTTCGAGCGAAACGGTGGGACGGTGCCGCTGCATTCGCTGATCCGTTATGCGATGCAGCTTTGCGAGCTTTTGCAATATTTGCACGAGCTCGATTCGGGCCCGGTCATTTTCCGCGATATTAAGCCGTCGAACATTATGATCGACGCGCAGGAGCATGTGCGGCTCATCGATTTCGGCATCGCCAGAAAGCAGTCGCCGGGCCGCGAAGCGGATACGGTGCCGCTCGGGACAATCGGCTTCGCCGCGCCCGAGCTGCTGAAGAGAGGATACTCCGACTGCCGGTCCGATCTGTATTCGCTCGGGGCGACGCTGTACTATTTGCTGAGCGAAGGACGGACGTACGGCGCGGTTCGCAAGCCGCTTGCCGCAACCGGTTCAGCCGCCGAAAGCACGGTCGCGGAGCTGGTCAACCGTCTGCTCGAAGACGATCCGCAGCGGAGACCTGCTTCGGCGTCCGACGTGCGGGCGGCGCTCGAGCATTGCCTCGATTCGGATAAAAACCGGACGCACGCCTCGGCGGTCAATAGCCGGGCTCCTCTCCGCGAGGTGCGCCGAATGCGCATCGTCGTCGGCGGCTTGTACGCCGGAGCGGGCGCGACGTTCGCGGCCGTTTCCATCGCCGCGCTGCTGGACGCGGCGGGCATCGCGAACGCGGTCGTCGAGCATCCGCACGCGCGGCCGGATTTGTACGGCCTGCTCGACGGGGAGCGCAACGCCCCGGCGAATTACGATTATTGGTCCGCCAGGCAGGACGACGGTAGGACGCAATGGCGTACCGGCCGTACGGAGTGGGTGGCGCTTCGCCCGGATCGGCCGGATCCGCCGCCGCATTCGCCGCTCGCGCTGGAGCAGCGGCTGTACCGGCTCAATGCGGCCGTTTCGATCGTCGATATCGGCGACCGTTGGCTGGACCCGGGCGTTTCGGAGCTGCTCGACGCATCGGATCTTCTTGTCGCCGTCGCCGACCCGATGCCGTCGCGCTGGATGCTGTCGACGACGTCGAAAAACGTCGAGGCGCTGCTGATACGGCACGAGACGGCGCATAACGTACATTTCATCGCCAATAAATCGGCATCGTTTGCGGGGCAGCACGATTGGCTCGCCTCTTTTCCGATCAAGCCGTCGGCCGTCGTGCCGGTCGTGCCGTACGAGGAAATCGTGCGCAGCGCCTGGAAAGGCGAACCGGTCCAGCGGCAGCCCGCGGTCAGGGCGTTGCTGCAAAAATCGCTCGGGACATGGCTCGGCGAATGCGTCGCGGCGGAGCTGCACGGCGGGAGCGGGCGATTCGGCAAACGGTGGCTCGGCAAATTTTTTTCCGTTCGCTCTTGATTGAAAGGAATTATATGGTATAATCAGGTTACATTTGAAAAGCATGCAAGCGGAAGCACCGCAAGCAACGGTACGTCGGTACCGTCGTTTGCGGTGCTTTTTTGCGTCGTTGCGGGGAGGGGTGACAGTGACTCGCAAGCAGGCCGCAGGCATCGCGATCGCCGCGGCGTTTGCCGGATTCGCGCTGATCGCGGCCGGACTATGGAGCTTGTACGGTCCGTAAAGCACCGTGACGAAAGGAGGAGAAGACGATGCCGGACAAGCTGGAGCTCGTTGTCGCGGATCGGGACGCGCGCTATTTGAAGCTGCTCGCGGACTATATCCGCGATACGGAATGGAGCCGGAAGCTGGCGGTACGGCAAATCACCCGCCCGGAGTCGCTGCGCGAATATGCGGAGAGCCGGCAGGCGAGGCTGTACGTGATTCACGACGACTTCGGCCCCGCGGAAACGAACGGGGGAATCCGGTTCCGTTTATGCGAAACGAAGCGGAGCGCCGAGGAGCGGGACGGAATCGCGCCGGGCTTGTATAAATACCAGCCGCTGCATCAACTGCTCGGCCGCATGCTGGAGCTTTACCGGGGGCAGGCCGTCCGCGAACGCGGGCGCGAAGGCGGCGCGGCGGCAGCCGTATACGCCGTTTATTCGGCGGCGGGCGGCGTCGGCAAGACGACCGTATCGCTCCATTTGGCCCGAACGTTAGCGGAGAGGGGAGATCGGTGCTTGTATTGGAACATGGAGCTGGCTCCCGGCTCGGTGCTGCCTAACGAAACGGACGCCGATCTGGCGGCGCGGTTTATATACGGGCTTCGCGCCGGCGCGCCGTGGACGGCGGAATGTTTGCCCGGGCTTATTTTTCGGGCGGAGCCGCACGGCTTCGACTATTTTCCGGGCATTCGGCGAATTCGCGAAACGTTCGAGCTGACGGCAGACGACGTCGGGAAGCTGGCAGGCTGTCTGAAGCGGACGGGGACGTACGACGCGATCGTTTTCGATCTGGACGGCTCGCTGCACGAACGAACGCTCGGTGCGCTGTCGCAAAGCGACGCGATCGCGTGGATCGTGACGGAGGACGGGGAATCGGCGGCAAGAAGCTTCAAGCTTCTCGCCGAGATGGAGCGGCTGTCCGGCGAGGCCTCCGCACCGGAGCTGCGGCGCATCCGCTTCGTTCTGAACAAGCATTCCGGATCGTCCGCGAATTCGTTATGGACGTCCGGCGCGGCCGCGCCGCCGACGGTTCGGATCGCCGTCAAGCTTCCTTACGTGGCGGCGTGGAAGCAGCTGCACGGCGGCGCGAGCAAGCCGCTCGCCGAGCCGATGTTCGCCGAGGCGGTCGCGAAGCTCGCGGACGTATTGCGGCCGTCCGAAGGAGGCGAAGCCGGTGTCGGTCGAAGCGATTACCCGTACGCTGCGCGAACGAATCCGTAACAAAATCGATTTGTCCGGCTCCCACTCGGACGAAAGCTTCATGCGCGTCATCGAGGAGGCCGTGTTCGACTATTCCGGCGACGCGTATTTGTCGGCCAACGATCGGCTGCGCGTCGTCAAGGCGATTTACAACTCGTTCCGCGGCTTGGACGTGCTGCAGCCGCTCATCGACGACCCGACGATCACCGAGATCATGATCAACGCCTACGACGAAATTTTTATCGAACGGAACGGCCGCCTCGAGCGGCACGACGGGACATTCGAATCGCCCGCGAAGCTCGAGGACGTCATCCAGACGATCGTCGCCAAAGTGAACCGGGTCGTCAACGAGTCGAGCCCGATCGTCGACGCGCGGCTCGTGGACGGCTCGCGGGTCAACGTCGTGCTGCCGCCCGTCGCGATGAAAGGGCCTGCGATGACGATTCGCAAATTTCCGGCCAGGCCGCTTATGATGGAAGATCTCGTCACGCGCGGAGCGATCGACGCGAACGCGGCCGATTTTTTGGCGAAGCTCGTTCGCGCGAAATACAACATGTTTATCGGAGGGGGGACCGGCTCGGGAAAAACGACGTTTTTGAACGCGCTGTGCGGCTTCGTCCCGTCCGACGAGCGTATCGTGACGATCGAAGACTCGGCCGAGCTGCAAATTCGCGGCGTGCCGAACTGGGTGCGGCTGGAGACGCGAAACGCGAATACGGAAGGGAAAGGCGCGATCACGATCCGCGATTTGATCCGATCGTCGCTGCGGATGCGGCCGAACCGGATTATCGTCGGCGAAGTGCGCGGCGCGGAGGCGTTCGATATGCTGCAGGCGATGAACACGGGGCATGACGGTTCATTGTCCACCGGCCATGCCAACTCGGTGCCCGACATGCTGAGCCGGCTGGAGACGATGGTGCTGGCCGGCGCCGCGCTTCCCGTCGAAGTCGTCCGCAAGCAGATCGATTCCGCGATCGACGTCATGATTCATCTGTCCCGGTTTCGGGACCGGAGCCGGAGAGTGACGGAAATTACCGAGCTCGCGGGAATCGAGCGGGGGGAAATCCGGCTGAACCGTCTCTATACGTTCGTCGAACGCGGGGAGGACGAATTGGGGAACGTCGTCGGCGGACTGGAGCCGACGGGAAGCCGGCTGTCGGGCGATATTAAGCTGAGGCTCGCCGGTATCGAGCTGTGACTTCGACTTTGACAACGGATGAAAGGAGAGGACCGATTTGCGGAGCGTCATAATCGCGCTCGTATGCGGAGCTGCGGCGTATGCCGCCTACTTGGTCGTCGTCAGGCTGAACGGGAAGATCGCCTTGGCGAACGTTCCCCGGATCGGCGCGAAACGGCCGCGCCAGGCCGAAAATCCGGGCGAACGGGAGGCGGATGCCGGCGATTACGGCCGGTATTCGATGTCGGCGAAGCAACGAGCGTTCGCCTGCGCGGCGGCGGGAGCGGTTTTGTTCGCGATCGGCTACTTGTTTTATCAAAACGTCGCGATATGCGCCGTTCTGTCGCTCGGCGGGCTTTATTATCCGCGAGCGAGGCGCAGACAGCTGATTCGCAAACGAAAGGACGAGCTGGGACGCCAATTCAAGCACGCCTTGTATTCGCTGTCGACGGCGCTGTCGGCGGGGAGATCGGTCGAAAACGCGTTCGCGGAAGCGGGGAACGATTTGCGCCTGTTATATCCCGACCGAACGGCCGACATGCTGCGGGAGCTCGACCGGATCAACCGGCTGACGGAAAACGGGGAGCCGATCGAGAGGTCGCTGCTCGATTTCGGCCGCCGAAGCGGCATCGCGGACGTGCAGCAGTTCGCGGAAGCGTTCGCCGCCTGCAAACGGACGGGGGGCGATTTGGTGGAGGTGATGCGCCGAACGTCGAACATGATCGGCGAAAAAATGGAAATCGAGCAGGATATTTCCGTCCTCGTGGCGCAAAAGCGGTTCGAGGCGAAGGCGCTCGGATTGATCCCGTTCGTCATCGTCGCCTTCCTCGCTTTCAGCTCCCCCGACTATATGGCGCCGCTGTACGGGGGCGCGGGACATCTCGTTATGACCGCGGCGCTGGCCGTGCTGGTGGCGAGCCAATGGCTGGCGCGCAAAATTATGGATATCGGGACGTGAGAGGATGGATATGCTCCGGATCATGGCCCCGTTCTCGGCGGCGGTCGCGGATCGATTGAGGCTGGCGGAACGGCTCTCCTCCGGGCGATGGAACGTATTGCAAAAAATGATCGCCTTGCACGGCGAGGACGCCGAAATGCGGCATACGAAACGATTCGTCGCCGACCTCGTTTCGGCCGTCGCGCTGGGGGCGTTCGGCGCCGTTCTGCTCGGCGCGTTAACGGGCGGGGACGTGTACGCGATCGTCTCGCTGCTCGCCTTCGTCGGCTTCATCCCGTTCGTCATGATGAAGCGGCTCGACCGCAGCTTGGCCCGCAAAAAAGCGAAGCTCGTGATGGAGCTCCCGGAATTTTTAAACAAGCTGACGCTCCTTGTGGGCGCCGGCGAAACGGTGCAGGGCGCGATCGTCCGCTGCGCGGACGCGTATGCGCACGGCGGCGCGGAAACTCCGCTGCAGGCCGAACTGGTCATGCTGGCGAACCGGCTGCGCAACAACGAATCGCTTCCGGTCGCCCTGGAGCGGCTCAGCAAGCGATGCGCCGTCGCGGAGGTGTCCGTTTTTACGACGACGGTGCTGATGAATTACCGGCGCGGGGGCGAAACGTTCGTTATTTCGCTCCGGGCGCTGAACCGGGATTTGTGGGAGAAGCGGAAGGCGATGACGCGCACGCTCGGCGAGGAAGCGTCGTCGAAGCTGATTTTCCCGATGTTGCTCATTTTGCTCGCCGTCATGGCGATCGTGGCGGCGCCGGCGATTATGCTGATGGATTAACGAAAGGGGCTGTGAACTTTGTCGATCGGATCGATCAGGCAACGAATCGGACAATTTGGCGAGGAAGAGGACGGCATCGGAACGCTCGAGCTGCTGCTCATCGTGGCGGTGCTCGTCATCGTGGCGGTTGCGTTCCGCAAATGGATATTGGCGTTCATCAAAAAGCTGTTCGGCGAGGCGAACGAGGAGCTGGGCAATACGGGTGCGAAAGATTGTTTGTCCGCGCCGGACGCCTGCAAAAATCAATGACGTCGGGCCCGGACTTGCGAGCCGCCCGAAGGCGCGCGATACGCATCGGTTTCCAAAAAGCGCTGCGTTTCGCCCGCTCGGAGTCGGGTAGCTATACGCTGGAATCGGCGCTTCTATATCCGACGCTCGTCGTCGCGCTCGTCTCGCTCGTCTTTGCCAGCTTGTTCATTTATAAGCATGCCGATTTGTACTATACGGCCGCGGCGACCGCCGAACGGGCCGCGTATACGTGGGACAACACGCATAAAGAGTTTTCGACCGGAAGCGTTATGCCGAACCAGCACGACGGCTTGTATTGGCGAACCGGCAGCGACGGACTTGGCGGCATGTTTTCGTTCGGAAGCGGCTTCGGCCAGAAGCGGGTCGAGTGGCCGGCGGCGGAAGGTGCGGGCGAAGCGGGAGGCGCCGGTCCGGAACGCAAGCTGCTCCGGGCCGCAGGCGGTCTGCCGGACGGGATCGAAGGAAAGCTGACGTACCGCCACGGCTTGATCGACCGCGAAGTGTCGGTCAAGCTCGGGCAGACGGGGCCGCTTCCGTTTATGGCGGGCAAATGGATGAATGCGCGCATGGAAGCCGAAGTGCGAACGGTCGTCACCGAGCCGGCGGAGTTGATCCGCAACGTCGATTTTGTGCGTACGTTCGTCGTCCGGGTGAAGGATTTGATCGGCAAGCCGCAGGCGGAGCGGACGGTGCCGGCGGAGCCGCCCGCCGAGCATCGGCGGCTCGTGTTCGCCCGCGCCGCGGAGGCGGCGGAATACGTGCGAAGCATTACCGGCGGGGTCCAACAAGACGTCAAGGCGCCGAGCGGCAGACGGCTGCTGGACGTTTTGGACGCCGACGGCCTGATGCACGAAGTGAAGCTCGGCTATACGGCCAAATCGAAAGACATCGAGTCGCAAATCGTCAAAGACGTCGAAATGATGCGGCAAAGCACGGAGGTGAAAGGCGTCGTTTGGCATTTTTTCCGCAAAGAAAAGGACGGCAAGGTCGGACCGTCCAAGCCGCTTCGGCAATATTTGGAGAACCAGGGCATCATCGTCGTCATCCATCAATGAAAAAGGCTTTGCCCGGCATTCGTCTGCGGCTGCGGGGTCGATTCGGGAAAGGAGGAAGCCGCGCATGTGGAAGTCGAAAGCCGGAACGGTTACCGTTTCGCTCGTGCTCATGCTCGCGCCGCTGTTTACGTTCCACGCGGCGTTGATCGACGCGGCCCGGGTGAAGATGGGCGAGCGCCAGGCGGAGGCGGCTACAAAGGTGGCGCTCCGTTCCGTATTGTCCGCCTACGATCCCGCTTTGCGCGATTACGGCCTGTTCGCGGTCGGAATCGATCCGAATGCGAGCCGGGAACTGTTTTCCGCCGTATTCAAGGAAAATTTGGGGCAAAGCGCCGACGGCGCGTTTCAGCTCGTCAAGCCGGTACCCGCGTCGGAAACGGTGCAGACGCTGCATACGCTCGGAAACCGGGCCGTGTTCGGACGGCAAGTGCTGGAGGAAATGAAATACCGCGCGCCCGTGGAATTCGCTTTAAGCGTAACCGACAAGCTGAAAACGCAATCCGGCGCCGCTTCCATGCTGAACGGGATGTCCCAATTCGCGGAACGGGCGGAGCAAATCGAGTCGCTTATCGCGCAGCGGGAAGACGAGCTCGATTCGGCGTGGGCGACGGCGCAGGAGATGAGCCGGAAGGCGGGGCTTTTTCGAGACTATTACGCGAGGAAATTGGCCCGGTTGGACGAGCTGTGCGGACTGATCGGCTTGCGCAGCGCCGAAGAGGTGAGGCGCTCGATCCAATCGCTGCAGGCGCAAGCCGGCTCGATCCGGCAGACGATACGGGAACGGCAGGAGACGATCGCCGGAATGCTCCGGGCGGGCGTGCAGGCCGCCGAGCAAATCATGGCCATCCAGCAATCGATCGGCGATTTGGAGCGCAGCTTGAACGAATTGAACCGGGAGATCGGCGAGCTGGAGCAAATTTTGCAATATATCGCCGAATATACGCTGCTGATGAGCGCAACGAAGCTGGAGGCGGAGCGCGACCGAACCGTTCTCGCCGGGATGTCGCAATCCGTATTCGAGCGGCTGGACCGCGCCAAGTCGCTGGACGAGCAAATCCGGTCCGGGCCGGCCGCGCCGGCCGATTCGGGCATACCGCCGGAAACGCTGCAGGCGCAAACGATGCCGGACAGCTATTACGTCACATACAAAACGGGCGTCGGCGCCATCGGCGCACTATTCAGCGGCTTCGAAACGGCGCTGTCGGCAACGACGCTTTTCGTCGGCGACAACAAATTCGACTCGGTCCGCATGCAGCTGCTGAGCGCATCCAACGAAGCGTACGGCGATAAAGCCGCCCAGTTTGCGAGCGAGCAAAAAGCCGAGGAGGACAAACGGGCCGCGGCGGGCGACAGCATCTCGAAGCGCAAGCGCGAAGAAAAGAAGCGTTTCGCCGGGCTGTGGGACGAAGTCCGCAAAATGTGGGCGGAATGCGGCGGCGATTCGTCCGAAACGTACAAGCTGCTCGAAACCGGCGATGCGGAGGCCGGAACCGTTTCGCTGTACCGCAAATATGCGGATTACAACCGGGTTGAGACGGTCCCGGCCCCGGAAGGCGGCGAGCTGGGAGACGCCGAGACGGCGATTCGCCGAACGACGGGGATGATCGACAAGCTGCTGGACGGGATCGCCGCCGCCGCGGGCCAATTCCGCGACGAGCTGTATTACAACGAATACGCGCTGACCAAGTTCAATTATCGGACGTACGGCAAAGAAAAAGGGCCGGACGGCAGCCCGAAGCCGGATTACGAGAGCTCGCGGCGCGGCGGTCACCGGCTGCAGGGACAGGAAGCGGAATATATTTTGTACGGATTGAATTCCTGCCTCCAAAACCAATCGGCCGCGTTTACGGAAATGTTCTCCATCCGGCTCGCCGTCCGAACGGCGGAAGCGTTGCTGTCGCCCGATTCGAAGGTGGTGGCGATGGGAAATCCGATGCTTACGCTGCTGTGGGCGCTCGCCGAAGGAGCGGGACGCGCTTTCGTCGACATGACGAAGCTCGTCGACGGCGAAGAGGTGCGGGTGACGGATAAAGCGCCGGCGTCGGTGACGATGGGCTACAAAGACTATTTGCGGCTGTTTTTGCTGCTGCATACGAAGCGCGACCCGATGACGGCGCGCATGCAAAGCTTGATCGATTTGAATACGGGAACGGATTTGCGGGAATCGGCCGTTTATGTCCAAGCCCGCACGGAGACGAAAGTTCGGCTGTGGTTTATGCCGTTCACGCTGGCGGCGTTCGGTTATCCGGTTCAGGGCAACGGGGCGACGGTGACGAAAACGGCCGTATTATCCTACTGACGGATGCTTCAAGGAGCATCCCGTCGGAGCGAAACGGAGGGGATGATCATCGACGAAACGGCGGGAAGCAACGAAGCGCGTCCCTTTCGCGGATGCCGCCGCCGCAACGGGCCGGACAGCCGCCGCTTTGCGCGCGGAGAGCACGGCGGCGTCGCCCTGGAGGCGACGGTCGCGTTTCCTTTTTTTCTCGCGTTCGTGCTCGCGCTCGTCTGCCTGATCAAGCTGACCGTCGCCGATATGGCGCTGCAAAACGCCGTCGCGGAAACGGCTAAGCAGATGGCCGCCAGCGCTTATCCGGTCGAGTTGCTGGCGAACGAGGCGATGCAGGCGTACTCGCAAAGCAAGGTCGGGACGACGGCGGACGAATGGCTTGGCAAAATAAGGGCGGCGCGCGACAAGCTGACGCAAGGCGAGCAATGGGTCGAAGATTACAAGGCGTTCATTCCCGACTTTCTCGTACGTCTCGTCGAATGGGAGCAGATGAAACGGGAGCAGGCGGAACGGATGGCGGGGGACGAAGCGGACCGGTTCGCGGAAGAGCATATCGCTCCGCTCGTGAAAGCCGCGTTCAAGGAAGCGGTGATGCACTATGCCGATACCGGCGTATTGAAGGAGGACCGGCTGTCTGTCCACGAAGTCGAGCTGCCCCGCTTAGCGGATTCCGGCAAGCGATTCGTCGGCATTACGGCGCAGTATACGGTAAAGCTGCCGATTCCGTTCGTGAACAAATCCGTGACGATACGCAAGAAGGCGTACGAACGCATCTGGACCGGGGCGTAGCCGGCCGGTGGCATGAGCCGCACCGCGACCGCGCGGGAACGCTTGATGAAATCGATAAGGGGAGGCGCCGCATGGTTGCTTGCGGATTGGCGATATTGCTCGTCCTGTCTTTTTACCACGATCACAAGGAACAAAAAATTCCGAACCGGTATACCGTCACCGGCACCGCCTACGGGTTGATTTGCCACGGCTGGAACGGCGGATGGAGCGGACTGGCCGGAGCGGCGATCGGCTTCGCGGCCGGATTCGGTATCATGCTCGTTCTGTATGCGTGCAGAGCGGTCGGGGCCGGCGACGTCAAATTGTTCGGCGCGATCGGCTCGATCGCCGGCGGGACGTTCGTCGTGAACGGCGCCGTCAATTCGATCCTGTTCGCGGCCGTTATCGGAATCGCGATCGTGGCGGTTCGGCGGGAACTGGCGGCGCGCATGCGCAATACGTTCGCGCTTCTGTTCAATTTGCTGCTGCTGCGCGATATAGCCGGACTAGCGGCCTATCGGGACAAAGCGGCGACGTTCCCGTTCATGTACGCCGTCTTTCCCGCGATGGCGTTCACCTGGACGTATTGCGCACCCGGCTTGACGTAAGGAGGAACGCATGGAACATTCGATGTACGGCTTTCACTACGACTATATTCGGCATCGCGGCACCTGCCTCGTCTTGTCGGGGGTAAACCCGCTTACCCGCGACGGGATGGAGAAAATCGAGCTGCTCATGATGGAAGCGAACGAAATCCCCGGCCTGCTTCCGTTCGAGACCGAGGAGGTCGATTTGAACGTGAAGCTGCGCTACGACATTTCGGGACATAAAATGTTGTCGCACTGGATGAAGACGCAGCGGCTGTCGCTTCCTTCCTACTATAGGCTGCTGCTCCGATGCGCCGGAACGATCGACGACGGCAAAACGTACATGCTGCGCGAAGAAGGCTTTTGGCTGCACGAAAATTTCATGTTTATCGACGACGAAAACGAGCTCGCGCTTTCGCTGCTGTACGTGCCGGTCGACGTCGGAGGAGAAAAGCCCCCGGTGCGGGAGCAATTCAAGGAGGTCGCGCTGCGCCTTTCGGCGTGCATCGGGCAAATCGAAGGCGGGGGCTTCTCCTCGCTGATGGCCGCGCTTCATCGGGAACGGTTCGAATTTGCGGACATTCGCCGGCTGCTCGGAGCGCTGCTCCGTCCGGAACGGGAATCCGCGGTAAAACCGGTCCGCCGGTCGGAAACGCCGCCGGCGTTCGCCGAATCGGGACTCGAGTCCGACGCGCGGGGGAACGAAATCGGATGGCCGCCGCCGGTCGGTCGGGACGCGACAACGCGCGAAGCCGTCCCGAGCTGGATTCCGCTTGGCGGAGAAGCCGGGACGAATGGGCGAGAACGGGCTTTCGCAGCGGATGCTGCGGAGGATGAAGACGTAGTCGGACGACGGACGACGGAGCCAGCGGACGCGGCTGTAAACGCAAGCGCGAACGCGAATACGAATGCGAATGCAAACGCGAATGCAAACGCGAATGCAAACGCGAATGCAAACGCGAATGCAAACGCGTTAACGACCAAGCAAAAGCTGCTCGGCTTTGCGGCGGCGATCGCCGTACTGCTGCTGCTTTGGAGCTTTTACCCGGAAAAAGCGCCGGAAGGGATGCTCAGCATATGGGGAGGAATGACGCTGCTGATCGTCGACGTCGTTTTCGTATGGGTTCGGCTGCGGCCCGAAGCGATACCGACCGGAGGCTTGCAGTCGCTCGCCCGAGCGTACAGGGAAATGGAGGAACGGGACATGACCGGACTTACCGGCCTGCTTCCCGTCAAGCCATCGAAAAAAGGGGCGTTTCCGGAATTCGCCGCACCGAAGGAAACCGCCGCGTCGAGGTCAGCCGCTGCGACTCGGGCTTCCATCATGCCACAGACTGCCGGATTTCCGGCGGCACATGGGCGGTCCGCCGATGTCCGGCCGTCGGCGTTCATGGCCGCGAACGGCGAAGCTCCTCCAGCCGAAGCCGAAGTTGAGGACGCAGCCGCTTACGCCGCTTCTTCTCCGATTCCGGCGCCTTCCGACAAAACGACGCTGCTCAGGCCCGCCGACGCGACGGTGCTGCTGCGACCCGAATCGGCGAATCCCGACCCGGCGCCGGAGACCGTTTGGGAGAAGAGGCGCGTGCCCGTGCTGGAGGTGGACAAAAACGGAGCGGCGCGCCGCATCCCGATCGTCGGCGACCGGTTCGTCGTCGGGAGGGAGACAGGCGCCGTCGATTACGCCGACGACGCGGCGGGCGTCTCGAAGCTGCATCTGGAGATCGTACGCGAGCGGGAGACGTATTACGCCAAAGATTTGGGGTCGAAAAACGGGACGTACTGGAACGACGAGCCGATGGTTCCGTACAAAAGCTACCCGCTCGCCGACGGCGACACGCTGCAAGTCGTCCATACCCGGCTCGTATTTCGGCTGGGCGCGCAACCCGCCTGAATGCCGGCAACGCGACAAACCCCCGTCCGCAGGACGAGGGTTCGGGTTCGTTTGGCCTGAAACAGCGAAGCGTCAGCGATATTCCCGCGGTATGCGGCGGGCGACGCCCGTACGGATGGCCGCTTCGACGACCCGGTCGCGAACGAGCTTGGACACCTTCTGGTTGAACACGCTCGGAATGATGTACAGCTTGTTTCGTTCGTCGTCGGAGATGACGGAAGCGATCGCCTCGGCGGCGGCCAGCTTCATCTCCTCGTTGATCGTCGTCGCCCGGCAATCGAGCGCGCCGCGGAACATGCCCGGGAAGCAAAGCACGTTGTTGATCTGGTTCGGGTAGTCCGAACGTCCGGTCGCCACGACGGCGGCGATATCTTCGATTTCCTCCGGAAGAATTTCCGGATTCGGGTTCGCCATGGCGAAGACGATCGGCTTGTCGGCCATGCTCATGACGTCCTCGCGTTTAAGCAAGCCCGCGGCGGATACGCCGATGAACACGTCGGCGCCCGCCACCACGTCGCGCAGCGAGCCGGTCACCCGGTTCGGATTCGTATGCTCCGCATACCAGTTCCACATCGGGTTATCGTACGTTCGTCCGGCGACGAGTGCGCCTTCCCGGTCGACCCCGATCAGTTCCTTCACGCCGGCCGCGAGCAAAATTTTGCTGCAGGCGATGCCCGCCGCGCCGACGCCGCATACGACGACTTTAACCGAATCGATCGTTTTCCCGACGAGCTTCAGCGCGCTGATCAGACCGGCGTACAAAACGACGGCCGTTCCGTGCTGATCGTCGTGAAAAACCGGGATATCGAGCTCGCTTTTCAGCCGCTCTTCGATTTCGAAGCATCGCGGAGACGAAATATCTTCCAGATTGATGCCGCCGAAGCCGGGAGCGATCGCCTTGATCGTTCGAATGATTTCTTCCGTATCCTGCGTATCGAGACAAACCGGAAACGCGTCGACGTCGGCGAGCTGCTTGAACAGCATCGCCTTGCCTTCCATGACCGGCATCGCGGCGTACGGTCCGATATTGCCGAGTCCGAGCACGGCGCTTCCGTCGGAGACGACCGCCACCGTATTTCGTTTGATCGTCAAGGAGTACGCTTTGCGCTGCTCCTCGTGTATCGCCATACAGACGCGCGCGACGTCCGGCGTATAGACGCGGGACAAGTCGTCCCGGTTTTGAATCGGCACTTTAAGCTTCGTTTCGATTTTGCCGCCCAGATGCATCAGGAACGTGCGGTCCGACACGTTGACGAGCGTGACGCCCTTCAAGCTTTTGACTTTGTCGACGATTTTGGCGGTGTCGAGCGTATCGGCGACATTGACCGTCAAGTCGCGAATCGACAGCTCCTGCTTCGTTTGAATGACGTCGATGGCGACCAAATCCCCGCCCTCGTCGGCGATCGCAGCCACGATGTCGCTGAATCGTATGCTGTTCGTATCGATCTCCAGCCGCAATATGATACTTTTCCCCGTAATCAGCTGCCTGTTTCCTTCATTCATTTTGCGAGCCTCCTTGACGAGCGGTAATAGGAATGGATGGACCGAATCCATAATCCAGTGTAACCGATCATTTATAAAAATCCAAGATGCTGCATATTATTGCTGCGCAAAAAGTTATCTTCCCTTTGAAGCCGCACCAAATTATGCTATACTAACAATTTGATAGCAAGAATCTATTAGGGGGAATGTGGGTCCATGATCAGCACGAGCAACGTAACGCTTCGCTACGGCAAACGCGCCTTGTTCGAAGACGTTAATATAAAGTTTACGCCCGGCAACTGCTACGGTTTGATCGGAGCGAACGGGGCGGGCAAATCGACGTTTTTGAAAATTTTGTCCGGCGAAATCGAGCCGAACAGCGGCGAAGTGTTCGTCACGCCCGGCGAGCGAATCGCGGTGTTAAAGCAAAACCATTTCGAGTTTGACGACGTTCCGGTTTTGAAAACGGTCATCATGGGCCATAAAGAGCTCTTCTCTATTATGGAAGAGAAGGATGCGCTGTATGCAAAGCCCGATTTTTCCGAAGAGGACGGCATGCGGGCCGCCGAGCTGGAAGGCGAGTTCCAGGAGCTGAACGGCTGGGAAGCGGAGTCGGATGCGGCTTCGCTGCTGCTCGGCCTCGGCATCGGCACCGATCTGCACGACAAGCAGATGAAGGAGCTCGGCGGCAACGAGAAAGTGCGCGTGCTGCTTGCGCAAGCGTTGTTCGGCAATCCGCAAAACTTGCTGCTTGACGAGCCGACGAACCATTTGGACATCGACTCGATCAACTGGCTCGTCAATTTTCTCGGCCGGTTCGAAGGCACCGTCATCGTCGTCTCCCACGACCGTCACTTTTTGAACGAAGTGTGCACGCATATCGCCGACATCGATTTCGGCAAAATCCAATTGTACGTGGGCAACTACGACTTCTGGTACGAATCGAGCCAGCTGGCGCTCAAGCTGATGCGCGACGCGAACAAAAAGATCGAGGAGAAGCGCAAGGAGCTTGAAACGTTCATCGCGCGCTTCAGCGCCAACGCGTCCAAATCGAAGCAGGCCACCTCGCGCAAAAAACAGCTCGAGAAGCTTACGCTCGAAGACATCAGGCCGTCCAACCGCAAATATCCGTATATCAACTTCAAGCCGGAGCGGGAGGCGGGCAAAAACATTTTGTCCGTCGACCGGATCGGCAAGACGGTCGATGGGGAGCCGGTGCTGAAGGACGTCAGCTTCGTCGTGAACAAAGGGGACAAAATCGCGCTCGTCGGTCCGAACGGAGCGGCGAAAACGACGCTGTTCCAAATACTCGCCGGCGAAATCGAAGCGGATCAAGGCGAATTCGTTTGGGGCGTCACGACGACCCAGGCGTATTTCCCGAAAGACAACTCCGCCTACTTCGACGGCGTGGAGCTTACGCTCGTCGATTGGCTCCGCCAATATTCGAAAGATCCGGACGAGACGTTCATCCGCGGCTTCCTCGGCCGCATGCTGTTCTCCGGCGAAGAATCGCTGAAGAAAGCGTCCGTTCTGTCCGGGGGCGAGAAGGTGCGCTGCATGCTGGCGAAAATGATGCTCAGCGGAGCGAACGTGCTCATGCTCGACGAGCCGACGAACCATCTCGACCTCGAGTCGATTACGGCGCTCAACAACGGGCTGATCGATACGGACGCGACGATGCTGTTCGTTTCGCACGACTGGCAGTTTATCCAGACGATCGCGAACCGGATTATCGAAATTACGCCGAACGGCTTGATCGACCGGCAAATGACGTACGAAGAATATTTGAACAACGAAGACGTAAAAAGGCTTCGCGAATCGTTGTACGCCTAAACGGCTGAAGCAGCGGGGGGACGGCGGCATCGTTCCCCCGCCTTTCGGGTTTGATTGCGAAACGAAAAAAGGGTTGATCCGCGGCTGTGTCGAATGGATATAGGGCAAGTTAAGGCCGTACCAGTACCGGGCGGGAGGGAGCGCATGTTTGATCCGACGATATTCGAAAACCTGAAAGTCGTGTTCGAGGGAGCCGTATACGATCTCGATTTGGACGGTCAAATCGTCGTCGTTCATCGCTCCGACCTGATCGATCTGGCGGCTATGTCGCGCAGCTACATGGTTCGTTACCGGATGAAGGAAGGAAGAAGCCCCGCGGAAATCCGGCTGTCCGCAGGCTTGCTCGATTTGGCCGGGGAAAAGCTCGAATGGCGCAACGCGCTGCCGGGCTGCAAGCTGGAAATCGCGTTTTCGCTGCTGCTGCGCAATCCGGTGACCGCCTGTAAAAACATCCAAGACATTTTGGAGCAAATATGGGGCGCGGAAACGACGATCGTCCAAACGTTGTCGTTCCGCTACGGCGACGACGGCTCCCGCTGTCATAACGAAATCGTCGTTCAATTCGAACGGAAAATCGGAGAAGGCCAAGTCGGGGACATCCCCGATTTGCTCGAACATACGGTGCGTACGCTGCGGCAGCTGGAACCGTACAACATGGAGGAATGACGATGCCGGATCGGACGGAAGCGGAGCTGATACAAAGGTCGGACGACGGCGACACGTTCGCCGTCTTTTTATATACGCCGCTTTGCGGCACTTGCAAAGTCGCGGAACGGATGCTGGACGTCGCGGCGGCGATGCGGCCGCGGCACGCTCCGCTGAGGGCGAACTTGAACGCGATGCCGCGCCTGGCCGCCCGCTGGCGGATCGAAAGCGTCCCCTGCCTCGTTCATGTGCGGGGAGGCGCGATCAGCCGCAAGCTGTACGCATTCGCCTCGGTCGAAAACGTCGTCCGTTTTCTCGAATCTGTTGATTCCGGGACGGAAGGAAAGGAAGGAAGCCCATGAATACGAACGATTATGTAACGGTCGATTATAAAACCGGCGTCTATATCGCCAAAATCGTCGAAGCGGCGCCGGCCCGAACGCTCGTGGAAATCGCCGCCGTCATCCGCCATCCGCTGCAGGGCGACCTGCACCGCCCGTACGAGCCGGACGTGCCGATGTTTCACGAGCGAAGAGCCGCGGCGCACCGCGAGAAAGTATGGGTGCCGTCGTCGTCGGTCGAACGGTACGAAGGCGGCGTGCCGGACTATGGCGGGTCGCTCAGGCAAGCTTTGGACGATGCCATGCGAGCCATGACCGGATTGGCGGAAGGAGAGGGCGATTCCGCCGGCGCGAACGACCGTCCCGGACTCTCGAAATGGGCGGAGCGTGCGCTTGCCAATTTGCGGCGGCTGGAGCGCGATTATTTCGGCTGACCGTCGAGGTTGAAATTGCCGTTTCTCCGATCGAACGAGAGATGGTACAATAAAGCGAAAACGCGAACGATGTCGAACTGGAGGAACTGACATGCTGACGATAGGAATTGCCGGAGGCACCGGCTCGGGGAAAACGACGGTCGCGGAACGGCTCGTCGAAGCGCTCGGGCCGCAGCAGGTCGTGCTGCTGTCGCAAGATTCGTATTATGCCGACAACCGGCATTTGCCTATGAAAGAACGCGAACGGATGAATTACGATCATCCGGATTCGGTGGACGGCGAGCTGCTGCTCGATCATTTGCGGAAGCTGCGCCGCCGCGAGCCGATCGAGATGCCGATTTACGACTTTACGACCCACAGCAGGGAAGACCGGACGATCGCCGTGCAGCCGAAGCCGGTCGTCATTTTGGAAGGCATTCTCATCTTCGCCGACCCGGCGATCCGGCAGGAGCTCGACATTAAAGTTTTCGTCGATACGGATGCGGACGTACGCATCCTGCGCCGGCTGTCGCGGGACATCCAGGAGAGGGGCCGCACGGTCGAATCCGTCTTCCATCAGTATTTGAATACGGTCAAGCCGATGCACGACGCGTTCGTCGAGCCTTCCAAACGATTCGCCGATCTGATCATACCCGAGGGCGGCCGCAACGATATCGCGATCGGCCTGCTGACGTCCCGCATACAAACGTATTTGGCGATGGGCTGACGGCGCGATGCCGAACGGAAAGGGGGAGTGACGCGTGAGCGACTCTTGGACCGCAATGCGGAAAGTGCCGCAAAGCAGCCTGCAGGAACGGCTGGAAACCGTAAAGCATTTGGCCGGCGACGACGCGCAAACGGAGCTGTACGAAATCGTCAAAGATACGCGCACGGGCGACCATTATTTGCATTACGCCTACTTGCATTTGACGGTGGCGGACGGATCGACGGAATCGTTTCACCAGCTGCTGCCGCTCGAAAGCGACGACGTGCTCGCCATTTTATTCGGGGAGCAGCCGTATGCGTATCCGGACCATTGGCGTCGTCCGTTTTTGCGAAACGGGCCGGACGGAACGTACGTCTGGTTCGATCCGGAAGAAAATTTGCACGGAGCGGACGACGAGCACGAGAGGCTCGCCGGGGAAATCGCCGGCATGCTCGGCGCGTGGAAGCAGGCCGGACAGTACGATTCGGAGTCGGCGAAAGCGCTGCTGGAGCGGATCGAGCAGGCGATGAAGCGCAAAGGATGAGTAGCAGGCCCGCGATCGTTCGCGGGCTCGAACAGAAAAGGACTTGGCGGCACCGCATCCGCCAAGTCCTTTTCGTTTCCCCGGACTACGAAGATTTGACGAACCGCTGCAGCGGCATCGATACCGTAAAGACGGTGCCGTGCAGCTCGTCGCTTTGTACCGTAATCGACCCTTTGTACGCGTCGACCCGCTTTTTCGTTATCGCAAGCCCGAGCCCGGAATGATCGCCCGACGGCTTCGTACTGTAGCCGGGGATGAACAGCTTCGCCTTCTCCTCGTTCGGGATGACCGGCCCGGGGTTGCGGACCGAGATAAGCAGATGCCCGGCCTGGTGCCAGCATTTCAGCTCGACGACACGTTCCGCCACGGGCAGCTTGACGACTTCGTCGAAGGCGTTGTCGACCAGATTGCCGATAATGATGACGATGTCGACGGACGTGATCCCGAGGTTCAAATTGCCGATCGGAGCGAACTCGTGGCGGAAGTCGATTTTTTTGTCCATCGCCGTGACGACCTTCGATTGAACGATGGCGGCGACGGCCGGATGGCCGATCTGGATAATGTCGTTCACCTGGCGTATTTCGCCCATCAGCTCGCCCGTATACCGGTGCAGGTCGTCGTATTTTTTCATTTGCAGAAACGATTGGATCGTCTGCACGTGGTTGAGAAAATCGTGCCGCTGGCCGCGTATCGTCGTGAACATGTCGTTCACTTCGTCGATGTACGCCTCCTGCGTGAACCGAATCGCCTCGTCCTTGTTGCGCTTGATCAAATGAAACACGATCGCCAGCACGACAAGACTGACGAACGTCAGGACGAGTACGCGGTTGATCAGCGAGCGCGCCTGGTCGTTCAGCATGCGTTCCAGCGAGTCGTAGTCGAATACGACCCCGATGACGTACGGATACTGTTCCTCCGGGTTGCTTGTCCCGGCCTGGACGGGAATAAAGCTTTTGATCACTTTATGCCCGCCGATGACCGACACTTTAGTAATCGATTTATCGGTTTCGATGGCGGCCCGCACGTTTGCGATATCGCTTTCCCGGTCCGAATACGAATACGTTCCGAACGGAATCGGATTGTTCAGCAGCGAAACGTAATAGTCGCCGCTTTGCGATTTCGATACTTTGAGCGGTTTGCCGAACGTGTTGTAGTTGAAGCCGGTCATTTCCAACAGGCTCGGGTTGTCTTCGATCATTTTGTTCAAAATGACGTCGGGCCCGGCCAGCGCGTCATACTGCTTGATTTGGATGTCCTCGACGTACGGGTTGATGATGTAGTCGGTCGTCCCGTCGTAGTAATAGCCCCACTTGTCGATTTTGGCCGGATCGCTGTCGGCGTGGGCGATCGGTCCGGACCAGTAATTCGGAAGCTTCTGTCCTTCCGGAATCGTCACTTCCCGACCGGCCAGCATTTCCTGAAAGGCCGTAAACCAGAAGCCCCATTTTTTCGTGCTCAAGCCGATTTCTTTCGGATCGGAGGAACGGACGCCGACGATGTCGTCTCCCTGCCGCTGCAGCAGCGTAATGTGGGAAATGCCCAGCTCGCGGCTGATCTCGGCGAGCTCGTCGTTCGTCACGTTGGCGGCTTTCGGATCGAGACGGTCCTTGGCGGCGATGGCGGCGATTCGCAGCTGCTGGCCGATCATGTCCTCGACGTAACGGACGCTCGTCCGGTATCGGTCGATCGCGTTCCGCAAGTTGCCGGCGGCCATTAACGACTGCTGCTCCACATTGCCGACGAGCCTGTCTTTGGTCGTCCAATAAAACATGATGTTATTGAGTACGAGCATCGATACGACGCAAGCGATTACGATGAAAAAAAAGCGGGATCTCACCGGCCTTATCACCCCGTAAGCGGTCACTGCGGACGAAGCTCCGGAAAGCGATGGCGATCGGGGCTGCACGTCTGCATACTCCCATTATAGCCGAAAAGATATACGATTGTTATTGTTATTTCGACTTATTTCGATAATATTTTCATGCTTCGGTCGCATTTTGTCATAATCGAGCGCGAACGTTGATGGCCGTTCCGGCATGTTGAACAAGCGTCGCCCCATATCATGTAGTAACGTCTTCGCGTTCAAACCGCAGAGGAAGGTGAATGGTGCATGGATCCGCGACCTTGGCATCGCGATTACCCGCTGGATGTGCCGCTGCAGCTCGAATATCCGTCGATTCCGTTAACCGATCTATTGAAAGAGGCGGCTCAGCTGTATCCGGAGCGGACGGCCGTCACGTTTTTCGGCAAAACAACGACCTACCGGCAGCTGCTCGACCGAACGTACCGGTTCGCCGACGCGCTCATCCGGCTCGGCGTGCGCAGCGGCGATCGGATCGCGCTGCTTCTGCCGAACGTGCCGCAGTATATCGTCGGTTATTACGGAGCGCTGTTCGCCGGCGGGATCGTCGTCCAATTGAACCCGCTCCATGTCGAACGGGAGCTGCTGCGCCACTTGACCGATTCCGGCGCCGATACGCTCATTTGCCTCGATTTGCTGCTGCCGAGAGTTCGCAGCATTCGCGAGAAGGCCGGCCTGAAACGGGTCATCGTCGCCTCGATCGGCGACGAGCTGCCTTTCGTCAAGAAAGCGCTCTATCCGCTCGTGCAAAAAAGACGCGGCTCCTCCGGCTCCTTCGATGCCGAAGCGGAGCGGCTGTTTCGCTTCGAGCGGCTCGTCCGGGACGGGAATCCGGCGCCGCTCGAGCCGCAGCCCGATCCGGAGGCGGATGTCGCCGTGCTGCAATATACGGGCGGGACGACCGGCATCCCGAAGGGGGTTATGCTCACCCACGCGAATTTGACGGCGAACGTGCGCCAATGCTTCGCCTGGATGTATAAGCTGAAACGCGGCGAAGAAACGGTTCTCGCCGCCGTTCCGCTGTTCCACGTCTACGGCATGACCGTCTGCATGAATTTCGGGTTGGCGATCGGCGCCAATTTGCTGCTCGTGCCGAAATTCGAAATCGAGCCGCTGCTGAAAACGATCGACCGTTACAAGCCGACCATTTTCCCCGGAGCGCCTACCATGTACATCGCCATCAACAATCATCCGAAGGCGGCCCGAACCTACGACCTGTCGTCGATCCGCTGCTGCATAAGCGGATCCGCGCCGCTGCCGCTCGAAGTGCAGCAGCGGTTCGAAGCGTTGACCGGAGGGCGGCTCGTCGAAGGGTACGGCTTGTCGGAATGCTCGCCGGTCACGCACGCGAACCCGATTTGGGAGCGGCGCAAGACGGGCAGCATCGGACTGCCGTGGCCGGATACCGACTGCAAAATCGTCGATCCGGAAACCGGCGAGACGCTGGATACGGGCCAAATCGGCGAGCTGCTCATCCGCGGCCCGCAGGTGATGAAAGGATATTGGAACAAGCCGGATGAAACGGCGGAAGCGCTTTCGGACGGCTGGGTCCGCACGGGGGATATGGCGTACATGGACGAAGACGGCTACTTTTTTATCGTCGACCGGAAAAAAGACATGATCATCGCCGGCGGGTTCAACATCTTTCCGCGCGAGGTCGAGGAGGTGCTGTTCGAGCATCCGGCCGTGCTGGAGGCGGCGGTGATCGGCGTTCCCGACGATTACCGCGGCGAGACGGTAAAAGCGTTCGTCGTGCGCAAAGCCGGGGAAGACGTCACGGAAGCCGAGCTGAACGCGTTTTGCCGCTCCAAGCTGGCGCCCTACAAAGTGCCGCGAATATACGAGTTTCGCGACGAGCTGCCGAAATCGATGGTCGGCAAAGTGCTGAGGAGGGAGCTTAGAGAGCCGGACGGGCGGGAGCAATCGAAGTAAAACGGGCAAAACGAAGGCCGCCGTTTCGAACGCGAACGGCAGCCTCGTTTCGTCTTGCCGTACCGTTTCCGGTTCAGCGGCCTCGACGATACGGCATATACGGAGTCGGGCCCGCCCCCTGCGGGTACACATGGCTTTCGGAGAAGCAGTAAACGTGTCTCGGCACGGGCACGCAATGATGACGATTCACAATTTGCACCGGATGGATGACGTTGACGATTTGCGGATGGTAATGATCTTTGTAAATGACTCTCGGCGGATCGACGACATCGCTTGCCGGGCAAACCGGTTTCGGGCAATCGGACATTATTAATTCATCTCCTTTGCGGCTGGTATACGATATGATATGAGCGCCAGGCAAAGGCCGAATGGATGGAAGCCTACTCCTTGTACGGTTTTTACGCCCATCTGAAGGCGGGATGTCCGCAGGCCGCGACTTGCCGGAGGACTCGCGCGATCGCGCAAAAATTGTCGTGGTCGGCCTTTCGAACCGGTGATACAATGTAGATGGATTGCAGCCGGCAACTCGGGCGGCTCGCCGGAAAGGGGATTTCCGATGGATCGGCAATCGGTGCGGGCTTGGGTGATGTACGATTGGGCCAACTCCGCGTTCGCGACGACGATGATGGCGGCGGTGCTGCCGATTTTTTACAGCGACGTGGCGGCTTCGACGCTGCCAAACCAGCAGACGGCGACTTCGTATTGGGGGATGACGCAATCGATCGCGATGCTGATCGTGGCGGTCCTTACGCCGGTATTGGGAGCGGTGGCGGATTATACGGGATATAAGGTCCGGTTTTTGCGATTGTTTTCGTATTTGGGCATCCTGGCGTCGTTTTGCTTCGTGTTCGTCGGCAGCGGCGACTACGTGCTGGCTTCTTTTTTGTTTATTCTCGGCACGATCGGGTTTTCCGGCGGCAACGCGTTTTACGATTCGCTGCTGAACGATCTCGTCGAGCCGGAACGAAGGGACGCCGTTTCCTCCAAAGGCTACGCGTTCGGCTATATCGGCGGCGGCGTGCTGCTCGTCGTCAATTTGCTGCTTATCCGGATGCCCGGCTGGTTCGGCTTGCCGAGCAGCTTGGCCGGCACCTATGTTTCGTTCGCCTCGGTGGCGCTGTGGTGGTTTCTGTTTTCGCTGCCGCTGTTTCGCCGGGTGAAGGACAAGCGAAACGGAACGCGGCATACGGCGCTCCAATACGCGGCTATCGGGTTTTCGCGCATTTGGAGCACGTTCAAGCGGATTACGAAATATCCGGAGCTGCTCAAATATTTGATCGCATACTGGTTTTTCAACGACGGCATCAGCACGATCATTACGATGGCGACGATTTACGGCACGGAGATCGGTCTCGGCTCGTCGCATTTGATCGCCGCGCTCGTCATTACGCAGTTCGTCGGCATCCCGTTCACGCTGCTGTTCGGCAAAATCGCGGACCGGCTCGGGTCGAAGCAGTCGCTCTACATATCGCTCGCCGTGTACGTGCTGATCGTCGTGTTCGGATTTTTCATGACGGAGACGTGGCAGTTTTACGCGCTCGCGTTCGTCGTCGGGATGGTGCAGGGGGGAAGCCAGGCGATCGCCCGGTCGATCTACAGCCGGCTCGTGCCGGCGGACCGTCCGGCGGAGTTTTTCGGCTTTCTGAGCGTATCGAGCAAATTTTCCGCCATCGTCGGGCCGTTCGTCTTCTCGGTCGTAGGACTCGCGACCGGGTCTAGCCGTCTCGGCATATTGGCGCTCGTCGTATTTTTCATCGTCGGCATCGCGCTGCTGGCGAAGGTCGACTTGCGCAAAGGGGCGGCGGAAGCGGAAGCGTCGCACGCGTAAACGTAGACGACCGTCAACCCATGGATGAAAAAACGCCGTTTCCCGCGAAGCGGCGTTTTTTTAGTCCGATTTTATTTTCGCGGCAGCGCGAAAGCCGCCAATTGCGGCTCCTCCTGTTTTCTTCGTCGGCGCCAGGCAAGCAGTCCGACCGCAAGCAGCGCTCCGGCGAGATTGGCGAACATATCTTTTTGCGTGTCGAAAACGTCGCCCTGCATCCCGACGAATTCGCCGTCGTTTTGCCCTTGTCCGGTTAGGAGGGCGCCCGCCGCTTCGATTATTTCGAATACGGCGCTCAGCCCCATCGCGATTGCGACCGGAACGATGTAAGGCCATGCGCCGCGCCTGCCGGCCAGGCGGACGTACAGCTCGCCGATCGGGTATATCCAGAGCAAGCCGAACGCGAAATGAACGAACCGGTCGTAATAGCTTCGTTTCGTATGAAACGTCGTTTTCAGCCAATCGTCGATCGGCGTCGTCGCGTACGAATAATGGGTCGCATACGTGTGCAGGACGAGGAACAGCATAATGAACAAGTACGACTGGTTGGAAAAACGGAACGCCCGGTACGTCCAGACGAGAACGACGGCCAGAACGACGACGAGCAAGTTTTCGACAAGCCACAGCGACCGCTGCACCGGCCATATGCCCATGAAAATCCAATTCAGCGAAAAAACGGCGGCGGATAACTGGAGCAGCCGGTTGCGCCGGAACGGGATATCGGGACCGAGCAGTGTGCGGCCGGGCCGGTATAACCTAGGCTCGCTCATCCGGGACGTTCGCTCCTTTCGGACGGAAATCCGTTAACATCGGTTAGCGACATTGTTTCCGATAACGTTCCGGACTATGCTTCGACTCGGCAAAATAAAAGAAAACAGAACGAGTCGGGAGAAGGCGCCCGGCGCGTCCTGTTCAGGTCTTTTCATATGATCGGGTCGACATGGACGATGCGATGTCCTTCGGCGCACGGCTTGCCGGTTTCGTAAGAGCGGTCGCCGAGGCACGCTTCGAGCCGGCTTCGCCGGTCGGCGGCTTCCGCTCCATCCCCGGCCGCATCGGCCCAATAAGCGAGCGCGGCGCTCATGACGGCCATGCCGTCGTCCATCGCCTGATCCCACAGCTCCCAAAAGCTCTCGGTATGCTTCTCTTCGGCTACGGACGGATGAAGCCATTCCCGCTTGGACTCGTTCAAATAATCGATCGGAGGCAGGCGCCGCTTGAACCGGAACGGCTCGATTTTGCCGAAGGTTAAAGCCGTTTTCAGTCCCGTCGGATCGTGAAACAGCTTTTGGGCGCGAATCATGTCGGTATAAGCGTCGTTCCAGTCGTCCGGCCCGAACCGCCCGGCAAGCTCGGGATAATGGCGGCGCGCGAGCGCGTCGAGGATGAGAGCCGTTTCGCCCGGCAAACGGTCGCCGACGTATATTTCTTTCCAGACCGGCGTATTCCAGGTGCCGATACCGAGCAGCTTGCGGGCGACCAGCGTGTCGACGATCATTTCAAACCGCTGGTGGTTCCACTTTTTGAAGCCCGATGCATAAAACACGTACGGATGAGCGTTGCGGTCCAACAGGTGATGGGTCAAAAATCCGAGCGCGTAAACGGCCTCCGGCGAGCGCAGCGGCTTGCTCCGCACGGCGTCCAGCAAATCGAGCAGAAACGGTCCGCAGCCGCGGCTGTGCATGGCGCCGCCAAGCTCGGGCATGCCGGCTCCGGACTGCCACGGCAAAAACCGGTGATAAAACAAGAAGTCCGGCCCTTGGCAGCCGAATTGGTATATCCGAAGCAGCTCCGGCGTAGCGGACGCTTCCTGGAAACCGACCCGGTCCGCCAATTCGCGGCCGAACAAAAAGTGAGTCCAGATGTTGGGCATCGGGCCTTCGAATCTCCTTTGTCCTGTACGTAACGGTATAACCGTATTGTATTAGGATAAAGGAACGAGCTTCAAGGCGTTGCCGGAGTATATTTTGGCCAGCACGTCCTCGGGCAAGCCGAGCGACTCGAGCACTTCCTGGTGCACGTTGTCGAAATAGTCGCGTCCGTACAAGATGCGGTCCTGGAATTCCAGCACGAACGACTTCGCGAATTCGGGATCGCGGCTGAACGCCCGGGCGCCCGAGCCGGCCGAAATGTCGCAGTACAGGTTCGGATATTTCCGCAGCAATTCGATCACTTTGCCGCCCGGAACGACTTTGCCGGTCGGATACGGCACCTTGTCGTACTGGTCGTCGCCGGAGATATGGGCCCAGAAGCCCGGCGCATGGCCTAGAAACGTCGTGTCCGGACAAGCTTTGACGGCCCGCTCGAACGCTTCGATGCCGCCGCCGTACCACCAGTTCGGACGCGGGTAAGAGGAGCCGGTCGCAAATTCGTAATCGATATGGACCGTGACGGGCAGCCCTTTCTCCCCGCAGAAGCGGAACAGCCGGATGGCGTCGGGGTTATCATACATCATGCGCAGCTTGATTTCGCCGTAAACGCGCACGCCGTACAGCCGAATCGCGTGATCGAGCTTGTCGATCGCGTCCGGGCGGCGCGGATCGGGGGCGTAGCCGAGGATGAACTTGTCCGGATATTGCTCGGCATAGGCGACGCAGCGGCGGAACGAAATCGGACCGTCCGGAAGCGAAGCGTCGGGCACGTTTTTTTTGTAGGCCGGATTGTATTCGTCGTCCGGACATTCCCAACTGAGCAGCCACGTTTTGTCGATGTTGTACTGCTTCATGTTTTCCAAATAGCGGGTGATGTTATAGCCGTACCAGTCGGGATGGTTATGGCAGTCGATAATCATGGACGGACCCCTCGCTTTGCGGATGATGGAAATCGATAACAAGGCTATTGTACAGGCTAAATACAGGTACGGCAATCCTTATCCGAAAAGCGGACGAAAAACGAAAGGCGAATTTGTGAATTACTGTGATTGACAAAGAAACAGTTTATGCGTATACTGTGCTTAGATTTGTTCAGTATAATCGGAGGCCGATTCGGAAACAATAAAAGATCGGCAAGAACCGGTCGCATTCGACCGGCCGATGAGCCGGGCCGATCTTCATAGTTTTCATCAATAATGCGGGAAAAAAGGCCTGCTTGTCGGTTTTACTGTAACAAAAAAATGCATAGTAAAGTTCGGGAGGAATGGAAGATGACGACTCAAATGACGACGGACGGCCAAGTCCGGGCGGATGCCGATTTTTTTCAAGTAGTAAAGGAAAGACGGTCGGTTCGGGTATATGACCCGAATTGGACGATTCCCGAAGACGAATTGCGCGACATTTTGCAAACCGCGATATTGGCGCCTTCTTCGTCCAACCTGCAGCCGTGGCGTTTTCTCGTCATCCGCGACGCCGAGCTGAAACGGAAGCTGCTGCCGATCGCGAACAACCAGCAGCAGGTCGTCGACGCCTCGGCCGTAATCGCCGTATTGGGCGATTTGAAAAGCTACGAGAAAGCCGAGTCGATTTATGCGAGTGCGGTTGCGGCCGGATATATGAGCGAGGAAGTGAAGTCGGATTTCGTCAAGCGTACCGTTCAAATATACGGCTCGCTCCCGGAGCCGGTCGCCAAAAGCATCGTACAGGTCGACGGAGGTCTCGTCTCGATGCAGCTGATGCTCGCCGCCAAGGCGAAAGGGTACGATACGGTGCCGATGGGCGGCTATAACAAGGAAAAATTCGTCGAAGCGTTCGGCGTTCCCGACCGTTACGTGCCGGTCATGCTGATCGCGCTCGGCAAAGCGGCCAAGGAAGGACATCCGACGACGCGGCTGCCGCTCGACGAGGTCGTTTTCTGGGATTCGATGGAACAGCGATAAGTTTTTTTCGAAACGGGATCAAGCTCCGCGAAGCTTGCCCGTTTTATTGTTTTAAGCGGCTTCCGGTCCGTTACGGATTGCAAAACCGCACCAAAACAGGCAATATAGGAAGAAGGAGGTGGCGAAGATGGAAGCGAATCGGAAAGACAGTCCGAGCGCAAAATGGTTCGGTTACGCGCTGCAATCGCTCGCCGTCTTGGCGATTCACGACGGCGTCTGTCCGAGCTGCGAAATCGCCGTCAAGATGGATTCTCAAGCGACGATGCTGCGGCGCATTATGGCCCAGCTGGCGAAATACGACCTCGTCGTCGCCAAGGAAGGGCGTGACGGCGGTTATTTGCTGGCGAGGCCGGCGAATCGAATTACGTTTGCGGACGTGTACGAGGCGCTCCAGCTGTCCGAGCCTCTTTCGCAGGCGCTGCTCGATTCGACGTCGGACGGCATTTTCGGGAAAGAGATGCAGTGCTATTTTACGAAGTTCGCCGGAGAATGGCAAAAGCGGGTCGTATTCGAGCTTCAACAGCGCACGATCGCCGATTTGATCGCGGGCTACAAGTGAGCGGCCGGTCCGTCCGGCCGCGACTTTTTTGCTAGAGCGAACCTGCCGGCGTTTCGCATACGCAGTCTTCCGCGTTCCAACGGTTAAGCGTTTTCATTCCAATTAACGATGGCGCGCCGCCCGTTTCGAATTTATAATGAGAGAGGATCGGAACGAACAGAGAGGCTGGTGCATTTTCGAAGATGGCTTTCATTCAATGCAATTTTTCGTCCAAAACGCTTGCGATCGGGGCGTCGATGAACGTCCTGCTGCCGGAGCCGAAGCCGGGGCAGCAGCCCGGCCGGAAATATCCGACCGTTTATTTGCTGCACGGGCTGTCCGACGACCATACGGCCTGGATGCGCTGGACTTCGATCGAACGGTACGCGCGGTCGAAAGAAGTCGCGATCGTCATGCCGGCCGTCAACCGAAGCTTTTACACCGACATGGCGGGCGGTTATCCGTATTGGACCTTTATAAGCGAAGAGCTGCCCGAAATCGCCAGATCGTTTTTCCCGCTGTCCGACAAACGGGAGGAAACGTTTGCCGCCGGGCTTTCGATGGGCGGTTACGGCGCCTTCAAGCTGGCGCTGAGAAGACCGGATTTGTTCGCCGCGGCCGCAAGCTTGTCCGGCGCGCTCGACATTAAACGTTCGAAGCCGCACTGGCAAAAAGATTTCGGTTACATATTCGGCCCTGAAGCGGACATACCGCCGGAGGACGATCTGTTCGCGCTTGCGGAAAAAGTCGCCGCGTCCGAAGGGCCGAAGCCGGCGCTGTATCAGGCATGCGGCACGGAGGATTATTTGTACGGCTCGAACCGCGACTTTTTGCAGCACGCCCGCGCGCTCGGGCTCGATCTGCAGTACGAGGACGGTCCCGGAAACCACAATTGGGAGTTTTGGGACGAATACATTCGCAAAGTGCTGGACTGGCTGCCGATTCGGTCCGCCTGACGGCAAGCGCAAAAGAGTGCCCCGATCGATCCGGGTCACTCTTTTTTTGTTCGGGGGAACGTTACATCGTGAAGCGTGTTTGATCTTTGCGCTCCGCTTCGTTTTGTTCCGGCTTCTCGGACAAGTCCACGTTAAAATGTTCGCGGTATTGGTCGATTTGCGAAGGATGTCCCGCGGGACCGTTGTTTTTCGGACGGTTGTTGCGCCCGCTCATCGATAATCACCCCCATGCCGAATCCCGGAATCCGGGCGCGGATGTCGCCGGAGGGACGCATCGATTCCCGCTCCGCCGCGTTCCGGCGCCCGGCAAAGGATCGCACCCGTAGTGTGCGCCGGCGGCCGCGCCGCCATTCGAGCGGCGATGCGAATTTATCTGGAAGCGCGAATGCGATATAATGAACGTTATGGCATGAAAACGCATGACGAAAGGATGATGTTCGATGATCTCAATCGCCCGCGAATATATGACCGATTTTTTGATGAAGCTTTTGGCGACCCCGAGCCCGTCCGGATTTTGCGAACGAATCGCCTCCGTCGTCGAAGACGAGGCGGCGACGCTCGGCTACAAAACGGAACGGACGCCGAAAGGCGGCGTCATCGTGACGGTGCCCGGCAAGAGGGGCGATATTCTCGGCATATCGGCGCATGTCGATACGCTCGGGGGGATGGTGCGGGCGATCAAGCCGAACGGCATGATCCGGTTTACGCCGATCGGCGGTTACATGATGCAGTCGGTGGAAAACGAATATTGCCGCATCCATACTCGCGACGGACGCGAATACGAAGGGACGGTGCTTCCCGTCAAGCCGTCCGTCCACGTGTACGGCGATGCCCGCGACATGAAGCGCGAGGAGGCGAACATGGAAATTCGCATCGACGAAATCGTCGCGTCGAAAACCGATACGCTCGCGCTCGGCATTTCCGTCGGCGATTTTATTTCGTGGGACCCGCGCACGCGCCGCCTGGAAAACGGCTATATCAAATCGCGCCATCTCGACGACAAGGCGGGAGTCGCCGCCGTTTTCGGGCTGCTGCAAGGACTGAGCGTCTCCGGCAGGCTGCCCGAAAGGACGTTGAAAATCGTCATTTCCGTATATGAGGAAGTCGGCCACGGTGCGTCGTACATTCCGTCCGACATCCGGGAATTGATCGCCGTCGACATGGGCGCAATGGGCGACGATTTGAGCGGCACGGAAAAGGACGTATCGATCTGCGCCAAAGATTCGTCGGGCCCTTACGATTACGGGATGACCTCGAAGCTGATCGAGCTGGCCAAACGGGAACGAATTTCGTATGCGGTCGACGTTTATCCGCAATACGGCTCGGACGCTTCGGCGGCGCTGCGCGGCGGGAGCAACATTCGGGCCGCGCTGATCGGACCGGTCGTCCACGCTTCCCACGGCATGGAGCGGACGCATGTGCAGGCGATCGCGGGTACGGCGTCGCTGCTTGCCGCTTACGCGATGCAGGCTTAGGCCGGGATACGAAGGCCTGTCTTCGTCTTAGTCGCGTTGCCGAAACGCACGTTTGATCGCCTGCAGCAGCGAGGGCTCCGCGATGACGTCGAAGGCCGTTGCGGCGAGCGCCTTCGCGCCGAGCAGCATCCCTTCGAGGGCGCGTTCCGTCATGGCGAGATCGCGAAATTCCGGCGTATGCAGCATATGCGGCTCGTCGATCACCTGAACGTACGGATGGATCGCTGGACATCGCCGCGACACGTTGCCGAGATCGAGCGACCCGTGATCTTGACCTTCCCCGATCCGATCGGGGTCGACGCCCAGGGCGATCAAGTTTTTCGTGAACGTTTCCGAAAGCGGCTCGTTCGTCCTCAGCTCGTCGTACGAGTATTCGTAATTGCTCGTCTTCAGCGTGCAGCCGGTTTGCAGCGCCGCGCCTTCCGCGCATCTCAGCACCTTGCGCACCGTCTCGTCGGTATAGGGACGGTTTGCCGACCGAACATAAAAGCGGGCCGCCGCATAATCGGGGATCATGTTCGGCGCTTTGCCGCCTTCGGTAATGACGCCGTGGATGCGCACGTGCGAGGCGAGCTGCTGCCGAAGCGCGTTGACGCCGTTAAACAGCTGCAGGACGGCATCCAGCGCGTTGACGCCGTCTTGCGGATTCGCCGCGGCGTGCGCCGCCTTGCCGACATATTCGAACTGCAGGGCGTCCATCGCGAGCGACGAGCCCGATTTTTCGAACCGGTGAAACGGGTGAGCCATCAAGGCGACGTCGACGTCGTCGAACAAACCGGCTTCCGCCATCGGCACTTTCGCGCCCGTCGTTTCCTCGGCGGGCGTTCCGTACACGCGGATCACCCCGCCGACGGCGTCGATCGCCGCTTTCAGCCCGACGGCCGCTCCCAGCCCCATCGTGCAAATCAGATGATGTCCGCAAGCGTGCCCCAGCCCGGGAAGCGCGTCGTATTCGCACAAGAAGGCGACGGTCGGCCCCGGTTTCGGCGACGCGTACGATGCGATGAACGAGGTCGACAGTCCGAGCACGTTCGATTCGACGCGAAAGCCGTGCCGCTCCAGCTCGGCCTTGAGCTTGCCGGACGCAAGCTTTTCCTCATGGCCGAGCTCGGGATGATGGCCGATAAACAGGGCGAGCTCCTTCAGTCTCTCTTCCTCTTGATGAATGGCGTTAACGAGATGTTCCTTCATCCGCTGTCCCTCCGCGAGTAAACGTGGTTTAGCCCCATTGTACCGAACCGCGGAGCGGATTGCGAACGGAAAGGAAAATAATGCGGCCGGGATATGGGCCCAATCCGGGCGCTCGTGAATATGCTGATACTACCCGAAAAAACGAGCGGAGGTTGGTATCATGCAGCGGGAACTCGTCTATTTGGCACTCGGCGATTCGTTGACGGCGGGAAAAGGGGCGCCTTACGAAAGCAGCTTCGTGCGGCAGTACGCGCGGCTCGCCGAATCGAGCCTCGGCTTGCCGATCGTCGCCGAAAACGCGGGCAAGAGCGGAGCGACGACGGCGGACATTTTGCAAACGATCAAAACCGTCGATCCGGTGCGCGCGGCCGCCGTCCGCTCGGACATCATTACGGTCACCGCCGGCGGCAACGACCTGATCCGTGCGGCCAAAACGTTTTTTTACGATAACGACGTTCGCCATCTCATGTCCGCGCTGAAGCAGTTCGATCGCAACATGACGCATATTTTGGAGACGATAAGCGCGTTGAAGCAAGGGAGCGGACCGTACGCCGTCAAAGTCGTCGGACTGTACAATCCGCTCCCCGAGTTCGAGGAAGCGATTTTTTGGGTGAACAAATTCAACGAGCATTTGCGTTCGCTGCACGGCGGCTCCGTCGCCGTCGTCGACGTGTACGATCTGTTTCTGGGCAAAGAGGACGACCTGCTGAGCGACGACCGGTTTCATCCGAACGCCGAAGGCTACCGGCTTATCGCCGAGCGCGTTCACGTCTCCGGGCTAATTCGGTGACGCGAGCCGGCGGAATTGCTCGGTCAGCAGCGGAACGATTTCGAACAAATCGCCGACGATGCCGTAATCCGCGATTTTGAAAATGGGCGCCTCCGGATCTTTGTTGACGGCGACGATGACGCGCGACCCGCTCATTCCGGCGACATGCTGGATGGCGCCGCTGATGCCGCAGGCGATGTACAGCTCCGGCGTGACGACTTTGCCGGTTTGCCCGATCTGCATCGAATAGTCGCAGTATCCGGCGTCGCAGGCGCCGCGCGATGCGCCGACCGCGCCGTTCAACACGTCCGCGAGCTCGGCGAGCGGCTTGAACCCTTCCGCGCTTTTCACGCCGCGGCCGCCGGAGACGATCACCTTCGCTTCGGACAAATCGGTTCGTCCGGCCGCGCGCTTGACGACCTGCCGGACGACCGTGCGCAAATCGGCCGCGGCCGGCTGCACGTCCTCGACCTCATCCGCCGCCCCGACGGCGGCAGTTTCGCCGACCGGGGTCGGCTGAAAGTTGTTCGGCCGGATCGTGACGATCCACGGGACGTCCGGCCCGCTGACGAAGACGCGCTTCTCGAACGCTTTGCCGGCGTAGATCGGCCGGGTGAAGCGAAACGTCGAGTCTGCGCCCGCTTCGATCGCGACGACGTCGGACATTTGCCCCGCGCGCAGCGAGGCGGCCAGCCTCGGCGCGATATCTTTGCCGAGCGCCGTATGGCCGAGCAGGACGGCCGTCGGTCGGACTCGCTTGACCGCTTCCGAAACGGCCCGGAACAGCCGCTCCGCGTTCGCCTGCTCCAGCTCCGGATCGGCGGCTTTGACGGCGCGGTCCGCGCCGGCCGCAAGCAGCAGCCGCGCATACGGCTCCGGATCGCCTCCGGCGACGAACGCCGTGACGGTTCCGCCGTCCCCGGCCAATATGCGCGCGGCCGCTACCGCCTCGAACGACACTTTCCGCAGCGTTCCTTCCCTTAATTCGGCTACGACGAGCACATGATGGTTCATGATTACCTCCTAAAAGCTTTGCGAAGCAAAGCTTGCTTCGAAAGGATAAGCTTGGGCTTCATTTTCGCGAAATAGAGTAATTGCTTTCCACTATCGATAGCTCGGTGTCATTGCATTGCGCGCGGCAAGCTCGCTCGCCTGTTCGGGCGGGTCGCCCGCGACGGGCGCCCCGCTTCGCGAGGCGGGGCGGCGGCGCGCCATTACGGCAGCGTCAGCTTGGCGTCGTCGCGCAGCGCGCGGACAAGCTCGCTCGCCTGCTCGGCCGGATCGCCCGCGATGAGGCGCCCCGCTTCGCGCGGCGGCGGCGCGGCGAGCTCGACGACGCGCGTCTTGGCAAGCAGCCGGTCGTCCGTCAAGCCCAAATCGCCGGCGCTCAGCCGGGCGAGCGGCTTTTTCTTCGCCTTCATAATACCCGGCAGCGTCGGATAGCGCGGCTCGTTCAAGCCTTGCTGCGCGGTGAAGCACGCCGGGAGCGACGTCTCGACCGTCACCTCGTCGCCCTCCGCATCCCGCACCGCAACGGCCGATCCGGTCGCGGCGTCGACGTCGAGCTTCGTAATCGCGCCGACATGCGGAATGTCCAGCAGAGCGGCGACGCGAATCGCCACCTGCCCGGAGCCGCGGTCGACAGAGAAATGGCCGCCGAGCACGATATCGTACGGCGCGCTTCCGATATACGCGGCAAGCAGCTCGGCGATGGCCGCTTCGTCCGCGCCGCCGGACGGCTCTTCGAGCAGCGCCGCCTCGTCGGCCCCCATTGCGAGCGCCGTCCGCAGCGCCTCGACGCTCCGTTCGCCGCCGACCGTTACGACCGTCACCCGGCCGCCGTGCGCGTCGCGCAGCCGGAGCGCCTCCTCGATCGCATATTCGTCATACGGGTTGATGACGAATTTGACGTCCTCCTCTTCGACCGTTCCGTCCCGGATCCGGATTTTTTCCTCCGTATCGAACGTTTGCTTGACCAATGCGACGATATGCATATGAAGCCTCTCCTTTCCGTACGGGGATTGTTGTCATGGGACCAGCCTTCCCGGTAATACAATGCAAGTAACGCGGGGCTCGATTCAAACGGGTACGTCCGTCACTCATGTATATGACGGGGGAGACCGGATTATCCGATGGGCGGCGCCCGCGGAAGCGGAAGGGGGCGGGCGCTTTTGATGTGGAAGGCGGTCAACATCGCTTTGTTCCTGTGTGCGGCGGGGTGCGGCTTATTTTGGTTCGGTCAGGCGGTGCTGCGGAGGGCGGCGTATATCAGGCTCGGGCAAAAGGAAGATCGGGTACCGTTTGCGCGGGACCGTCTTCGCGATTGGGCGGGGCACGTGTTCGGGCATAAAAGGCTGCTCCGCGACCCGCGAAGCGGCGCGATGCATCTCGCGATCTTTTACGGCTTTATCGTCGTGCAGTTCGGCGCGCTGGACATCGTGGTCAAAGGACTGTTCGGAGTCCGTCTGCCGCTGCCGGCATACGATTGGTTCGTCCTCTCCCAGGAAGTTACCGTCGTCGTCATTCTCGCCGCCGTCCTGTACGCCGCCTATCGGCGGTACGCGGAAAAGCTGGCCAGACTGAAGCGCGGCTGGAAGCCGAGCGTCGTGCTGTTTTTTATCGGCTCGTTGATGGCGTCGGTGCTGCTGACGTCCGCCTTCGAGCGAATATGGAAAAGCGAGCCGTTTTCGCCGCTCGCGCCGATCGCTTCCGTTCTCGCCGCCGGCATGGACGGCTTTATCGGCAAGGCTGCCGGGGAAGCGCTCTATTACGCCGCCTGGTGGATCCATTTGCTCATTTTGCTCGCCTTTCTCGTCTATGTGCCGCAATCGAAGCATCTCCATCTGTTGACCGCTCCCGTCAATCTGGCGCTCGGCCGTCGCGAACCGGGCAAGCTTCGCACGCTGGACCTCGAGGACGAAGGAGCGGAAACGTTCGGAACGGGCGCGATCGAGCAATTTACGCGCAAGCAGCTGCTCGATTTGTACGCCTGCGTCGAATGCGGACGGTGCACGAACGTTTGTCCCGCGGCGGGAACCGGCAAGCTGCTGTCGCCGATGCATTTGATCGTCAAGCTGCGCGACCATTTGACCGAAAAAGGGGCGGCCGTCACCTCGAAGCGGCCGTGGGTGCCATCGTTCGTTTTTCGCGGCGGCGGCGATCACGCTTCCGTCTTTCGGCCGCGCGATCCGGCCGATCGGGCGGGCTGGCAAGGATCCGGGGTGACCGACATCACACCGACGATGGGATGGCAGAAGGATGGCTGGGTTCGCCCGAAAAGCGCCGCGGCGGGGAGCGGGGAAGCCGAGCTAGTGCCGATCGCGTCCGCGAAGTTGATCGGAGACGTCGTGACGGAGGAAGAGCTGTGGGCCTGCACGACGTGCCGCAACTGCGAGGAGCAGTGTCCGGTCGGCAACGAGCACGTCGATAAATTGATCGATATGCGCCGTTACTTGGTGCTGACCGAAGGGATGTTGCCGGCCGGCGGCGCCAGAGCGCTGCACAATATCGAACGGCAAGGCAATCCGTGGGGCATCAGCCGGGGCGACCGGACGAAATGGCTGGACGATTTGGACGGGATCCGGGTACCGACCGTGCGGGAGGAGCCCGATTTTGATTATTTGCTGTTCGTCGGCTCGATGGGCTCGTACGACAACCGGACGCGCAAGGTGACGATCGCGCTCGTCAAGCTGCTGGCGCATGCCGGCGTACGGTTCGCCATTCTCGGCGCCGAAGAAAAAAATTCCGGCGATACGCCGCGCCGGATGGGAAACGAGCTGCTGTTCCGCGAATGCTGCGAGGCGAACATCGCGCTGTTCCGCAAATATAACGTGCGCAAAATCGTGACCGCCTGCCCGCATACGTACAATGCGATGAAGCGGGAATACCCGGAGTTCGGCCTCGAAGCCGAAGTCGTGCACCATACCGAGCTGCTGGCGCGGCTGCTGCGCGAAGGGAAGCTGTCGCCGTCGCATCCGGTCGAGGAGAGGACGACGTACCACGACTCCTGCTACTTGGGCCGGTACAACGGGGAATACGACGCGCCCCGGGCGATTTTGCGCGCCATTCCGGGCTTGCGGCTCGCGGAAATGGAGCGGTCCGGCGCGAACGCGATGTGCTGCGGCGCGGGCGGCGGACTGATGTGGCAGGAGGAGACGGCCGGGAAACGGGTAAACGTCGCGCGCGTGGAGCAAGCGTTGGCGGTCGCGCCGACGGTGATCGCGAGCGCTTGTCCATACTGCCTGACGATGATGGAGGACGGAACGAAATTGGCGGACACGGAAGGCGTGGCCGCCCGCGACGTGGCGGAGCTGCTGGCGGCGTCGGTGTTCGGGCCGCCCCGCATAGACGGATAAGGAAGGAGATGTTCGCGTGAGAACGATTCGTACGGCGGCCGTCATCGGCTCCGGCGTGATGGGGGCCGGCATCGCCGCGCATTTGGCCAACGCGGGCTTGCGCGTCCTGCTGCTCGATATCGTGCCGGACCGGCCGACCCCGCAGGAGGAAGCGGCCGGCAAAAGCTTGAACGACCGGGACGCCAGAAACCGTCTGGCCGTCGAAGCGATAGCGCGGCTGAAAAAGACGAATCCCGCGCCGTTTTACGAGGAAAGCCGCGCGGACCTGATCGAGCCGGGCAACGTCGAGGACGATTTCGAACGGCTGCGGGAAGCCGATTGGATCGTCGAAGCGATCACGGAGCGGCTCGATTTGAAGCGGCGGCTGCTCGCTCGCGTCGCAACGGTTTGGAGCGACGGCGCGATCGTCAGCTCCAATACGTCCGGTATCTCGATCGCCGCGATGGCGGAGGCGATTCCGTCCCCGATGAAAGAGCATTTTCTCGGGACGCATTTTTTCAATCCGCCCCGCTACATGCCGCTCGTCGAGCTTATTCCGGGACCGTCGACGAAGGGAGAAGTCGCCGCCCGGATGACGGAATTTCTCGAGCGCCGTCTCGGCAAAGGCGTCGTCGTCGCCAAAGATACGCCGAACTTTATCGCGAACCGGATCGGCACCTACGGCCTGCTGTCGACGCTGCGCATTATGGCCGAGGGCGGCTATACCGTCGCGGACATCGACGCCGTCACCGGTCCGGCGCTCGGCAGGCCGAAGAGCGCCACGTTCCGGACGCTCGATCTGGTCGGTCTCGACACGTTCGTCCATGTGGCGAACAACGTCTTCGAACGAACGGACGACCCGGTCGAGAAGGAGGCGTTCGCCGTACCCGAGCTGCTCGCCGATATGGTCCGGCGCGGCTGGCTGGGCGAGAAAAGCGGGCAAGGCTTTTACAAAAAAATAAAGGACGCCGAAGGCAGCCGCATTTTGCAGCTGGACCCGACCGCGATGGAGTACGTCCCGTCCGCCGCCCCCCGATCGGCGTCGCTCGACGCGGCGAAAGCGGCGAAAGGAGCCGCCGCCAAATGCAAAGCGCTGCTGGCCGCCGGCGACCGCCTTTCGCGGCTTGCCTGGGACATCCTCGCGCGGATGCTGCTGTACGCGGCCGAGAAGGCGGAACACATCGCCGATTCGATCGCGGACGTCGACAAGGCGATGCGGCTCGGCTTCAACTGGGAGCTCGGCCCGTTCGAAACGTGGGACGCGATCGGGCTGCGGCAGTCGGTCGCCCGGATGGAAGCCGAAGGGCTCGCCGTGCCGGAATGGGTGAAAAGCTGGCTCGCCGCCGGTAACGAAACGTTTTACGACAGACGGCAGGGGAAGACGTTTTACGTACGGGCGGGGCGGCATACGGAGCTTGAGCAGCCGCCGGAGCGCCTGTCGCTGCGGGCGCTGAAGGCGGCGAACCGGACGATCGTATCGAACGCCGGCGCCAGCCTGATCGATATCGGGGAAGACGTCGCCTGTCTCGAATTTCATTCGCCGAACAACGCGATCGGCGCCGATATTTTGACGATGATCCGCAGAAGCGCCGACTACGTCCGCGATCACTGCCGCGGGCTCGTCGTGGCCAACGAGGGCCGCAACTTTTGCGTCGGCGCCAACCTGATGCTGCTGCTGATGGAAGCCCAGGAGGAGGAATGGGACGAAGTCGATCGGATCATCCGCCTGTTCCAGACGTCGATGCTCGAGCTGAAGCGGCTGGAAAAGCCGGTCGTGGCGGCGCCGCACCGGATGACGCTCGGCGGGGGCGTCGAAGTGTGCATGGCGGCGGACCGCGTCATCGCCCATGCCGAGACGTACTACGGCTTGGTGGAAGCCGGCGTCGGCTTGATCCCGGCGGGAGGCGGCACGAAAGAAATGGCGATTCGCGCCGCGGAGTCGGCGCTCGAGGCGGATGCCGATCTGCAGCTTGCGGTGAACCGCGCGTTCGAGACGATCGGCATGGCGAAAGTGTCCGGCAGCGCGGCGGATGCGGTGCGGCTCGGGCTGATGCGCCGCGGAGACGTCCCGGCGATGAACCGCGACACGCATTTGTTCGAGGCGAGGCGCGCCGTTCTCGAGCTTGAGCGCGGCGGGTATGCGCCGGCCGCGGGCAAGCCGGTCAAAGTCGTCGGACGCGACGGAAAAGCGGTGCTGCAGCTCGGCGCGCAAACGATGCGCGAAGGCGGGTACATCTCGGACCACGACCGCAAAATCGCCGCGAAGCTCGCTCACGTCCTGTCCGGCGGCGACGTTCCCGCCGGGACGGAAGTGTCCGAGCGCTATTTGCTCGACCTGGAGCGCGAGGCGTTTCTCAGCCTGTGCGGCGAACCGAAGACGAGGGCGCGCATGGAGCATATGCTGAAAAACGGCAAGCCGCTGAGGAATTAGGGGGTGACCAGGGTGGAGGAAGCGGTTATCGTATCGGCCGTCCGCACCGCCGTCGGGCGGGGGCGCAAAGGGAGCCTGGCGCAAACGCGGGCCGAAGATTTGGGCAAAACCGTCCTGCGGGCGGCGGTCGACCGGGCTCCCGGCCTGGCCAAGGACGATGTCGACGACATTATCGTCGGCTGCGCGATGCCGGAGGGCGAGCAAGGGCTGAATTTCGCCCGGACGATGGCCGTGTACGCCGGGTTTCCGGTTTCCGTTCCGGCGATTACGGTCAACCGGTTTTGCTCGTCCGGCTTGCAGGCGATCGCCTACGCGTCGGAGCGCATCATGCTCGGAAGCGCGAACGCCGTTATCGCCGGCGGCGTGGAAAGCATGAGCCATGTCCCGATGACGGGCTTCAAGCTGTCGCCCCATCCGGACATCGTCGAAACGATGCCGGAGCTGTACATGAGCATGGGCCATACGGCGGAAAAAGTCGCGAAGCGCTACGGCATTTCCCGCGAGGAGCAGGACCGGTTCGCCGCGGAAAGCCACCGCAAGGCGCACGCCGCCCGAACGGAAGGAAAGTTCGCCGACGAAATCGTGCCGGTCGCCGCGTCGTTCGGCGGCTTCGATCCGGCCGAAGGCCCGTGGACGAAAACGTTCGAATTCGCGGCGGACGAATGCATCCGGCCGGATACGACGGTGGAGGCGCTCGCGAAGCTGAAGCCCGCTTTTTCGGCGGGCGGGACGGTGACGGCCGGCAACGCATCGCCGATCAGCGACGGGGCGGCGGCCGTGGCGGTCATGAGCCGAAGCAGGGCGGAAGCGCTCGGGTTGAAGCCGCTAGCCGCCTTTCGCGCTTTCGCGGTCGCGGGCGTCGAGCCGGAGGTGATGGGCATCGGCCCCGTGGAGGCGATTCCGAAGGCGCTGCGCATGGCCGGCCTCGGCAAAGACGACATCGCCCTGTACGAAATCAACGAAGCGTTCGCCTCGCAGTGCATCGAAGTGATACGCCGGCTCGAGCTCGACGAAGCGAAGGTGAACGTGAACGGCGGCGCGATCGCGTTGGGCCATCCGCTCGGCTGCACGGGCGCCAAGCTGACCGTTACGCTGCTCGGGGAGCTTCGCCGCCGCGGCGGCGGCTTCGGCGTCGTCTCGATGTGCATCGGCGGAGGGATGGGCGCGGCCGGCATTTTCGAAGTCTATGCCGATTGAAAGGAGGAAGGCGTTTATGGCAGCGATAGTGAAAGGCGGAAGCTTCGTGATCGATTCGACTTCGTGGCGGGACGTCATGACGCCGGAAGATTTCACGGAGGAGCAGACGATGATCGGGGATGCGGCGGAGCATTTCGTCGAGCACGAGGTGCTGCCGCACGACGCGGAGCTGGAAAAGCTCGATTACGGGCTGACGGTGCGATTGATCCGCAAAGCCGGGGAGCTCGGCCTGCTCGGCGTCGACGTCCCGGAACGGTACGGCGGACTCGGACTCGATAAAGTGAGCTCGACGCTCATCAGCGAAAAGCTGGCCAAAGGCTCGTCGTTCGCCTTGTCGGTCGGCGCCCATGTCGGCATCGGCACGCTGCCGATCGTTTTTTTCGGCACGGCTGAGCAGAAGCAAACGTATTTGCCCGATTTGGCCGACGGCACGAAAATCGCCGCGTACTGTCTGACCGAGCCGTCGTCCGGGTCGGATGCGCTCGGCGCGAAGACGACGGCGACGCTGTCCGAGGACCGTTCGCACTATGTGCTGAACGGCGCGAAGCAGTTCATAACGAACGCGGGCTTCGCCGACCTGTTCATCGTCTATGCGAAAGTCGACGGCAAACATTTTTCCGCCTTTATCGTCGAACGGACGATGGAAGGGGTCGGCATCGGTCCCGAGGAAAAGAAGATGGGGATCAAAGGCTCCTCCACCTGTCCGCTTATCCTCGACAACGTGAAGGTACCGGCCGCCAACTTGCTGGGCGAGCCGGGCAAAGGGCATGTGATCGCCTTCAATATTTTGAACATCGGGCGTTTCAAGCTCGGCGCGGGTTGCATCGGAGCCGCCAAGGAAGCGATCGCGCTCAGCAGCAGCTATGCGAATGCGCGGCACCAGTTCGGCAAGCCGATATCGTCGTTTCCGCTGATCGGAGAAAAGCTGGCGGCGATGAACATCGTGACGTACGTGCTGGAAAGCATGGTGTACCGGACGGCGGGCCTGATCGACGGGATGCTGCAAACGATCGACCCCGGAGCCGATTCCGCCGGCGTCCTGTCGGCCAAAGGGATCGCCGAATACGCGCTGGAATGCTCGATCAACAAAGTGTTCGGCACGGAAGCGCTCGACTTCGTCGCCGACGAAGGGGTGCAAATTCACGGCGGCTACGGTTTCATCCAGGAGTATAAAATCGAGCGCATTTACCGCGACTCGCGGATCAACCGCATTTTCGAAGGGACGAACGAAATCAACCGGCTGCTCATTCCCGGAACACTGCTGAAAAAAGCGATGAAGGGCGAGCTGCCGCTTATGGAGCGCGCCGGGAGCGTGCAGGAAAAAATGCTCGAGCCGGCGGAGCGGGAGGAGGACGATTCGGCGTTCGGCGCGGAGAAGCGGCTGCTCGCCACGGCGAAGCAAATCTTCCTGCTCGTCGGCGGGCAGGCGGCCCAGACGTACGGCCTGCGACTGGAAGACGAGCAGGAGGTGCTCGCGCTGCTGTCGGACATGATGATTCGCATCTATGCGATGGAAAGCGCGCTGCTGCGGGCCGAGAAATTGGCGGCAGCGTCCGGCGAAGAGCGAGGCCGGCTCGCCTCGATGATGACGACCGTCTACGTGCACGAGTCGTTTGCGCAGATCGAGCTCGATGCGAAGCGGGCGGTGGCGGCGATGGCGACGGGCGACCTGCTCGCGCTGCAGCTGTCCGTCCTGCGCAAGTGGACGCGGCATACGCCGCCGGACACGATCAAGCTGAAGCGGCACATCGCCGACAAAGTGAAAGCCGCCGAGCGATACGTCGTCGTATGATCGCGGCAAATCGCCGCGGACGGAACGGGAGGGAACCGGCATCATGGAGGGCGAGATCGATCTGGACCGTTTCGTGCGCAGCATGGAGGAAGCGGCCAAAGGAACGTTCTGGGAGGAGCTCGGCTGCTCGCTCGAGCGCGTCGAACCGGGGCTTACGGTCGTAACGCTCGACGTGACGGGCCGGCATTTGAACGGCATCGGCATTTTGCACGGCGGCGTCCATGCGTCGCTGCTAGACAACGCGATGGGCATTACGGCGATGGTGGCGAGACCCCGCGACAAAGTGGTGACGACCAATTTGAACGTCCACTATTTGTCGCCGCTCGTGCCGGGGAAAGTGACGGTGACCGCCGAGCTCATCCATCAGTCGCGGAAAATGGTGACCGTATTCGGCAAAATCGAAGACGCGCAAGGCCGCCTCGGCTCGTGGGGAAGCGGCTCGTTTCGGGTGCTGGCGGCGGACGGGTAAAAGCTCGCCGGAGGCGCGGGGCCGGTGCGTTCCTCGCCGCCGGTTCCGACTGCGCAGCCGGGACGCTTGCGCGGGTAAGTTAACCCGCAGGCGCGCCGTTGTACTTCGCGGTAGGCGGGCAGTACGCGCAATCCGCACCAGCATGCTCGCAGAATGCAGAAACAATGTTCGCAGTACATCACAGTACACACGCGGTACATGCGCGCACAATCCGCACGCAATCCGCACACCAATTCACATGCTATACGCGCAATCGCACGCTATACAGGCAATACAGGCAGCATCCGCTGTACCTACTTACGCAACTCAACTATTTAAGCAAATGCCGCCGATTCGCTTGGATGGACCCTATGACTGACCGCAAACCGTGCCGATCGGCACGGTTTTTTCGCGTCAGAGGCTCCGAAAGCCTGCGTATCGCCGATTTGACGGAAATCGGCGTGCCGCCCGCCAATAAGTCAAATAAATAGAAGACGTTCGGGTCCGCTATTCGAGCGGAATCGGCTTGCATCGAATATTAGCGGACGTTTGAGGCTGCTAATTTCGGTCGACGGGCCGCGTTTGGGTCATTTTTGGTTGAAGCTGCACCAATTAGCGGTCCGTCTTCTATTTTCGAATTTTGCGTCAATATCGCCGAAATAGGAGTCCCCAGGAGCTTTTAACGATCCGGGCCCGGCCTGTCGGCAGTAGTCGACGATTACTTGTCCATCGAATATGCGACAGGAGGGACCGGATGTCAAGGAACGACCGCGCCGTGCTTCGACCAACCGCATGGCGCCGACGATACGCGGCCCGGAACCGTAAATTGCCATCTCGCCGTGAGGTTCCTCCCTGCGAATGAGCTTGTTTTCACCTAACATACCGACCGTCGACCTGTGGATCGGAACGATGATGTGATCTCCGCAAAAAAACGTTCGCAATCGGCAACTTGTTGTTATATAATAATCGTACAATTTATAAACTGTAGTAGTACAATTGTCGAAGGATGTGACCGTCTCGCATGCTGCCGAACGTTAACCAGTTTTTCGATTCGCTTCCGAAGAAGCAATGCTCGAGGTGCGGCTCCGTTATGGAGGAGCTTTCCGAATGCTACACGCACGTATGCGACGAGTGCAGCTCGCACGCCGTATTCCCGCTGGCGTTCAAGCCCGAACCGAAATACAGTCCGAAGGCGGGATAATTGCCGGCTCCGGCGAAAACGGTGTGCCCGATAAAGACGTTTCCGGTCCGCCTGACGCGGCGGTATTGGAGGCGTCTTTGCGGCCTTCTCGGGGTCTGCGGCTGCTGAACGCTATAGTGCTTGGCCTAAAGTTTCCGCGAAGTTTGTGCTCTTTGCGGAATGTGCTCTCTTTACGAGCTCTGCGGTCTTTACGCTCTTTGCGGTCTTTGCGCTCTCTGCGGGCTCTGCAGCACTTTGTCCATACCCCGCACTCTTTGCGAAGTCTGCAGCTCTGCGGAAACGGCGAATCGTTGCGGACGCTGCGAGATGAGTTGACAGTTGTCCCGTTTTCGCGATGGCTGAAAATGTTGACGTTTCGTTCTCCTCCTCGATCTACCGGTGCTCGAATCTTTCTGATTCCTTCGCAATTTTCGAGATATTGCGCATTACCTGATCTTCCGCCCGAATGGCTTTTGTCCTTTCCAATTCCCGCCACTCCGCTTTTACCGCCTAACCCGGTTATCCCCGTCTCAACGCCAAGTTAACGATGCATTCGAAGAGACCCGACCTGTCCCGTACGACTGTTGTTTTTGCGATTGCCAAACTTCTTCATTGCCGAACGGGGCAACTTGTGTTACCATCGGAATGGCTTCTTAAATACATGTATAATACAGATGATTAATTATTGAAGCCGGTCTGCACCGTAGAGTCCAGTACATTTTCACGACACAAGGAGAGGGTATCATGACGAAAATGGCGAACGTTGCCGTATTGAACGATCGGAAAGCGATAACAAAGCTGCATGCGTACGGGTTGAACGCGTTCGGTTTATATGCGTGCGAAGTGCTGTCGCATGCCGGCATAACGTATACGGAGCTTGCAAGCGTCGACGAGATCGCGGAAGGCGCTTACGACGTCGTGATCGCGGCGGTATGCGGGGAGGACGAACGGACGGCGGCAGCGTTGACGGCCTATATGGAACGAGGCGGCATCGTCGTCAACTGCGCCGGACTGAATAAAGTCGGGGCGAAGCTCGGCTATGCCAAAGACGAAGAGGTCGGCGTCGGATACGCGTATTTGGACGAAGCGGAAGACGGGGATGCGCCTTTGCGCTTTTTGGCCGCCGTACCTTGGCGGCAGGCCGGTCCCGAGCCGAAGGCTTCGCCGACGGCAAGCGGCCGCATCGTGCGCGAACGGCCGGACGGACAAGCCGCGGCGCCGGCGCTGCAGTCGTTTCGGGTCGGAAACGGCTCTTTGCTCCGCTGGACCGTCGACATTTGGAGCACGATCGTCAAGCTGCAGCAGGGGCTCGGGCCGGTGCTCGAGGACGGCGTTCCGGCCGAAGACGGAACCGGCGCGGTCAACGACGGCATATTGAAGGCGGACGACCTGGCAGCGGTCGATTGGCGGTTGGACCGGTTGACGACCGAGACGGGGATGCCGTACTTCCCGTACCCGTACGCCGATTTGTGGCGCGAGGCGTTCGTCGGCACGCTGCTTCGGGCGATCGTCGACCGCGGCATGACGCTGCCGTTCGTCGCCTATTATCCGGACGGCGTTTCCCATGTGCTGATGATGTCCCACGACAGCGACGGCAACAAAGACGAATACGCCGTCAAAACGCTCGAGCTGCTCGCCGAAGTCGGGCTGAAGACGACTTGGTGCATGCTGGAACCGGGGTACGGGAAACCGGTCTACGAGCGGGTGAAGGCGGCCGGACACGAGCTTGCGTTCCATTACAACGCGCTCGATTCGCAAAAAGGATTTTGGGCGGAACCGGAATTCGCCCGTCAGCTGCAATGGCTGAAAGACGCGGCCGACATCGCCGAAGTCACCTCGAACAAAAACCATTACACCCGCTTCGAAGGCTGGGGCGAGCTGTTCGAATGGTGCGAGCGCTACGGCATCGCCGCCGACCAGACGCGCGGCCCGAGCAAAAAAGGCAACGTCGGCATGCTGTTCGGCACGTGCCATCCGTACTTTCCGATCGCCTGGTCGACGGACGGCAACCGGATGTACGACGTGCTGGAAATGAGCTTTCTGACCCAAGATTTGGAGTTGTCGACATTGTCCGATAATTCCGTCATTCGCCCGTTTTTGGAGCAGGTGAAGCGGGTAAGCGGCGTGGCCCATTTCTTGTATCACCAGGTTCATATTTTCAATCACGAGGCGGTGCGCGATTCGATCCGGAAGCTCGTTCGCGAGGCGCGTCAACTCGGTTTCGAATTTTGGACAGGAAAAAAAGTGAACGATTGGGAACGGTATCGGAGAACGCTGAGGGCGGCGGTCGCGGAAGACGGAACGGTTTCCCTCGAAGGGTCTTCCTCGTCCTACGACGTGGTTGTATATATTCCCGCAAATCCAGGCGCCACGGGCGATTTGGGCTCCGGAACGGAGAAGCGGTTCGGCGTTTCCTGTCACAAAAAGGTAATCCGATTGTAAGGGCTCCCCATGCGTTACCGGTTGCATAATAAAGACCTTTTAAAGACATATTTTGCGTCATGCAAACCTTGTAATCGCAAAACATTACGAATATGATTGGTGTATGGGGTAGTCTTGTACACGCTCAACCGTTTCGACATGAAATGCAGATCAAACAGGAGGTATGAGAGTGAAGACAGGTCATGTTGCTACAGGGAGCGCGAACAACGGCATTGGACAACGCTTTCGCAATCTGGGCAAAACGGTGGCGCGATACAAGTGGTTTTACTTGATGATGCTGCCCGGCATTTTGTATTTCATCATCTATCATTACATTCCGATGGGCGGATTGTTGATCGCATTCCAGAAATACAATTTGGCCAAAGGCATCTTCGGCAGCGAATGGGTCGGTTTCGACAATTTTCGCACGGTTTTTACGTCTCCGGACTTTCCGGACTTGATACGGAATACGCTTATCATTAGTTTGTACCGGATCGTATTTAATATGATTCCGGACGTCATGCTCGCGCTCATTTTGAACGAAATTCGTCTGCAATGGTTCAAGCGCGCGATTCAAACGATTACGTACGGTCCGTATTTTCTTTCGTGGATTATCGTGTACGGGCTCGTTTTCTCGTTCTTGGCTCCGGATTCGGGTCTGATCAGCACGTGGTGGCGGGATCATATGGGCGAAACGCTGAACTTGCTGACGGACAAGGACTGGTTCCGTCCGATTTTGATTTTGACCGACATTTGGAAAAGCACGGGGTACGGGGCGATCATTTATTTGGCCGCTTTGGCGACGATCAACAACGAGCTGTACGAGGCCGCCGTCGTGGACGGCGCCGGCAGGTGGAGACAGCTTTGGCACATTACGCTGCCGGGAATCCGCGAAGTGTTCGTGCTTCTGCTTATTCTCCGGATCGGCCACATTATGGATGCCGGTTTCGAGCAAGTATACATTTTCTTGAACGCTCGCGTTTACGAGGTCGGTGACATTATCGACACCTGGGTGTTCCGGCGCGGGATCGAGAATTTGGAATTCAGCGTCGCGTCCGCGGTCGGTTTCTTCAAATCGGTCATCGGATTTGTGCTGGTCGTGGCGGCGAACAAGATTTCCAAAAAACTCGGCGGATCCGGGATCTGGTAGGAGGTCGAAACTATGTCATTCATCCTTAAGAAAACGAAATCCGATTACGTCGTCGATTTTTTCATCTACTTGGCCATGACTTTGTTCGGCCTCGCAACCTTGTTCCCGCTTTACTACGTCATCGTCATGTCGATTACGCCGATCGCGGAGGTGCTCCGCAACGGCGGGTTCGTCATCTGGCCGAACGAAATTACGCTCGAGGCGTATAAATTCATTTTCAGCAGCAACCGGATTCCGACCGCGCTGTGGGTCACGATTCGGGTGACGGTCATCGGGACGTTCTGCAACCTGCTCGTCACGACGTTTCTCGCCTATCCGCTGTCGAAAAAGTTTTTGCCGGGACGCAATCCCGTCTTGATGGGAATCGTCTTCACGATGCTGTTTTCCGGCGGTCTCATTCCGCTTTATATCGTCGTCAAAGCGACGGGCTTGCTGAACTCGATCTGGGCGCTCATCATTCCGGGGCTCGTGTCGGCGTTCAACCTGCTCATCATGAAAACGTATTTCGAAAACTTGCCGGCGGAAATCGAAGAAGCGGCCAAAGTGGACGGCTGCGGCGACGTCCAGACGTTGTTCCGCATCGTCATGCCGCTGTCGATGCCGATTATCGCGACGCTCGGCCTGTTTTACGGGGTCGGCCATTGGAACGCGTATTTTGCCGGTATCATGTATTTGACCGACAAAGAATTGATGCCGATTCAGGTCGTCCTGCGGAACATGATCGTGACGCCGAGCGTCAGCTCGGAGCTGAACGTCAACGCCAGCGAAATCAATCAGCTGCCGCCGGAAACGATCAAGATGGCGACCGTCGTCGTCGCCACGCTTCCGATTTTGATCGTTTATCCGTTTTTGCAAAAATATTTCGTCAAAGGGATGTTGCTCGGTTCCGTCAAAGGATAATCGGCTATCCAGACATCGAGAAAGGGGCCGAGCGCCCCTTTTTTTCGTTACCATCTTGAAGAAGATTTCGTCCGGGAACGCGATTCGTTTTCGGTCGGAATCTTTTTTCTATTAAGAAAAACTTTTTCTTGATGTGAATAGTGCCCTATGTTACGATGGTCGCGAAAAGCGTTTCCGGCGAGCCAGCGGGAGCGCGTCAAACTATTCGGGGAGTGGATCGAAGCGATGCAGCAGTGGGATACTCCATCCGTCCTGATCGATCTGGACGTCTTGGACCGAAATTTGCGGGATACGGCGAATGCGGCGGCAAAGGCGGGCGTCAAGCTGAGGCCGCATACGAAGACGCACAAGAGCGTCTGGATCGCGAAGGAGCAGCTTCGTTACGGCGCGTCCGGCATTACGGTCGCGAAGCTCGGCGAAGCCGAGGTGATGGCGGAGGCGGGAATCGACGACATTTTGATCGCGTACCCGGTGTTCGGGGCGCCGAAGCTCGAACGTCTCGGGCGCCTGCTGGACAAAGCGAAAATTACGCTGAGCACGGACGATCTCGACGTGGCGCGCCGGCTATCCGCGTTCGGACAAAGCATCGGCCGCGACATTTTGCTTTATATCGACGTCAATACCGGCTTGAACCGGATGGGCAAAGAGCCGGGCGAACCGTCCGCCGAGCTCGTGAAGCGGATTTCCGACCTGCCGAACGTGCGGGTCACCGGACTGATGACGCATTCGGGACACGCCTACGGCTATAACGAGAGCGAGGCGATTCGCGAAGCGGCGAAGCGGGAGGCGGAAAGCTTGCTGCGGACGAAGCGGATCGTCGAGGAGTCGGGCATCGCGATCGAGGAAATCAGCGTCGGCTCGACGCCGACATCGAAGTTCGTCGCCGACGTGGCCGGAATCGGCGTGACGGAAATGCGTCCCGGCGCATACGTGTTCGGAGACGGCACGCAATGGTCGATGGGGCTGATCGGCTCCGACCGGCTGGCGATGTCGATCGTGACGACCGTCGTCGGCCGTCCGCGCCCGGGCACGATCATTATCGACGCCGGCTCGAAGACGCTGAGCAGCGACGTCAGCAAGTTCCATGCCGGCTACGGCCATATCGTCGGCCACGACGAAGCGGTCATCGAGCGGCTCAGCGAGGAGCACGGCATCGTCAGCGTCCCGGACAGCGGCAAGTTCGAGATCGGACAGCAGCTGCGCATCGTGCCGAACCATTGCTGCGTCGTCGCCAATTTGCACGACCGTCTCGCCGGCGTAAGAGGCGACCGGCTCGAGAAGTGGCTGTCCGTCGACGCCCGCGGGCAAGTCCGCTAGTCATCATTCATTTATTCATTCGAGAGGATGGGATCCGAAATGTCCAAAGAAATCAAAGCGCCGAACGCTCCGCAATTTCCGCTGCCGTTCTCGCACGCCCTGCGCGCGGGAGACTTCGTGTACGTCTCCGGTCAAGTCGGCGTCGATCCGCAAACGCGCGAAGTCGTCGGACCGACGATCGAGGAACAGACGGCGCAGTGCATCCGCAACATCGAAACGATTTTGCAAGCCGCCGGCTTGACGCTCGATCATGTCATCAAAGCGAACGCGCATTTGTCCAACGCGGCCGACATTCCCGCCTACAACAAAGTGTACGAAACGATGTTCGCGAAGCCGTACCCGACGCGTACGACGGTGCAAAGCGGAATCGGCAGCTATTTGATCGAAATCGACGTGATCGCTTATGCGCCGAGCCGCAGAGGAGAGGGCTGATTCGATGGACAGAAGCGCGATGTCGGGACGGATCGGGCGATGGATCGAGGAGCACAAGGCGGAATCGGCCGCCTTGGCCGCCGACATGGTCCGCATTCCGAGCGTCAACCATCCGCCCGTCGGAAATGAAGCCGCTTACCAGTTATTTTTTGCCGAACGGCTGCGCGAGCTCGGTAGCGACGTAACCGTTTACGCTTTGGACGACGTTCCCGGATTGACCGACCATCCCGCGTTTATGAAAGGCCGGCAGTATGCGAATCGGCCGAACGTGCACGGACGGTTCGCGGGAAGCGGGGGCGGCCGCTCGCTCGTCTTTTCCGGCCATGCGGATACCGTCTACGAAGGCGTGGAGCCTTGGCAGGACGGGCCGTTCGAAGGTGCGATCCGCGACGGCAAGCTGTTCGGACGCGGCTCCTACGATATGAAAGGGGGCATGGCCGCCGCACTGGAAGCGGTCCGATGCTTGAAGGAGTCGGGCATACGGCTCCGCGGCGACGTCTATATCGAAAGCGTCGTCGACGAGGAGCACGGCGGGGCGAACGGAACGCTGGCCGGCCGGCTGATGGGCGTCAACCCCGATATGGCGATCATTCCGGAGCCGACGAATCTCGTTCCGTACCCGGCGCACCTCGGCGGCGGCATATGGAAGGCGGAGTTTTCCGGCAAAAGCGGAATCGGCTTCAACGGCGAAGAGCTCGTCAGCGCGCTCGACGCGACCGTTTCGTTCGCCATGCTGCTGCAGAAGTTCGGATCGAGGCTGAACGAGCTCGTGAAGCCGCATCCGTTTTGGAGCGATTCGGGGCGCGGCCTGGAGGTCGTCGTGCTGTCGATCGTTTCGGGCGATACGCGGCGCGAGCTGCAGGAGAAGCTGCCGGCCGACGGCAAGCTGAACTTTTGGATCGAAGGCTATCCGGGCATAACCGGCGCGCAACTGCTCGACATGCTTTGGGCGTTTTACGAAAGCGAGCTGCCGAATTATCCGATTTTGGCGAAATGCAAGCCGCGCATCTCGCCGCTCATTCGCTATTTGGACGGCAGCGAGATGAAAGCGGGCGAGCCGACCGACCGGTTTCTCGAAACGGTGAAGCGGTCCGGCGCGCTCGCGCTCGGACGCGAGCCGGCGAAGCCGACCGGATCGCCGTTCGCGTGCGACGGGTTTATGTTCAATCTGCACAGTCCGACGCCGGCGCTACTTTTGGGACCGTCGGGCGCCAACGCGCACGCCGCGGACGAATATATGGATTTGGACAGCTATTACGGGCTGATTCGCTGGTTTGCGGAAATCATGATCGATTGGTGCGCAGCGGAAGGGGACTTGTAACTCATGGTGGAACGGGGTAATCATCGTCCGAAATCGATCGGCGTCATCGGCGTCGTTCACGAAACGAATACGTTCGCGCCCGGAACGACGGGGCTGGATGCGTTTCGGAGCAGCTGGGTCGTCGGAAAAGAAGCGTTCGTCGACCGGTACGCCGGAACGAAAACGTCGATGGGCGGCGTCATCGACGCCGCCGCGGAGCTCGGGCTGGAGCTGCGGCCGGGCTTCTATACGCAAGCGACGCCGAGCGGGATGGTCGAGGACGAGGCGTTCGAGCGGATCGCGGACGGCTTGGCCGATTCGATCGCGGCGGACATCGACGGGCTTGTCGTCATTTTGCACGGCGCGATGGTCGCGCAGTCTTATCCGGACGCCGAAGGCGAAATATTGCGGCGGGTGCGGGCCAAAGTCGGAGACGGCTTCCCGGTCGCCGTCACGCTCGACCTGCATGCGAACATCAGCCCGGAGATGGTGGAGCGCTCCGATCTGATCGTCGCCTACGATACGTACCCGCACATCGACATTTACGAACGGGCGGTCGAAGCGACGCATTTGCTCCACGACTATTTGCACGGCCGCATCAAGCCGGTGCAAAAGCTGTTTCATACCCGGATGCTGGTCGCGCCGCAGGCGATGCTGACCGATTCCGGCGTCATGAAAGAAATGATGGATCTCGCCTTCGCCCTCGAGAAGGAGGACGGCGTCCTGAATATTTCGGTCGCGGGAGGGTTCCCGTACAGCGACGTCGAAGACGCCGGCATGACGTTCGTCGTCACCGTCGACGGCGACCCGGCTTTGGCGGACCGATGCGGCGAGCGGCTGGTCGCCGCCGCCTGGGAGCGGAGGGAGCGGTTCGTCGTCAAGCAGGCCGGAGCGGCGGAAGCGGTCGAGCTGGCCGTTCGCCGGGCGGAAGGCCCGGTCATTTTGATCGAAAGCTCCGACAACGTCGGGGGAGGCTCGCCGGCCGACGCGACGCACTTGCTGCCGCATTTGCTCGCCGCCCCGAAAAAAAGCCTGATTGTCATTTGCGATCCGGAGGCGGTCCGGCTGGCCGCGAAGCTCGGGGTCGGGGCGCGCTTCAGCTGCGCGATCGGCGGCAAAAGCGACGGGCTGCACGGCAGCCCGGTTCCGGTCGAGGGCAACATCCGGACGCTGTTCGACGGCGAATACAGGCACGTCGGCGCCTATATGACCGGGCAGTACGCCCGGATGGGGCTGACCGCCGTCGTCGAATGCGGAAACGTGACGGTCATATTGACCGAGGAGCGGGTCGCGCCGTGGGATCCGGGCCATTACCGGTCCGTCGGTCTGTACCCGGAGCAGTTCCACATGATCGTCGTGAAGGCGGCCATCGCATGGCGCACCGCATACGGCGACGCGGCGAAGCATACGATCGAGGTCGACACGCCGGGATGCTGCACGGCCAACTTGCACCGCTTCCGCTACGAGGCGCTGCGGCGGCCGATTTATCCGCTCGATCGGTAACGAAGCGATTGACGGCAACAGGAGAGGAGATTGAAAACGATGAGAACGTTCGAAAAGTCGCGGGCGAAGCTTGCGGAAGCGAAGCAGGTGCTGGCGGGAGGCGTGGCCAGCACGCTGCGGGGCTCGATGAAGCCGACGCCGCTTTACGTGGAATCGGCCTCGGGCGTTACGGTCAAGGACGTCGACGGCAACGAATATATCGACTACCAGCTTGCGTACGGTCCGCTCATCCTCGGACACGCGCATCCGGGCTTCAACGAAAAGGTGAGCCGGGCGATGGCCAAAGGCATTACGTACGGGCTGCAGCACGACGGCGAAATCGAGCTGGCGCGACGGCTGACCGAGCTGCTGCCGTGCGCGGATAAAGTCGTGCTGAGCGGCTCCGGCACGGAAGCGGTCATGCTCGCGCTGCGGCTGGCGCGCGCGTATACGGGCAAACGGAAGGTCGTCCGATTCCACGGCCATTATCACGGCTGGTCGGACTCGATCTTTACGTCGTTTCCGAGTCCGGACATGATGCAGAAGGCGACGTCCGCCGCGGCGGACAGCGTCCCTCCCGGCACGAAGGGGCAAAGCGAGCAAAGCTTGTCGGATATCATTTTGCTGCCGTGGAACGAGCCGGATACGCTCGAAGCGGCGCTGCGGGCGCATGCGGGTGAAATCGCCGCCGTCATTTCCGAGCCGGTCATGTGCAACTCGGGCTGCATCATGCCGCTGCCGGGCTATTTGGAGCGCATTCGCGAGCTCACTCGCGAGCTGAACATCGTGTTCATTATGGACGAAGTCATTACCGGCTTCCGTCTGAGCCCGGGCGGCGCGCACGCGCGCTTCGGCATCCTCCCGGACCTCGTTACGGTCGGGAAGGCGCTCGGCGGCGGCATCGCGGTCAGCGCGGTCGGAGGGCGGAAAGAGCTGTTCGAGCTGATCGATTCGGAGCAGGTGAGCCATCTCGGCACGCTGAACGGGAACGGCGTAGCGACCGCGTCCGCGCTTGCCGTGCTCGAGCTGTTGACCGAGAACGATGCCGCCGTTTATGGTAAAATGGAAAGCAATATGATCCGGCTTGCGGAAGGGATCCGCTCCTTGCTGGCGAAGCGCGGCGTTCGCGGCGTCGTCAACCAGATCGGCCCCGTATTCCATTTCATGTTCATCGATGAAGACGTAGTCGCGCATTTCGATACGTTCCAGAAGCGCGACTCGGCGAAATACGCCAAATTCGCCGAGCTGATGCTGCACGAAGGCGTGCTCGTCCGTCCGAACGGATTGTGGTACGTGTCCGCCGTTCACGAAACGTCCCATATCGACGCGACGCTGCAGGCGATCGACCGCGTGCTCGTCCGCATGACGGAGGGGAACCGATGAGGCTCGCAGGCAAAGTCGCGCTCGTCACGGGCGGATCGCACGGCATCGGCCAAGCGGTGGCGATCCGGTTCGCGCAGGAAGGAGCGAAGGTCGCGCTGTGCGGCCGGGGCAAAGCGGCGCTCGACGAAACGGTGCGCCAAATCGAGGAAGCCGGGGGAACGGCGCTGGCGTTCGAGGCCGACGTCTCCGACAAAACGCAGGTCGACCGGATGATCGACGGGATTGCGGAGCGTTGGGGGCGGCTCGATATCGCGGTCAACAACGCCGGCATTTGCGAAGTGGCGCCGTTTCTGAACATTACCGAGGACCAATGGGACCGGCATATGAACGTCAATTTGAAGGGCGCGTTTCTCGTCAGCCAGCGGGCGGCCCGGGAGATGGTGAAGCGGGGAACCGGCGGCTCGATCATTCAAATGTCGAGCGTCAACGGCCTGCTCGCCGAAGCGGAGCAGGCGCATTACAACACGACGAAGGGCGGCATGATCAACCTGGCGATGTCGATGGCGCTGGAGCTGGCGGAGCACGGCATTCGCGTGAACGCGCTTTGCCCGGGCTTCATCGAAACGAGGCTGACGAAGCCGCTCATCGACAATCCGCCCGCGATCGCCGATTATTTGCGCACCGTGCCGATGAAGCGGGTCGGGCAGCCGGAGGAAATCGCGGCGGCCGCGCTGTTCCTCGCCTCGGACGAAGCGTCCTACGTAACGGGTACGTCGATGGTCGTCGACGGCGGCCAAGTGATCAAGCTTTCGTAAGCAGGGCCGAAGGCGCGCCGCGCCGCCGTCGAGCGTTTCGCGTAAGCCGGCGCCCGGAAAGGGGAAAGAGATGAAAGAGACCGAAAAACAAACCGCAACCGTAAAATCCGCCGACCGGGTGCTCGACATATTCGAACTGTTTGCCGAGCGGCGCGAGCCGATCAATTTGACCGAGCTGTCCCGGGAGCTGGACATGCCGGCCAGCAGCGCCCACAAGCTGCTGCAAAATTTGCTCGCGCGCGGCTATCTCGAATCCGACAAGCAAGGAAAAACGTTCCGCCTCGGCTACAAGCTGTTCGAAATCGGCAGCAAATACGCCCAACGCACCGACCTGGCCAGCGAATTCCAGCTGGCCGCGCAAAAAATCGTCGACGAGCTGAACGAGTCCGTATTTTTGACGATCCGCAACGGCGAAATGGCTCTATATATCGCGGAAAAGCAGAGCACCCACCCGGTTCGCTTCGTCTCCCATCTCGGCATGCAGCTGCCGCTTCATGCGACGGCGATGGGAAAAGTGCTGCTCAGCGGAATGACCGACGAAGAGATCGCGAAGCTGTACCCGGATCGTCAGCTCGGCAGGCTGACGGACACGACGATCACCGACTTCGGGGAGCTGATGCGGCAAATCGGGCAAATTCGCCGGGACGGCATCGGCTACAGCATGGGCGAATCGGTTCACGGCATACGGTGCGTGGCCGCTCCGGTCATCGGGGCGCAGCGGCAAATCGCGGCCGCGCTCGGCGTCTCGATCCCGGTGGCGAGATGGGAGCCGGCGCTGTGGGAGCGGGTCGAGCAAGCGGTCGCGCAGGGCGCCAAAGAAATGAGCACGAAGCTGTACTATGTTCCGTAACGCATTCGAGGCCCGGGCATATTCACGGAATCGTAACATATGGCGAAAAATATCGTTTACAGGCCGACCGTTCTTCGCTACCATATAGATTGGACCCGGCTTGGACCCGATTACTTCGATCGGGACAGAGGGAAAAACGACAACCGACATAACACGCAATTCGGCTGTTCCATACGGCGCGCTTTTCGGTTTTCGGACAACTTCCGGACGAGCGCCGGTCGGACAGCCCTTTTGCCAAAACGGGGAGGAACCAACGGTGAAACTCGTCACCATCCAACTGAACAACGAGAACCATTTGGGCGTGAAAACCGATCGCGGCATTTTGAACGTAACGGCCGCAGCCCGTACGGGCAAAGGAAGCTCGCTCCCGGAAACGATCCACGAGCTGATCGAAGGCGGAGCGGCCGCCCGGCAGGCGGTCGAAGCGTACGTGCGCGAAGCGGAGGCGGATTCCTCCGCATGGCTCGACGCCGCTTCGGTCGTTTACGGACCGTGCGTTACCCGTCCGGAAAAAATCATTTGCGTCGGCTTGAACTACCGGAAGCATGCGGAAGAAACGAACGCGAAAATTCCGGAGTACCCGATCCTGTTCAACAAGTTCAACAATACGCTGAACGGTCACGGCCACGACGTCGAGCTGCCGGTAACCTCGAAGGAAGTCGATTACGAGGCCGAGCTCGCCATCGTGATCGGCCGCAAGACGAAGCACGTGAGCGAGGAGCAGGCGCTGGACAGCGTGTTCGGATATTGCACCGCCAACGACTTGTCCGCGCGCGATTTGCAGCTTCGCACGAACCAATGGATGCTCGGCAAAGTGTGCGACGGCTTTACGCCGCTCGGGCCGACGCTCGTGACCGCGGACGAAATCGCCGATCCGAACAATTTGCGGATTTCCTGCACGGTCAACGGGGTGCAGCGGCAAAACTCCAATACGTCCGACATGATTTTCAACTGCAAGCAAATTATCAGCTATATTTCCCGGCATTTTACGCTCATGCCAGGAGACGTCATTTTGACCGGAACGCCGGAAGGCGTCGTGCTCGGCTATCCGCCGGAGAAGCGCGTCTACCTGCAGCCGGGCGACGTCGTCACGGTCGAGATCGAGAAGCTCGGCAGCATTACGAACAAAATGGTCGCCGAAACCGTATAAGACGGTCCGAACGCGGCGGCAACAGCAAAGAAAGCGCCTTCTTGCGGAGGTGCTTTCTTTCGTTTTCCGGCATATATATGGTAGCGAACGATCGCGCACGACGAATCCGGAAGGAGACGATGTTCCCGTGGTTGCGTTTCTGCTGCTGATGCTTGGCTGTTTCGCGTTTTTCGGCGCCGTCATCGCGCTCATTTACCGCTGGATTCAAAAAGACACGTACGAATACGACATGGAATTCGTCTGGGATCGCTATACGGCGACGCTGGAGGGGATGGGGTTCAGGAAGGGCTAGGCGGCGTCATGTTTCGGTCGGAGCCGTTGATTCGAACCTGAACCGATGCCGAATATCGTCGAGTTGGCGGTCGCTTTAAAAATGAGGTTCCCATTTAGCCGGATTTTCTCCAGATCTTTGAAAAGGAACGGCACATAAAAAGCCGTCGGCTCATCGCAAGCCGTCGGCTTTTTTCAACGGCGCCGAACGGCGCCTGAAACGGCTGTCACGCCGCCGTCCCCGGCATCGGCAGCACGTAAAACAAAATCGCGATGAAGTGGCAGACGCTGCCGCCGATGACGAACGTATGCCAGATGGCATGATGGTACGGAATTTTGCGCCACAGGAAGAAGACGGTGCCGACCGTATACAGCAGGCCGCCGCCGACAAGCCAGAGCAGGCCGTTCCAGGGCAGCTGCTCGTACAGCGGCTTGATGGCGAACACGATCAGCCAGCCCATGGCGATGTAGAACAGGGTGGACAGCATAATGAACTTGTTGGCGAAATACGCCTTGAATGCGATGCCGGCCGCGGCGAGCCCCCAGATGATGCCGAAAATCGTCCAGCCGAGCGGTCCGCGCAGCGTCACGAGCAAAAACGGGGTGTACGTGCCGGCGATCAGCAAATAAATGGCGGAGTAATCGAGTATTTCGAAAATATCTTTCACTCTGCCTTCGCGGAAGCTGTGCAGCAGCGTGGAGCACGTATATAGCAGCACGAGCGTCGTGCCGAAAATGCTGAAGCTGACGATATGCCAAACGTCGCCGTGCAAGCAGGCGAAAATAACCAAAACGGCGAGCGCCGCGGCGCTCAGCATCGCGCCGATGCCGTGGCTGACCGCGTTCGCGATTTCTTCGCGTATCGAATATCTCATAACCGACCCCCGGAGTTCATACTGATGCTTCCATTGTAGCGCATATGCGGAGGAAACGGCAAATACGCTTAGGGGACCGTTCCGATCGCCCTAAGCGTCTTATCGTAGTGCCGCCGGCTCGAACCGGCGTTTCAAGCATCGATAACTTTTGCGAATTCGCCGTCCGCTCCCGCCGCGAGCGGCGACGGCGAGCCGGAATAAAGCACCCACAAGTCGTGCAGGGCGCGGGTGCAGCCGACGTACATCAGCTTGGCGTCGTGCTCGTTCGCGCCGTAATGGTCGCGGTCCGCATCGATCAGCACGACCGCGTCGAATTCGAGCCCTTTGGCCAAATAGACGGGGACGACGGACAAGCCGCCCTCGTACTTGTGCTGCGCGGCGTCGATCAGGACGGCGGATACGTCCGCGTGCAGCAGCGCCGTATGCAGCTCGCGGCATTCGCGCTCGGTGCGGCCGATGACGGCGATCGTCGAGGCGGGGCCGCTTTTCAGCTTGCTCAGCACCCGAACGATCGTATCGACGCGTTCGTCCGGATCGTGCCGCAGCACCTTCACTTTATCGCCGCTGCGGAAGACGGGCACCGCCTGCATCGCGCCGGGCACGCCGGCGGCGAGCACGCCGTTCGCGAACCGGATAATTTCCATCGTCGACCGGTAGCTGCGTTCCAATTGGAAAAAGGCGCGCGCCTGAGCATCGAACAGCTGCAAAAATTCGTCCCACGAGCGGATTCCTTTATACGCGTGAATGCCTTGGGACAAATCGCCCAAAATCGTAAACGAGCCGCTGCGCGCGTGACGGTTCAGCAAAGCGACCTGAAACGGCGAAAAGTCTTGCGCTTCGTCGATGACGATATGATCGAACATTCGTTCCCCTTCGATGCCGTACATCCGGTCATGAATGAGCAGAAGCGGCGCCAAGTCTTCGGGAAACAGCTTGTTTTTCCCGAGCGTCTTCGCCGATTCCTCCGCAACCGGAGCCGGGATCGCCAGCTCCGGCAGCTGTCTTGCCGCGGGGGCGCCGGCCGGGGCAGGGAACAGCGAACGGTAAAACTCGAAAGGCGTTTCCGACGGCCACGACTTCATATACGCTTTCAGCTTTTGCGCCGCTTTTTTCTTCCGGTCCTTGCGAACGTTCGGGTCGCGCGTTTCGCCGAGCTCCATCTCGATCCATCGTTTGATTCTCGCCTCGACGCGCTCTTTCCGCTTCATCACCGGATAGTGGCGATATTCGCCGTAAAACCATTCGCCGACGCTGCGCGCGGGAAGCTTCCCGCCGGGCCACGGCTCGAAATCTTCGATCGGCACGAAACGGTCCTCGTATTCGTTCAGCGCGGCTTCGATCGCCCGCATAAACCGGATCGACCCTTTAAACCGGCCGGGCGCCTCGTCGTCGATCGCCGGCTTGTCGGCGCCGTAGGCGAACAAGCGCTCCCTTCGTTCCGTTTCGTCCGCCGGCGTCAGCTTGCCGCCGATCGTCCCGAGCGCCCAATCCTCGAACGTCGTTTGCCCGATATGGCCGACTCCGAGCTCCGGCAGCACCGAAGAAATGTAGTCGAGAAACATCCGGTTCGGCGCGAATATGATCATTTTTTCGGCGCGGATTTGGTCCCGGTATTGATATAGCAAGAAGGCGAGCCGGTGCAGCGCGACGGTCGTCTTGCCGCTGCCGGCCACCCCCTGGATGACGAGCGCCGCATTTTTCGCGGAACGTATAATTCGATCCTGCTCGGCCTGAATCGTCGAAACGATGTCGCGCAGCTTGTTGTCCTTGTTCTCGCCGAGCCGGTACAGCAAAAATTCGTCGGTCACGGCGGGATTGTCGCCGTTCCGGTCGTACGTGTCCACGACCCGCTGCAACAATTGCTTGCGGATGACGAGGTTGCGCTTCAAATAGACGAGCCCTTCGATGACGCCGTCCGGCGCTTCGTACGACGCGGGGCCGTCGCCGCCGGCGAACGAATAAAACAAGCTGGCCACCGGGGCGCGCCAATCGATGACGAGCGGCTCGCCGGTCGTTTCGTTGTCGACTCCGAATTTGCCGATATACAGCCTGCGCGGGGCATCTTCGCCGGTTTCGCCGAAATCGAGCCGGCCGAAGTACGGCTCGTCCACGGCGCCGGCCAAATTGCGGCGCGCGTTTTCGCGAATCGATTCGAGCACCTGCTCGGTCAAGTTGTCGCCGAAGTAGCGCGGCACCGCCTGCAGCTCCTTCAGCTTGCGGTCGATCCAGCCCGAGATGCGGTCCAGCTTTTCCGATTCCTCTTGATAGGCACTTTGAATATCCAATTCAGTTACCTCCAGGCGGTTGAATGGGTGATGCGTCCACGAAAAACAGATATTCATAGTACCATACGGCGCCGCAAAAAGAAAATCCGACTTTCGTTATAGCGGAACTGTCCGGCCGCAAACAAAAATCGCCGGAGATCGCTATTGAACATTTCGCCGATTCCGCTACAATGAATCATATTGCGAACGCAAACGAACGGATGGAGGATCGATGTGAATCGGCTGCTGCTCATGGGATGCATCTGTTACGTATTGACCGGCTTTACGCTCGTCATCGTCGGCTCGGCGCTGCCGGAGCTGCTCGCCTTTTACGGGAAAGGCTACGACGACGGAGGGCTGCTCGTCTTCGTCCAGTTCGTCGGCTTGCTGTGCGGCGTGCTCAGCATGCCCTCGCTGATCCGGCTCGCGGGGCGCAGACGGACGATCGTCGCCGGTTTGCTTTGCCTGTCGGTCGAAACTTTGTTCCTGCTCGCGCCGCCATGGGAGGCGACGCTGCCGATTTTGTTCGTCGCCGGCTTCGGCGCAGGCCTCGTGGAATCGAGCATCGGCGCGCTCGTGCTTCTCGCCGCCGCGGACCGTCCGGCTTCGGCGATGAGCAAGCTGGAGGTGACGTTCGGGCTGGGGGCGCTCGCGATGCCGTTTCTCGTCAGCCTGCTCATCGCGAAGCAGGCGTGGATATACGCGTTTCCCGTGCTGGGGCTCAGCTCCCTGCTCGTTTCCGTCGCATGGATGGTTTTGTCGTTCGGACCGCTTGACGGACCGCTCCGGCAAAAGGGAAACGCCGCAACCCGCGAGCGCGCGAGCGGCGTAGACACGGACGGGCTTTGGCGTCCCGACGCCGAACCAACCGCCGCCGCCGCGGCTCCGGCCGGCGAAAAAAAGCGCGCCGGGGGCGGCGGCCTGTACGTCTTTTTGCTGTGCGCCTTGTTCTTCTCGCTGTACGGCGGGTCCGAAGCGTCGCTCATCCACTTTCTGCCCTCCGTCTTTATGGAAGACCGGCACGCCTCCGCGTCCGTCGCTTCGCTCGTCGTCAGCGTTTATTGGACCGGCATGGTCATCGGCCGGGCGGTTACCGGCGTGCTGGCCGACCGGTTCGGGTATTACCCGTTTCTGCTCGCCTCGACGGGGGGCGCCGCCGTCATGCTGGCGCTGCTCGCCGCGGGAGGCGGGCTGCAGGTCGGCTTCGCGCTCGTATTTTTCGTCGGGCTGTTCATGTCCGGAATGTTCGCGATCGCCCTCATCTTCGCCAACCGGCAGCTGCCGGGACGAACGGACCGGACGACGAGCCTGCTTATGGCCGTCAACGGGCTGGGCGGGGCGCTGTTGCCGTACGCGGCGGGCTGGACGATGGAGACGTTTCCCGTCAAGGCGACGGTATGGCTGCTGGCGGGCAGTCTCGGAACGATGCTGCTGTTTCTCGTTTTCGCGCGCGAAAACGCCTTTTCGACCCTGTTTAGGCGGAGGACGGCCGGAAAGCGGTAGCGGCGGGGCCGCCGGATGCGAGGCAAAAAAATGGCAGACAAACCGGCATGGTCCGGTTACAATGAATAGGGAGCAGCACACCATTCGGGAGGGATTTCCATTATGAAAATCGGAGTAAGTACGTATAGCTTGTCGAGAGCGATGAACGCGGGAGAATTCGACGTCTTGGGCGCCATTCAATGGATCGCCGACAACGGCGGCCAACATGTCGAGATCGTGCCGATCGGCTTTTCCTTGGAGCAGGACCCGGCATTAACCGACGCGATCGTGAGCAAGGCGGCCGAAGTCGGCATCGAGATTTCCAACTACGCGATCGGCGCCAAATTCATCGATCTGGACGAAGCCGGATACCGTGCCGAAATCGAGCGCGTCAAAAAGCACGTCGACGTGGCGAACCGGCTCGGCGTGAAACGGATGCGCCACGACGTCGCGTCGCGTCCGATTCCGGAAACGGGAACGGCCCGTTTCGAAGCCGACTTCGACGTGATCGTCAAAGCGTGCGTCGAAATCGCCGAGTATGCCGAGCAGTACGGCATCGTGACGAGCATCGAAAATCACGGCTTCCTCGTGCAGGCGACCGAACGCGTGCACCGGATTATCGAAGCGGTGAACCGTACGAACTTCCGCCACACGATCGACATCGGCAACTTCCTGTGCGCGGACGAAAATCCGGTTTCGGCCGTCAAAAAGAGCATGCCGTACGCGTCGATGGTTCACTTCAAGGACTTTTACGTGCGTCCTTCGTACCGGAATCCGGGCGACGGCTGGTTCCGCTCGACCAGCGGCACCTATTTGCGCGGCGCGGTCGTCGGCCAAGGCGACATCGACATGTACGAGGTTGTCCGCATCGTGAAAGCTTCCGGGTATGACGGTTACATCTCCATCGAATTCGAAGGCAAGGAAGAATGCAAATGGGGGACGAAGACGGCTCTCGACAATGCGATCCGAATTTGGAACGAAGTGTAAGCCGAGCGAAGATCTCCTATGAAACAGACGAAAATTCCCGACTTGAACAATACGCTGCTGAAAATATCGAGCATTTACACGTCGCTGACGAAATCCGAGCAGAAGGTGGCCGACGTCGTCATGAAGGAGCCGGCGGCGGCCGTCTTCTATACGATCACCGACTTGTCGGAGAAGGCGGGCGTCGGCGAAACGTCGGTCATCCGGTTTTGCCGCAAGCTCGGCTTCAAAGGCTATCAGGAATTCAAGCTGTCCGTCGCGCAAAACTTGTCGACGCCTTCGCAAAACATTCACGGCAACATTCAGGACGATGACGAGCTGACCGTCGTCGTGAAAAAGATTAGCGCCATGAACGCGCAAAATATCGAAAACACGACGACGCTGCTGGACGAGGACAGTTTGCGCAAGGCGATCGCGATCATTCGCGAGGCGAACAAGCTATATTTTTTCGGCGTCGGATCGTCCGGCATCACCGCGCTCGACGCCAAATACCGGTTCATGCGGCTCGGCTACGACTGTTCGTCCGAGAACGACGCCCACATTATCGCGATGAACGCGGCGCTGCTGAACCGGGGCGACGTCGTCGTCGGCATTTCCACGTCGGGCAGCACGAAAGACCTCGTCGACGCGATGGAAATCGCGAAGGGAAGAGGGGCTCGCATCGTCTGCCTGACGAGCCATGCCCGGTCGCCGATCACGCAGTTCGCCGACGTCGTGCTGCTGACCGCGTCCAAGGAAAGTCCGTTGCAGGGCGGCTCGTTTTCGTCGAAGCTGTCGCAAATTCATGCGCTTGACGTGCTGTCGACCGCGGTCGCGCTCGGATCGAAGGAGCGGACGTACGAGGCGCTCGAGATGACGGCGAAAGCGGTATTGGACAAGCTGTATTGACAATATGGTCGGCGTGAAGGAAAAGCGCACTGCTCGTTTCATACGAGAGTGCGCTTTTTTTATTCTACAGCAAAGGGATAGCGGTCTTATGGACCCCTTCTTATTATCGGAAAACGCATTTTCGAGAAAATAGCGGATGTTTGGGACGCTTGTTTTCTCCGAAATCGACCGAAATCGTCTCCGCGTTGCGATAACTGCTATTTCGAGTCAACTGGCGGAATCCGGCTTCGCAACCATACGTTTGCATAAATAGATTAAACCATATGATCTATTCCAATTCCTGTATTTACCTATTATAGTAACAGTATTCTAATAAGTTGCGGGAGGTGACTCCATGCCGGTTCATTAAATCAAGCCATTTCGGAATCATGAAGCGAAGCGGGGGAGGTGCGATAAAATTGAAAATCGTTCGTATTACGGTCGTTTCGCTGCTTTTGCTGTGGTTCGCCGTCCTCGTCGTGCACGCCGCTCAAATCGCGCTGAAACGGAAAGCCGCCGAAATGAGAACGACGTCGTTTCTGATGGCGATGCAGGCGCAGCGCTTCGACCTCGCGTCGGAGCGGTATGCGGGCGAGATCGATACCGAGCGGCTGGAACGTCTTCACGACGATGGTTTTCGGCTCGTGTCGTATTCGGCGGTGAAAGCCGAGTACGACGACGGCTGCGTATGCGGCGGACATGCCGATCTGACGTTCGAGGCGAACGGCAAGCCGCTGCACGCGACCGCCGTATTCACGGTCGGCAGCGGCTATAGACCGAAGCAGGTATGCGTGTTGACTCCTTCCGGCAGCGAGCGCGGCCCGATTCCCGAGCTGTCGGAGTGGAACATGCTCGTTTGCGGCGGCGATTCGTTCTGACGCGGCTTTACTTGCCGGATTCCTTGCGGTCGCGCATCGCGCTGCGGAACTCGCTCGCCGTCCGTCCGTGCTGCTCGCGGAACGCCCGCGCGAACGTGCGGAACGAATCGAAGCCGGCCGCCGCCGCGATGTCGGTGACCGACATGTTCGTATGCAGCAGCATCGTAACGGCGCTGTCCATCCGCAGCTGGCGGACGTATTCGTGAAACCGTTTGCCCGTATGCTCCTTGAACGAGCGGCTTATATGCGGCACGCTGTAATGGAATCGGTGGGCCAGCTCCTCGAGCGTAATTTTCTCGGAATAGTGCAAATGGACGTACTGCAGCAGCGGCGACATCCGGATCGTTCCGCCCGGCTCGCCCGCCGCGTCGCACGACGGGGCTCCGCCATTTCCGGCGCGAATGAACAGCAGCATCGCTTCGCTCAGCTTGATTCGGATCATGTGCCGTTTGCCGGGGCCGTCCGGCATCGCGTATTCCTCGCGAAGCAGCTCGAGCGTCGTCCGCATCCGCTCCGCCCCCGCTTCGTCGAATTCGACGAACGACGGCGCCGACGTGCCGATCGCGTAGACGAGCCGGGAAAACTCCGCATCCTCGCGATCCCCGAACAGCAGTTGCAAATCGAACATGCAGCGGTATTTGCGCATCGTTTGCCCGGGGTCGCTTTCCAGCATGTGCATATGGTGAGGGAGCAGAAACGAAGCCGTTCCGGGGCGAATGCGGTGCGTCACGCCGTTGATCGACTCCGTGCCGGTCCCTTCGACGAAATAGGACAGCTCCGCATAATCGTGGTGGTGCAGCGGCGAGCCGGTCAAAGTGCCGATATTGATGAAAAAGCGATGCCGCCCGTCCGCCGCCGCCGGCAGTCCGCCGATATGCTCCTGATATTCCGGAAATATTTTTTTCGTCACCGACCGTTCCCCCGTCCAAAAGCTTCCGATCGAAACCATTCCCAACCGTCCGCCGCGATAAAAAATGGCATATTACGATGGCGGTAATGTCATATGCGTTCCTCATCTTTATTATATAGTTACTTACGAGAAAGGAAAGTACCGCCCGTATAACGGCGTTACCCGCCTGTCGGATAAAGTTCCGGCCGGCCAGAACCAGGGTAAAGGAGAGAACGATCATGATCGGAACGGAAAAGCTGTCTTTGTTCGGGGGACCGAAAGCGGTGCAGCTCGCGCCCGGCGATTTGTTCAAATGGCCGATCATCACCGAGGAGGACGAAGCGGCCGCCGTGCAGGTGCTTCGCGACGGCGCCATGTCCGGGACGGACATCACGCGCAAATTCGAGCAGGAGTTTGCCGCATGGCTCGGCATGGACTACGCGCTCGGCTTCAATAACGGCACGAGCTCGCTGCTCGGCGCGTTTTACGGCTGCGGAATCGGCGTCGGCGACGAAGTGATCTGCCCGAGCGTGACGTATTGGGCGTCCGCCTTGCCGGCTTACTCGCTGGGTGCGTCCGTCGTTTTCGCGGAAATCGACCCGGTTTCGCTTTGTATCGACCCGAACGACATCGAGCACCGCATCACCGATAAAACGAAAGCGATCGTCGTCGTCCATTATTTGGGCCATCCGGCCGACATGGACCCGATCATGGCGATCGCCAGAAAGCATAACCTGAAAGTGATCGAGGACGTATCGCACGCCCAGGGCGGCTACTACAAAGGACGCCGGGTAGGCACGATCGGCGACGTCGGCGCGATGTCGCTGATGGCGGGCAAGTCGTTCGCGATCGGCGAAGGCGGCATTTTCGTCACGAACGATCGGGAAATTTACGAGCGCGCCATCGCGTTCGGCCATTATGAGCGCTACAACGGGGACATTCAGACGGCGAACCTGCAGCCGTACGCCGGACTTCCGCTCGGCGGCTATAAGTTCCGGATGCATCAGGTGAGCTCCGCGGTCGGCCGCGTGCAGCTGAAATATTACGATCAGCGGATCGCCGAAATCGACAAGGCGATGAACTATTTCTGGGATCGGCTCGAAGGCGTGCCGGGTCTCCGGGCGCACCGTCCGCCGAAAGGCTCGGGCAGCACGATGGGCGGCTGGTATGCGACCCACGGCCATTACGTGCCGGAGGAGCTCGGCGGGCTGTCGGTCACCCGGTTCTGCGAGGCGGTTCGGGCGGAAGGCGTCGGCATCGCCCCGGGCTGCAACCTGCCGCTTCATCTTCACCCGCTGCAGCATGACGCGGACGTGTACGGCCACGGCAAGCCGACGATTATCGCGAACGCGGCGCGCGACGTGCGCCAGCCGAAAGGCAGCTTGCCGATATCCGAAGGGATCGCCGCCCGCGTCTATTCGCTGCCGTGGTTCAAGCATTTCCGTCCGGAGCAGATCGACCAATACGTCGAAGCGTTCCGCAAGGTGGCGCTCCAATACGAAGCTTTGCTTCCGGACGACAAAGGCAATCCCGAAAAGCTCGGCGGCTGGAACTTCTTCCGCCAGCAAGCGTAACCCGGCCAAGCGCCGCGAAACTCCTTCCGCAACCGGCGGAGGGAGTTTCTTCGCGTTGACGGAAATTGTCAAGCCGGCATTCGCCGTTTCCGGCCCGCGTTTTGGATAACCTAAAGGCGAAGTCTTTCCGAAAGGGAGGAGGAAGCCGCATATGGACGATACGACATCGTATGTGAACAAGCTGCGCGATACGCAGGCGAAGGACGAAAAAAATCGCAGAACGCACGGCAAAGGCGATCCGGACCGGAAGCTTCCGGGCAAGCAAAAGGAAAGATAATCGACCACACGGGAGGTGCGATCGGATGCCCCATCATCGGCGCAAAGCGTACAAGGAGCAGCAAAACATGTCGAGCCTGAAGGAAGAGGCGCGCACGCTGCATGCCGACAAGGCGAAGGATTACCCTGCCTCGGCCAACAACATCGGCAAAAACGGCTGACGGCGGCCGGGCCATAACGGAAACGAACCCCGAAGGAACCGGGCGCCGCAGCGGCCTGCGTTCCGGCATCGGGGTTTCGTTATGCTGCTGAGAGGGGTTTAATATCCTTGATCGTAACGATCCGACAATTCCTTGAGCGAAGTAATTTTCCCGTGCGGCTGCTGATTTTGTTTGCGCATTTTCCACGCGTTCTCTTTACGGCGCTTGGACGTTGTCATCGGAATTACACACCTCCATTCCGTAGCGTTGGCTTCCCGGGCCGATATTATGTACAATGGAATTGTGTCGCGAAAATTGGAGGAAAGAGGGAATTTGGACATGAACATTACCTATTTCGGTCATTCCTGCCTGTTCGTGGAGAGCGGCGGCAAAAAGGTGATTATCGATCCGTTTTTATCCGGAAATCCGGCGTCCGGCGTTTCCCCGAACGAGATCGAAGCGGATGCCGTCCTGCTGACCCATGCGCACGACGATCATTTCGGCGACAGCATCGAGATCGCGAAGCGGAACGACTGCCCGATCGTCGCCGTCTTCGAGCTGGCGATGCATTGCGTTCGGCTGGGCGCCCGCGCGCACGCGATGAACATCGGGGGAGCGTACGATTTCGACGGCTTTCGCGTCAAATATACGCAGGCGTTTCACGGTTCGTCGCTGCGGGAAGGCGATACATACCATTATGCAGGTCAGCCCGCGGGCATTTTGCTGACGATGGACGGCAAGACGATATACCATGCGGGAGATACGTCGCTGTTCGGCGACATGAAGCTGATCGGGGAAATGAACGACATCGCCCTTGCGGCTCTGCCGATCGGGGACAATTTCACGATGGGTCCGGAGGACGCGGTCCATGCGGCCAGATGGCTGCGCGCGAAACGGGTCGTTCCGCTTCATTACGATACGTTTCCGGTCATCCGCCAAGATACCGGCAAGTTCGCGGCGATGCTGGGCGAGCACGACATCGCTTGTTTTCCGCTCAAAAGCAAAGAAACGATTTCGATATGACCGATCGTCGCGGCCAGCGAATGCGGCGTTCGAGCGCAAAGCAGCCTTTTCGGAGGCTGTTTTTTATGCAAATAAAGCGTTTAACAAAATAAGGAAGGGTAGTATAATGACAATGGAAAGCGGGCATTCTAATCGATTCGCGAGCATACCGCGAGAAGGAGTGAAAGCGTTTGATTTCGAATCCGGTTAAAGTAGGCATTATCGGACAAGGGCGGAGCGGCCGCAACATTCACGCCGAAACGTTGAAAAAGTTGGGCGACAAGTACGTCATCGCGGCCGTTTCCGACGAGCTGGAGGAGCGGCGCAGCAGGGCGATCGCCGATTACGGCTGCGACGCGTACGGCGACTACCGCGAGATGATGAAGCGGACCGATCTCGATCTGATCGTCAATGCGACGCCGAGCCATCTGCACGTCCCCGTCTCGATGGAGCTGCTCGAAGCGGGCTTCCACGTGCTTTGCGAAAAACCGCTGGCTCGCACGATCGGAGACGTGGACCGGCTGATCGCCGCATCGAAGCGCGCGGGCAAAGTGCTCGCCATTTTTCAGCAATACCGGTATTTTCCCGTCATCCAAGAAATCAATAAAGTGCTCGACTCCGGCGTGCTCGGACGCATCGTGCAAATATCGATCGCCGCGAACGGCTTCTCCCGCCGCTGGGACTGGCAAACGCTCAAATCCCGAAACGGCGGCAATTTGCTCAATACCGGCGCACATTTCGTCGATTTGTCGCTGCAGTGGCTGGGCACCGAAAAGCTGCCGGGCATCCTATGCCGTATGGACAGCGCGAACAGCTTCGGCGATGCGGAAGATTACTGCAAATTGATATTGAACAGCCCCGGCAAGCCGCTGTTCGATATCGAAATTTCCAGCTGCTGCGCGTATCCGGGCCCCACGTATTCGATTCAGGGGAAAAACGGCGGGCTGAAGGCGACCAATTCGGCGATCGAGTGGAAATATTTCAAGCCGGAGGAAGCGCCGCACCGTGAGCTCGATTTGCAGCCGCTCAGCAACGAGGACGGCATGCCGGTCTACTGCAAGGAAGAGCTGACCTGGTACGCCGGAAGCTGGAAATCCGGCGAAGGTCCGGCTTATCCGGCGCCGGCCGTCGCATTTTACCATATGCTGTACGATACGCTGACCGAAGGGAAGCCGCTAACCGTGACGCCGGAGCACGTCCGGCAGCAAATGGCGATCATGGAAGAAGCGTTCCGGCAAAATCCGCAGTTCGCTCCGGACGAAATGCTGGCTTCGAACGGTTGACCGATGACGAATAACGCCGTCCGCATCGCATCGCGGTGCAGGACGGCTTCTTTGTGGCGTTGCGCTACCGCCCCCGTTCTTCATCGTCCGGCAAATCGTGATATAATGGAACGAAAGACGATTTCATCCGGCCGAACGAAGGCCATCGCCGGGCAGAAGGAGCCATGATATTGCAATGATCATCGTACGCAACTTAACGAAAACGTTGACGGACGGCCAAACCGTTTTGTCCAAAGTCAGCTTTCAGGTCGACAAGGGCGAATTCGTCGTGCTGATCGGAGCGAGCGGGAGCGGCAAATCGACGCTGCTGAGCTGTCTCGCGCTGCAGCAGCGGTGGACCGAAGGGCAGCTTATCGTCGACGGCACGGAGCTTTCCGACAAAAAGTGGGGGGACAAGCTCAAGCTGCGCAAGGAATGGGCGTTTCTCGAGGAGCGGCCCGCGCTGCATCCGAAAAAGAACGCGCTGAAAAACGTGTTCAGCGGCCGTTTTTACCAGGTGCCGATTTGGCGCAAGCTGACCGGAACGATGTCGACGAGCGAGCATATTTTGGCGATGGATTATTTGGAGCGGGTCGGACTGCTCGACAAGGCGAAAATGCTGCCGGCCGACAAGCTGAGCGGGGGCGAGCAGCAGCGCGTCGCCATCGCGAGAGCGCTTGCGCAGGGAGCGAAAGTCATTTTGGCGGACGAACCGACGAAAGGACTCGATCCGGAGTCGGCGACGAAGGTGCTGCAAGATTTGCGGGCACTTTGCAAGGACCAGAACATGATCGTCGTCGCGGCGATGCAAAATCTCGAAATGGCCGAACGGAACGCGTCCCGCATCTGGGGACTGGCCGGAGGCAGGCTGGTGCTCGATATTCCGGCGCGCAAATTGACGCAGCAAGAGAAACATGCGATCTTTTAACCGACACGAAGACAAAGGAGCGAACGCGAAATGGATTTGCAGCTGCAAAATAAAACGGTCGTCGTGACGGCGGGAAGCAAAGGGCTCGGCAAAGCGAGCGCCATCCAGTTCGCCCGCGAAGGCGCGAACGTCGTCATCGCCAGCCGCAATGGCGACCATCTGGCCGCGGCGAAAGCGGAAATCGAGCGGCTGACGGGTCGCGAGGCGCTGACGGCGGTCGCCGACGTAAACCGGAAGGACGACATCGCCGGACTGATCCGGGCGGCGGTCGAATGGACCGGCCGGTTGGACGTGCTCGTCACGAACGCCGGCGGTCCTCCCGGAGGAGGCTTCGATCAGTTCGACGACGACGCGTGGGAGGCGGCGTTTCAACAAAACTTGATGAGCGTCGTCCGGCTCGTTCGCGAATCGCTGCCGCATATGCGGAAGCAGGGCGGAGGACGGATCGTCAATTTGACGTCGGTATCGGTCAAGCAGCCGATTCCCGATTTGATTTTGTCCAACGTATTTCGGGCCGGCGTATACGCGCTCACGAAAAGCTTGTCCGCCGAGCTCGGCAAAGACGCGATTCTCGTCAATACGGTAGGGCCGGGTCGGATCGAGACGGACCGCATCGTGGAGCTGGACCGCCGCGCGGCCGAACAAAGGGGCGCGTCGGAGGAGCAAATCCGGATGCAGCATTTGCAGCAAATTCCGCTCGGCCGGTACGGGACGCCGGAAGAGTTCGCCAGAACGATCGTCTATCTCGGCTCGTTCGCCAATACGTACGTTACCGGACAAGCGGTGCTCGTCGACGGAGGCATGGTTCGGGCGCTGTAAGACGAACGACATCGCTCCGGAAGGAAACGCGGGGCGCTTCGCCGGTGCGGGGCGCCCTTTTCGCACGCAAATGGAATGTCGAACAGGAGGGGGACGCCGAATGTGGAGCTTGGCGCAAACGTTGGCGGCCCGGAGGCCGCTTCAATCGCTCAAGCCTGCGGCCGTCTGGAACGCGGAGCTGGATGCCGCGATCGCCGCGCAGGCGGACGAATGGGTCGGCCGGCTTGCCGTCGGAAGCAAGTCCGACGCGCTGTCTTTTATCGCGGGGCTGCATGCGTGGAACGACAGCCTGGACGCTTCCCATGATATCTCGCAAAACGTCGAGACGGAAACGGGCAGCTATTGGCACGGCATCATGCACCGGATGGAAGGCGACTATTGGAACTCGAAATATTGGATGAAACGCGTCGGCCGGCACCCGATCTTTCCGGAGCTGCACCGGGCGGCCGCCGAGCTGTTGTCGGGACCGTCGGGGCTGGCGGCGTTGGACGAAGGCCCGGGCAAGGATTTGTTGAAGGCGCTTGCGAAAGCCGACGGCTGGGATCCGTACTTGTTCGTCGATGCCGTGGAACGGCAGACGGAGCGGGAGCGGGACGAACGGACGGCTTATTGGCTGCGGAGCGTGCAGTGGCACGAGATCCGCCTGCTGCTTCGCCACTGCTACCGCGGCGCGACAGGCGAAGAACCGCCCGCGCTCGGAGCCGGAAACGTCGGCACGACGGTATTCAAGCCGATTGGGACCGATCGAGAAGAATAGGCGCGGCCGAAGCGCGCCGCCCCGAACCGTTCGGGCCATGGGCACATATAGATGGGTAAGGCGGTAAACGCCCTGACTTCGGGGAGGGTGTCCCATGCTGTTCAAACAACGGGTTGACGACGTGCTGTCGTCGCTGCGGCAGCCGTCGCTGCGGGAGCTGCACGAGGCGCTGGACGCGATCGGCGCGACGGCCGAGCTGATCGCCCCGTACGTGACCGAGCCCGACCGGCTGCCTTACGGCCGCAACGTGCTGTTCCGTTCCGATCACGTCGAGGCGATCGTCGTTCATATTCCGCCCGGGAGCGAAACGTTCGTCCACGATCACGGCCGTTCCGTCGGCTGCGCCCTGCTGCTCGAAGGCGCGATGCTCAATGCGACGTACCGGACGGGCGGCGGCGGGGAAGCGTTCCTCGTCGCGCAATGCCGGGTGCCGGAAGGCCGGCGCATCGAGGCTCCCGCCAAGCAAATTCACCGGATGAGCAACCCGGGCGTCCGGCGCGCCGTTTCGCTGCATTTGTACGCCCCGCCATTGGCGGAGACGAACACGTATAAGCCGGTCGAGGAATATGTGCTCGACTATGTCATCTGAAGGCGCCGGTTCCGGCCGATCCTCCTCTTCGCGGGGAGGTCTTTTTTTGTCGCTCTATGAAAAAAGCTGTCGGCGATTTTCATAGAGCCGAAACGCCAAGCCGTTGGGCCGTTCCCGAAATGTCTACCCCTATTCGCATAAAAATAGAGGGCCGCTTGCATTGACAAGCACAACATATTGATATAAATTATTACATACAAACTACATATTGTTGTAACGGGTGCTTTTCCGTCTAGCGGACGGATAAAGCTTAATAGGGAAGTCCGGTGCGAAGCCGGCGCGGTCCCGCCACTGTAAGGGAGTAGATTTCGTCCGATTAGGCCACTGGCTCTTATGCCGGGAAGGCGGACGCGAGTCGCCCGATTCCCGAGCCAGGAGACCTGCCCGTTATCGACACAAGCCCTACGGTCGATAGGCACGGTGTCCGTTTCGTCGTTAAGCTGCCAGCTTCGCTTTTTTAGGCTGCACGCATTCGGCGCATCCGGCCGTATCGCCGATGCGCTTTTTTCATGCGGCCGAAAAGCGTCGTGTTGGGGGCCCCGGGTAGTTGGAAAGGGGATATTGCACATCATGTTGATCGTTTACGACTCCAAAACGGGGAATGTGAAACGGTTCGTCGGCAAGCTGAACATGCCGGCCGTCCCGATCGAGAGCGAGATGACCGTCGACGAGCCGTTCGTGCTCGTCACGTATACGACCGGCTTCGGCCAAGCGCCGGAGAAGACGCTGTCGTTTCTGAAGCGCAACTATCGCAGGCTCGTCGGCGTGTCCGCCAGCGGCAACCGCAACTGGGGCGAAGGGTTCGCGCGCAGCGCCGACCGGATCGCGGCGATGTACAACGTGCCGATACTCGGCAAATTCGAGCTGGCCGGCACATCGGCCGACGTCGAACGATTCGTACGGGAGGTGAACGCGGTTGCGGCACATTGAATTGAACAATATGCTGATGCAGCGCGACGAAGAAGGATTTTTCCAACTGGACAAAGACCGTGAGGCGGTAGACGCCTTCATGGAGGAAGTGGAGCGCAAAAGCGTCCGTTTTCCCGACACGGCGCATAAAATCCGCTACATGATCGAGAACGATTTTTACGAAAACGTGCTCGAAACCTATACAATGGAACAAGTGGAATACATATACGGCATCGCCCACGGCTATCGTTTCGAGTTTCCTTCCTACATGGCCGCGTCGAAATTTTATACGGATTACGCGTTGAAAAGCGACGACCGTTCGCAGTATTTGGAGCATTTTCCGGATCGGGTCGCCATCGTCGCGCTGCATTTGGCGCGGGGCGATATGGAGTCGGCCCGCGCGCTGACGGAATCGATGATGGAGCGCAGGCTGCAGCCGGCGACCCCGACGTTTCTGAACGCCGGCAAAAGCCGCAGAGGCGAGATGGTGTCGTGCTTCCTGCTCGAGCTCGACGATTCGCTCAATTCGATCAATTACGGCATCGGCACGTGCATGCAGCTTTCGAAAATCGGCGGCGGCGTCGCCGTCAACCTGTCCAAGCTGCGCGGGCGCGGCGAGCCGATCAAAGGCGTCGAAGGCGCGGCCAAAGGCATCATGCCGGTATTGAAGCTGATGGAGGACGCGTTCTCGTACGCCGACCAGATGGGGCAGCGCAAAGGCTCGGGCGCCGGCTATTACAACATTTTCGGCTGGGACGTCATGGAGTTTCTCGACAGCAAAAAAATTAACGCCGACGAGAAGACGCGGCTCAAGACGCTGTCGATCGGCCTGATCGTGCCGGGCAAATTTTACGAGCTGGCCGAACGGAACGAACCGCTGCACGTCTTCGCGCCGTATTCCGTGTACCGCGCTTACGGCGTCCATATGGACGATTTGAACATGGACGACATGTACGACAAGCTGCTGGCCGACGACCGCGTACGCAAAAAGATCGTCATGAGCGCCCGCGACATGCTCGTCAAAATCGCCACGATCCAGCTCGAATCCGGCTATCCGTACATCATGAACCGCAGCAACGCGAACCGCGTCCATGCGCTGAAAGATATCGGCTCGATCAAAATGTCGAACCTGTGCACGGAAATTTTCCAGCTTCAGGAAACGTCGGAAATCGGCGATTACGGCGCGGCCGATACGATTCGCCGCGACATCAGCTGCAACCTCGCTTCGCTGAACATCGCGAACGTGATGGAACGGCGCAAAATCCGCGAATCGGTGCACGAGGGGATGATCGCCTTGACGGCGGTCAGCGACATGACCCATATCTCGAACGCTCCGGGCGTCGCGAAGGCGAACCGCGAGCTGCACTCGGTCGGGCTCGGCGCGATGAACCTGCACGGCTATCTCGCCAAAAACAAAATCGCCTACGATAGCGCGGAAGCGATCGAATTCGCGAGAGCGTTTTTCATGGCGATGAACTATTACTCGATCGAGAAGAGCATGGACATCGCCCGCGGGCGCGGGATCGTCTTCGACGGCTTCGAGCGTTCCGAATATGCAAAGGGAACCTACTTCGAACGGTACGAGCGCGAAGATTTCCGTCCGGCGTCGGACAAAGTCAAGGCGATGTTCGAAGGGATCGACCTTCCGTCGCCGGAAGACTGGAGCAGGCTGAAGGCGGAGGTCGCGCGTCACGGACTGTACCATGCGTACCGGCTGGCGATCGCGCCGACGCAAAGCATCTCGTATATCCAAAACGCGACGTCGAGCGTCATGCCGATCGTCGAGCAGATCGAGACGCGGACGTACGCGAATTCGACGACGTATTACCCGATGCCGTATTTGAATCGCGACAACTTCTTTTACTACAAATCCGCTTACAATATGGATCAGTTCAAGGTGCTCGATCTGATCGCGGAAATCCAGACGCACGTCGACCAAGGCATTTCGACCGTTCTGCACGTGAACAGCGACGTGACGACGAGGCAGCTGGCCCGGTATTACATATACGCGGCGAAAAAAGGGCTGAAGTCGCTGTATTACACGCGGACGAACCGGCTGTCCGTCGAAGAATGCGTCAGCTGCTCGGTCTAAGGAAGTCGGGCGCGCCAGAGCGAGAGGGGAGAACACGATGAACGAAGGCGGAAAAGGGCCGCTCCGTGCCGTCAACTGGAACCGGCCGGACGACGACTTTACGGCCGCGTTTTGGAGCCAAAACATTATGCAGTTTTGGACCGACGAAGAAATTCCGTTGTCCGACGACAAAATGTCGTGGATGACGTTATCCGACAGCGAGCGGGAGCTGTACATGAAAGTGCTCGGCGGCCTGACGCTGCTCGATACGGTGCAGGGCGGCGTCGGCATGCCGAAAATGATGGAGCACGTCGACGGCTTGCAGCGCAAGGCGGTGCTCGGCTTCATGGGCATGATGGAGCAAATTCACGCGAAGTCGTACAGCAGCATTTTCACGACGCTGGCGACGACCGAGGAAATCGACGGGGTGTTCCGCTGGGTCGAGAACAACCGCTGCCTGCAAACGAAGGCGGAGACGATCGCGGCCTATTACCGCTCGATCGAGACGCCCAAAGACTTGTATTTGGCGATGGCCGCCTCCGTTTTGCTGGAAAGCTACTTGTTTTACAGCGGATTTTTTTACCCGCTTTATTTGGCCGGGCAGGGGAAAATGACGAGCAGCGGCGAAATCATCGATTTGATTTTGCGCGACGAAAGCATTCACGGCTTGTACGTCGGCGTGCTCGCCCAGGAGGTATACGGCTCGCTGGAGCCGGACGAACGGAAGGAAGCGCTCGAGACGTTCCACGGGCTGCTCGATTATTTGCATCGCAACGAGGAGCGGTACACGGCCGAGCTGTATGCCGACGTCGGCTTGGCGGGCGAGGTGATGAAGTTCGTCCGCTACAACGCCAACAAGGCGTTAATGAATCTCGGGCTCGATCCGACGTTTCCGGAGGAGGACGTCAACCCGATTGTGTTCAACGGCATCAGCACGCGGACGAAGCAGCACGACTTTTTCTCGAAAAAAGGAAACGGGTACGTGCGCGCGACGAACGTGGAGCAGCTGACCGACGACGACTTCAAGTTTTGAGTCGGCCGGCGAAAAATGAAAAACGGGCCGAACGGCAGCTGCCGTCCGGCCCTTCTTATGCCTCTGAGATCGACTCGGCTTAATCGAACAAATCGCCGAAAATGTCCAAGGCGTTTTTCTTCTTCTTGTGCTTCGGATATCTCGGATCGTGCGAATCATGCTTGCCGTACGAGTGGGAACGATCGTCGTAGGACGGCTGGCGGTACTTGTCCTGGTCCTCGTACCATTTGCCGAACGGCTCCCGCACCTCGCGGACGCCCTCCATCAGCTTGTCGAGCTCTCCGCGGTCGAGCCAAACTCCTTTGCAGGAAGGACAAATGTCGATCATGATGTTGTCCTTCTCCACTTCGCGCATTTTCACGCCGTCGCATACCGGGCAATTCATAGGCAGGCATTCCTCCTTATCGCTTCGGTGGTCCGATCTTTCACGTTAACGATACCATGCCGGAAGCCAGATTGCAAAAATCGCCGGGCTTATTCCTTCGCCGCCGCGGCCGAACCGGCGAACAGCCGGCTCGAGCAATATTCGATAATGGAGCTTCTCGGCACGATGCCGATAAACTGCTCGCGATCGTCGATGACCGGGACGAAATTTTGCACCTTCGCCTTCGAAATGAGATCGGTCATATTGGCGTCGATATAGACCGGCTTGTTCTGCATGCGCATCGGAACGGCGGATACATGATGGCGGTGCGCATTGTCGAACGTAACGTCCGGGGCGTTTTTGAGAAACCAGAGCAAATCGCCTTCCGTGATCGTCCCGATATAATGGCCTTCCTCGGACAATACCGGAACGGCCGTATAACGGTGATATTCCATACGTTCGAGCGCCTGGCGCAGCGTCGATTGCGCCGTCAAATAAACAACCTCGTGCTTCGGAATGAGGAAAAATGCGATATTCATCCAGTTACCCCTTACCGTCTTATATAGTCTCTGTTTCCATTATACTAGGAAAACCGATACTTATCGAGCAGAAGCAAATGGATGCCGGAAAGCCGAATAGGCCGGCGGACCGCTGGACATGTTACAAATGAGGTGATGATATGGCCAGAAGACGCGGCAGAAATTCGCTTGTCGTTCCGGGAGCCGGTCCGGGCCTCGACTCGCTCAAGGTGGCGGTGATGCAGAAAGAAGGATATGCCGTCAACCCCGCGCAGCCGGACAACGTCAAATTCGAGGTGGCGCGAACGCTCGGCATTCCGTTGTCGCCGGGAAACAACGGCCAGCTGAAAACCGAGGACGCCGGCAAAATCGGCGGACAAATCGGGGGCAGGATGGTCCGCGAAATGATCCGGATGGCGCAGCAGCAATTGGTCGACAAGCAGAGCCGGCCGTAATAACGTTACGATTTTGCAAAACGATCGATATTGGGTGTCAAACGAACGTCCGACCCGAGGCGATTTCTGCGGAGGACGTTTTTTTTGCGTTGGCGGGTGGCGACAAAAAATGTCCGGCGCGGGTTACATATTGGCATACGCCGCTCTTCGGTTTCTTCTAAACTGTACGTAAAGCCGCATGACGACAAAAGGCGGCTGCGACAGGAGAGGATCGCTTGGAGAAGCTGGCAATTGACGGGGGAACCCCGGCGCGGAGAACGCCGCTGGCCGAATGGCCGATATACGGCGAGCTGGAATTGAAGCTGCTGAAGGAAGTGCTGGAATCGGGCAAATGGGGCGGAGCGGGCGCGGCGGCCAAAGCCGGCTATGAGCCGAAGCTGCCGCTGCTCGAACGCAAATTCGCCGAGCTGCAAAACGCCGCACATGCGGTCAGCGTCGTCAACGGCACCGTCGCCATTACGGTGGCGCTGCAGGCGGCCGGCCTGAAGCCGGGCGACGAAGTGATCGTGCCGCCCTATACGTTCATCGCGACCGCGTCGGCCGCGCTGGCGTACGGCATTATTCCGGTGTTCGCCGACATCGAGGAGCATACGCTGCTGATCGACCCGGAAAAGGTCGAAGAACGCATCACGCCGAAGACGAAGGCGATTATCGCCGTCCATTTGGCCGGGGCGCCGGCGAATATGACGCGGCTCGGGCAAATCGCCGCGAAGCACGGCTTGAAGCTGATCGAAGACGCGGCGCAGGCGGTCGGCGCGTCCTGGGAAGGAAAGGGCGTCGGGGCGATCGGCGACTTGGGCACGTTCAGCCTGCAATCGAGCAAAAACTTGAACGCCGGCGAAGGCGGCATCGTTACGACGAACAATCGCGAGTATTGGGAGAACGCCTGGTCGATCTGCAACGTCGGCCGCATTCCTTCGGGAGGGTGGTACCAGCACGAGCGGTTCGGACAAAATTACCGGATGACCGAGTTTCAGGCGGCGATCGCGCTCGCGCAAATGACGCGCCTCGAAGAGCAGATGGCGAGACGCGAACGAAACGCGAAGCTGCTGACCGAGCTGCTCGCGGACGTCGAAGGCATCCGCCTGCTTGAGGACGATCCGCGCATAACGCGTCACGCCTACCATTTGTACATGTTCAAGCTGGAGCGCTCGTTCGCCGAGCGGGTCGACAAAGCCGACTTCGCGCGCAAGGCGGCCGCCGAAGGCGTCCCGATATCGACCGGCTACATCCCGCTCAACCGCAACGTTTCGATTGTGGAGACGACGAAAATGTGGACCGGGGAAGAGCGCGTCTACGAATGCCCGGTTTGCGAGCGGATCTGCGAGAAGGAAGCGCTGTGGCTGACGCAAAACGTGCTGCTGTCGGACGAGGCGGCGGTTCGGGAAACGGCGCACGCGCTCCGCAAAGTGGCCGAATCGTATTGATCGTTCAAGCCGGTCCCCTTCGCGGCTGGAGGGGGACTGGTTTTTTTCATGCGAAATCTAGTACAATGGAAACTAGCTTCTATCTATCGTTCGAAAAAGGAAGCTTTTGCCGAACGCATCGGCCATGCCGGCCGCGGCGGCGAATTCCATATCAAGAAGGAGAGATTTCGGTTGAAATTGTCGAACAAAATCGGCGTCATCGTCGACAGCTTCGGGATCGGCGTTCGCGAAGGGTTGAAAAAGGCGAAGGAGGTCGGCGCGGAAGGCGTCCAAATTTACGCCGTCAGCGGCGAAATGGATCCGGCCCATTTGACGGCGGCCGACCGTCGCGAGCTGAAATCGTACATCGAATCGCTCGGCCTGGAAATTTCCGCGCTTTGCGGCGACCTGGGCGGCCACGGTTTCCAGGACAAGTCGGCGAACGCGGCGAAGGTGGAAAAGTCGAAGCGCATTCTCGACCTGGCCAAAGATTTGGGCACGAATATCGTGACGACGCATATCGGAATCGTTCCGCAAGATCCTAATAGCGAAGTGTTCGAGACGATGCAGAAGGCGTGCGAGGAGCTGAGCCAATACGCGAGCAGCATGGAAGGCTATTTCGCGATCGAGACCGGCCCGGAAACGTCGGCGCATTTGAAAAGCTTTCTCGACACGCTGTCCAGCAAAGGCGTATCCGTCAATTTCGACCCGGCCAACATGGTCATGGTGACCGGCGACGATCCGGTCCAAGGCGTACATACGCTGAAGGACTACATCGTCCATACGCACGTGAAGGACGGCATCCGCTTCAAGGAAGTGGATCCGCGCGAAATATACGGCGCGCTCGGCTACGAGCCGATGGATCACGGCAAAATCGCCGAAATGGTCCGTTCCGGGGAAATTTTCAAGGAAGTTCCGCTCGGCGAAGGGAAAGTCGACTTCGACGCGTATTTCCAGGCGCTTGTCGACATCGGCTACAAAGGCTACTTGACGATCGAGCGCGAAGTCGGAGACCAGCCCGAAATCGACATCCGCAAAGCGGTCGAATTCATCAAACGGTATAAATGACGAACCGGGGGGCTCGGGCGACGATCAAACCGTCGACGGCGCCCCCGCCGGCGAACAAGGCTGCTTCCGGAATGCCGGCGGCGGCCTGTTCGATTTTCACGCGGAGGAGGGCGCCTTTGTCCGTTACGAAAAAAGAGATAGCCGACTACCTGGGCATTTCCCGCACGGCGGTTTCGCTCGTGCTCAATAATACGCCGAACAGCACCGTCTCCGAGGAGACGCGAAACAACATATGGCGGGCCGCCAGGGAGCTCGGTTACCGCGACGCCGAATCGTCGCCGAAGCTGTGCTACATTTTGTGCAACCGCGCCTCGGACGATCCGCTGTACGCGACCGATCTGAAAATGATCGAAAACGTCGCGAACCGTCTCGATTACCGGCTGCTGTTCATGAACATAAGCTCGACGAACAAAGATTACGCCCGGCTGGACAAATGTCTGGGCAACAAGGAAATATGCGGCGTCGTGCTGTCGGGCGATATCGACGAGCGGATGCTTGCCGTAATGGAGCGGTCCGGCGTGCCGTACGTCGTGTTCAGCAGCACGGATCGCGAACGGATCAACGTGGTGGAGCCGGACGTCGTCCGGATCGCGTACGAGGCGACGCGTTATTTGATCGGGTACGGTCATCGCCGGATCGCGCTGTTCAGCGGCAAAATCGACAACCCCGTACACCTAAAAACGCTCGAAGGGTATAAGAAGGCGCTGGCGGAAGCCGGGCTTCCGTTCGACAAGTCGCTCGTGCAGGTCGGCAAAGACGAGGACGGGTACGAGCTGTGCGCCCGAATGGACGTGCTCGGCATCGGATACACGGCGGCCTTCTGCGCCAATACGCTCATCCAGTTCGGGGCGCTGCTGCGGCTTAAAGATCAAGGGATCGGCGTGCCGTCGGAGAAAAGCCTGATCGGCTGGGGGATGACCGATTTCGTCCGCATGAGCGTGCCGCAGCTGACGACGTTCCATATCGACTTGTCCGAGAAAGAGTCGGTCGTGTATCGGCTGCTCGAGGTGATCGGCAACAAGGACGACGAGCGCAAAGCCGTCCGTTTGAACGAGGTGCGTTTGTTCGAGGGGGGAACCGTATCGCGGCCTCCCGATTCGTCGCCGGCGGTGCAGGAGTAGCGCGGTTACGCGTCGAAATGGATAGGATCAGCGGAAAGGATGATCGAGAAGCGATGGGAAACGTATATCACACTTTTGACCACCGGTACGAGCTGTACGTAGAGGAAACCGCGGGAGGGCGATATCATGTCGTCATCAACCTGTATTCGGAACGCGAGCCGATCGTCCTGCACGCGTACGCCGGCAAGACGGAGGCGATCGCCGCCGCGCAATCGTTCCCGAAGCTGTACCGGATCGCGGAGCAGCGCGGATTCGAGCTGGCCGGGCAATATTTCGAGCATCCCGACGGCAAATCCGTTCACGTCTCGTTCGCGATGGAGCCGGGGACGACGCCCGATCGGTTTATGAAAGTGCTGCTGTAGCCGCTAAAACCGCCCCGATTTGAAAATGGAATGGATCAGCCAGACGAACAGGAATATCGCGATCAAGAAGCCGATCTCGAGCGCGGGTATATGCCACAGCATGCTCGCCTGCCGGTTCAGCGACGAGCCGATAATGAGCCCCGACATGATGATGCTGAACGAGAGCAGGACGATGCTGAACGAGATCCGGTTAATGATCCGGTCCAGCTTGCGGAGCAGCTTGTCGGAGTCGGGGAGCGCGAGCTCGATCTTGTTCTTTTTGAGCGACGACACGATGTCGTTCAAGTGCTTCGGCAAATGTAACAGCAGCTTGGCGAATTCGGACAGCTCTTCCTTCACGTTCTCGACGAGCTTGCCGGGACGAACGCGCTCCAGCAGCAGCCGTTTGCCGAACGGTTCGGCGATGCGCATGATGCTGATGTCCGGGTCGAGCTGCTTGACAAGCCCCTCGACGGTGACGAGCGTTTTGCCGACGAGCACGAAGTCGGTCGGAATCCGGATGCGATGCCGATAGGCGACGCTCAGCAGGTCGTTCGCCGCCTCGCCGATGCTGACGTCGCGCAGAGGCACCGTAGCGTATTTGTCCCGCAGCTGGTCGACGTCGCGACGCAGCCGCTCCATATCCACATCCTCGTTCACGATCCCCATGCGCATAATCGCGCGGATGACGCCGGGAGAGCTTTGCCGCATCAAGGCGATAATCAGGTCGGCGAAATGCTGCTTCGTCTCCGGCGTGAGCCGCCCCGTCATGCCGCAGTCCAAAAAAACGACCGCATCGCCGGGCAGCGCCATCAAGTTGCCGGGGTGAGGGTCGGCGTGAAAGTAGCCGTCGATAAAAATTTGCGTCAGCACGGCTCCGAGCAGCCGCTCGGCGATCCGTTTCGGGTTGCCGCCGATATCGCGCAGCCGTTCGGGCGCATTCAGCTTCGCCCCGTCGACGAACTCCGTCGTCAGCATCCGCTTCGTGCTGTATTCGGCGAACACGCGGGGAAAGCGGATATGCGGATCGTGCCGGAACCGGCTGCCGAGCGCCTCCGTATGCTTCGCTTCGGTCGCATAATCGAGCTCGTCAAGCAGCGCGCCGCCCCACGTATCGATCATTTGGCGAATTTGCGCATGCTTCGCCCAGTCGAAGCGCGCTTCGGCGAGAACGGCCAAATTTTGCAAAATGGCGAGATCGGTGCGGATCGTTTCGGCGACGGCCGGACGCTGCAGCTTGACCGCGACGCGCTCGCCGGTGCGGAGCGTGCCGATATGCACCTGCCCGATCGAGGCCGCGGCGACCGGAACCGGATCGAACGATTCGAACGCGTGTTCAAGCTCCATGCCGAGCTCGGCTTCGATCGTGTCCCGGACGTCGTCGAACGGAAACGGCGCAACGTCGTCTTGAAGCTTTTCCAGCTCCTTGACGATCGATTGCGGGAACAGATCGGAACGGGTGCTGGCGATCTGGCCCAGCTTGACGAACGTCGGCCCGAGATCTTCAAGGACGCCGCGCAACCGTTCGCCGACCGATTTTTTGTCGGTTCTCGGCGAAGCGAGACCGAGCCGCCCGGGAATGGACAGCAGGTGGAAGATGTCCATTTCTTCGACGACGAAGCCGAAGCCGTGGCGGGTCAAGGCGAGGGCGATGTCCCGATACCGATTGATATGGCGAAGCCGCTGGCCGATCATGTGCGCAACAGTCCCTTCAAACGTTGTCGGCGGTTACGACGGCGGAGCTTCGAGCCGGTCGAGCCGCTGCTCCAGCCGTTCGATGTCCTGCTTGGTCGCGACGTCCAGCTCGGCGAGCAGCTTCTGCATCGTCTCGCGCATCGTTCGCCCCATTTCCTGCCGGCTTTCTTCCCCTTTTTCGATCAGCCTCGCCACCAGCTCCTTCGACTCGGCGGGGGCGACTTCCCCTTTTTTGACCAGCTCGTCGACGACGCTTTCGATTTTCTCTTTGCTGGCGACCGTGATGCCGATGCCCAGTGCCAACATTTTTTTGACGATTTCGTTCATCGCTTCGACCTCCGCATAACATGGTTGTTCCTACCTCTTATGGTTACCCATCATATGCCGAATCTATGAACGATTATGACGAAAAGGCGGACGAACGCGAACAAGCGCGCCCGGGACGGGACGCGCTTGATGCCGGAGAAGGCTTATTTCGCGGACGGAACGCCCGAGTCCGGCTTTGCGCCGGCGGACAGCGGCGTCCGGTAAAACGACTCGTATTGCTCGTCGGTGCAAAAGCTGCAGCTCGGCAAAATCGCCGAAGCGCGAAGCCTGACATGCAGCCGGTTCAAATGCTGCAGCAGCTGCCGCCGTTCGTTTTCGTCCAGGGAAAAGACGATGCCGTATTCGGAAACGTCGCCGGCAAGGATCGATTTCCGGACGATCGTGCCCAAGCATTTATGCTCCGCATGGAACAGCACGAACCGGAATTCGAGCAGCAGGTCCGGCGAGACGGGAAACTGCATCTTGGCGTGCATGCGCATGCCGCCCGCCCCGATATCGCGGATGAGAACGGGCGCGAGCTTCGAATCGAGCTTTTGGCGGCCCATGCCGATTATTTTCAGCGTGCCGGACAAAGGGACGGGCAGCGTCATTCGGTAAAAGCTGCGTTTGTTCATGGAAGTCGTCACGGTCGTTCCCTTTCTTCTCGTTAACGGTACGACCATTATACTACGGCCGGGTCCGGTTATGAAACGGTTGAAGCGCGCGGCCCGGCTTCGGTATACTGAAACGGGACAACAATACGAAGCCGCGGCGCGGTCGTTTTGCGACGCGCCGGGCGATGGGGGAAACAGACGTGAACGAGCTGCCGATCGAATCCGCGCTGCCGGAGCTGCGCGAGGCGCTGGCCGGAAGGCGGAGCGCCGTACTCGTGGCGCAGCCCGGCGCCGGAAAGACGACGCGCGTGCCGCTCGCTTTGCTCGATGCGCCGTGGCTGGCGGGACGAAAAATCGTCATGCTGGAGCCGAGACGATTGGCCGCCCGTTCGGCGGCGGCTTATATGGCTTCCCTGCTCGGGGAGGAGGTCGGTCGGACGGTCGGCTACCGGGTCCGAACGGATACGCGCGTCGGACCGCGGACGCGAATCGAAGTGATTACCGAGGGCATATTGACCCGCATGCTGCAGTCCGACCCGATGCTGGCGCAAGTCGGACTCGTCATTTTCGACGAATTTCACGAACGGAGCGTTCACGCCGATCTCGGACTTTCGCTCTGCCTGCAGTCGCGCGAGCTGTTCCGCGAAGATTTGCGGCTGCTCGTCATGTCGGCGACGATGGACGCGGCGCCGGTCGCGGCTTTGCTGGACGACGCCCGCATCGTGGAATGCGGAGGACGGGTTTTTCCCGTCGAGACGCGCTATTTGCCGCGAAAGCCGGAAGGCCGGCTGGAGCATGCGGCGGCGCGGGCGGTTGTTCGGGCGCTCGGCGAGGAGGAGGGCGACGCGCTCGTATTCCTGCCGGGTACGGGCGAAATTCGGCGAACGGCGGAGGCGCTTGCCGAGCTCGGCTTGCCGGGCGACGTACAGGTGCTGCCGCTGCACGGCAATTTGCCGCAGGACGCGCAGGACCGGGCGATCGCGCCGGCGAAGCCCGGCGTCCGGAAAGTCGTGCTCGCCACGTCGATCGCCGAGACGAGCTTGACGATCGAAGGGACGCGCATCGTCATTGACGGCGGATGGATGCGCGTTTCGAAATTTTCGCCGCAAACGGGGATGAGCCGGCTCGAAACGGTGCGCGTGACGATCGCCTCGGCCAACCAGCGCCGCGGGCGGGCCGGCCGGCTCGGACCGGGCGTCTGCTACCGGCTCTGGACGGAGCAGGAGGAGGCTTATTTCGCGGCGCACGGAACGCCGGAAATGCGGGAAGCCGACCTGGCGCCGCTCGCGCTCGAGCTGGCCGTCTGGGGAACGGCCGACCCGGCCGAGCTGCGCTGGCTCGACGTCCCGCCGGCGCCGGCGTACCGTCAGGCGCGGGAGCTGCTGGCGCAATTCGGAGCGCTCGACGCCCGGGGCGCGATTACCGCGCACGGGCGGGCGATGGCGGAGAGCGGGCTGCATCCGCGGCTCGCCCATATGGTCATCGCCGCAATCCCGCTCGGTCTCGGCGAAACGGCGTGCTGCCTCGCCGGGCTGCTGGAGGAGCGGGAGCTGTACCGGGGGGCGGCCTCCGGCCCGCACGCCGCCGATTTGCGCCCGCGGCTGGATGCGGTCGGCCGAATGCGGCCCGGTCGCGGCGGCAGCGGGCGCGCGGCGGACGACGAGCGGGCGGATCGCGCTGCGGCGG